>NZ_CP195161.1:620506-930759 GCF_051200835.1 Janibacter sp. GS2
GTCGGTGGGCTCGCCGTTGACGAAGGTCCCGTTGGTCGAGCGGAGGTCACGCAGGTGGCTGACCGCGCGTGGTCCGTCCTGGGTGACGCGGACCTCGCAGTGCCGGCGGGAGATGCCCGGGTCGTCGAGCACGACGTCGGCGCTCTCGTCCCGGCCGAGCACGGTCATCGCCGCGATGAGCGGGTACCGCTCGCCCTCGACCTCGAGCCAGGGGCGATCGTGCACGGACTGCGGGGTGGGGGTGGCCTGCGGTGGCTCGGCGCGGTGCACCGCGGTGGCGGCCTCCTCGGCGGGTGCGCGGGGCGTCGGGGCAGATCGCGGCGGAGGGGGCGTCGACGGGGCGCGCCGGACGGTGCGCTCCGAGGCCCCGGACTCCGGGTCGGCGTCCCAGTCGGCGAGGTCCCAGCCCCCGGAGTACTCGTCGTAGGCGTCGTCGTCGCCGGACTGCTCCTCGGAGTAGGCGCGGACCTGCTCGACGCGCTCCGCCCGCTGGCGGGCGGTGGCCGGACGCACACGGAAGACGCCCGTCTCCAGCTCGTCGTCCTCGTCGAAGAGGACCTGCAGCGGGCCGCCGGGCTGGTAGCGCTGGGACTCGGCGTGCTCCTGGGCCGCCGCGACGAGCTCGTCCTCGAGCTCCTGGTCGAACTCGGTGAGCCGCTCGTAGTCGCTCGGTGCGAGCTCGATGGTGAAGAGGTTGGGCACGATCGTGCGCCCCCGGCCGAGCAGGGTCGCTCGATCATCCATGGCACGCCGCAACGCGGAGGCGAGCTCGAGCGGCTGCACCTCGGCGCGGAAGGCGCGGGCGAAGACACCGTTGACGGTGCGCTCGAGCTTGCGCTCCATGCGCTCGAAAAGGCTCACGGTCGTGCTTCTCCCTTCGCTGGGTCGCGCGTCAACCCATGGACATGGGTTCGGCGATCCTAACGGCGCAGGCTGGTGGAGCGCTGAAGGGGAGGTCGGGAACGTGCTCAGGCGGCGGTGGACCCCAGGCGCTCGCGGGCCCACCGGCCGCGGCGGGTGGCCTCGATGGTGCGCTCGCATCGATGTGTGCTCCGTCCCGCAGGACCCCGAGGGCGCGGTCCGCCAGGTGGGTCTCGGCACGGTGCTCGTGGACCCGGCGCCCTTCCCGCTCCGCCGCCTGGCGCACCAGCACGTCGCGGTGGGCGAAGGGAGTTGACCCTGCTTTGGGGATCGGGCCGGTCGTGGGGCACAATGGGACGGCTTGCGCGCCGTGAGGCTCGTGGGCACCACTCTTGCGCGAGTGGCGGAATGGCAGACGCGCTGGCTTCAGGTGCCAGTGTCCGAAAGGGCGTGGGGGTTCAAATCCCCCCTCGCGCACACGCACGACAGTGGTTCACGGAATGTGAACCGCCGGGTTCACGAAACCCCCGCCGTGGAGGCTCCACGGCGGGGGTTTCGTCGTCTCAGGACGAGATCAGTCGGGCAGGATGTTCATCTCGTCCGGGTTCGGTCCCCGACGCCCTGCCTCACCCTTGTCCAGGTCGCTGACCGAGGTCATCTGCTCCTCGCTCAGCTCGAAGTCGAAGATCGCGAAGTTCTGCTGGATGCGCCCCGGGGTCACCGACTTGGGGAAGATGATGTCGCCGCGCTGCAGGTGCCAGCGCAGGACGACCTGGGCGGGCGTGCGCCCGACGGCGCCGGCGATGCCGACGAGGACCGGGTCGTCGAGGACGGCGCCCTGCGCGATCGGGGACCACGACTCGACCTCGGCCCCGTGTCGGCGGGTGGCCTCGCGGGCCTCGTCGTTGGTGAAGTAGGGGTGCACCTCGATCTGGTTGACCGCCGGGGCCTCCCCGGTCTCGGAGACGATCCGGTCCAGGTGGTGCGGCTGGAAGTTCGAGACCCCCACCGAGGTGGTCAAACCGGCCTCACGCAGCTCCAGCAGGGCCCGCCACGTGGAGACGAAGTCCCCGTCGTAGACCCCCGGCATCGGCCAGTGGATGAGGAAGAGGTCGACGCGCTCGAGACCGAGCTGCTCCAGCGACTCGCGCAGGGAGCGCTTGGCGTCCTCGGGGCGGTGGTTGTTGTTGTTCAGCTTGGTGGTGACGAAGAGGTCCTCGCGGGCCAGCCCGGACTCGGCGATGGCCTCGCCCACGCCCCCTTCGTTGCCGTACATCTGAGCCGTGTCGATGTGCCGGTAGCCGGCCTCCAGGGCCTCCAGCACCGCCTGCTTGGTGTCCTCGGCCGGGATCTGGAAGACCCCGAAACCGAGCTGCGGGATGGTGGTGGTGTCGTTGAGCTTCAGCGTCGGAACAGTCATGCATGGGTCAGCGTCGAGTGCCGCCGGTGCTATTCCACGGTCCGTCGGCCGAGCTCGTCGCGGCCTCGACCCCGGACCGGTCCGGGTGACGATCGTGACGCGGTGGAGGAGGATGGCCGGGGGCGTGCGGACCCGGTCACGGCAGTCAGGCGACCGAGTGTCCAGACGACGCCCGGACGATCGACGAGGAGTGGTCCACGTGAGCAAGGTCTGGTTCATCACCGGCGCATCCAGGGGATTCGGACGTGAGTGGGCGCTGGCAGCGCTGGAGCGGGGCGATCGGGTGGCCGCCACCGCACGCAACCCCGAGACGCTGGACGCCCTCGTCGAGACCTACGGTGACGACGTCCTGCCGCTGCAGCTCGATGTCACCGACCGGGAGGCCGACCGGGCGGCCGTCGAGCGGGCGGCCGCGCACTTCGGGCGGCTGGACGTGGTGGTCAACAACGCCGGGTACGGGCACTTCGGCATGGTCGAGGAGCTCACCGAGGACGAGCTGCGCAGCCAGATGGAGGTCAACCTCTTCGGCGCGGTGTGGGTGACCCAGGCGGCCCTTCCGATCCTGCGCGCGCAGGGGTCGGGCCACATCATCCAGGTGTCGAGCATCGGTGGCATCAGCGCCTTCGCGACCGTCGGTGCCTACCACGCGTCCAAGTGGGCGCTGGAGGGACTCTCCCAGTCGTTGGCCCAGGAGGTCGCCGGATTCGGCATCCACGTCACCCTGGTCGAGCCGGGGGCGTACGCCACCGACTGGTCCGGGCCCTCCGCCGTCCGCAGCGTCGAGAACCCGGCCTACGCGGACGTCCGCGAGGCGGCCAAGAGCCGCCCGTCGGCCGCGAGCCCCGGCGACCCCACTGCGACCCGTGAGCCGATCCTGCGGATCGTCGACGCCGAGCAGCCCCCGCTGCGGGTGTTCTTCGGCGAGGCGCCGCTGCGGATCGCGACCGCGGACTACGAGTCGCGCCTGGCCACGTGGAACGAGTGGCAGCCGCTGTCGGTGGAGGCGCACGGCTCCTGACCCGCCCACCGGGCGTGGCTCGGGTTCATCCGCCGGCGATCACCCCTGCCCTGGCCGGTCCGGCTCGAGCGAGTCGTCCCCATGGCGCTCGATGAAAGGCAACAGGCTGGAACCATCGCCCATCGCGCTCCGTGCGATGACGCCGAGCGAACCGTCCTGGTGCAGGACCACCGCCTGGAGGTCGGCCAGCGATCCGTGGCCGGACTGGCGGGCGGCGGTGTGGACGTCGACCTCGGTCAGCCGGTGCTTGCGCAGGGCGGGACGCTGCAGCTCGCCGTCGTAGTAGAGCAGCACCGGCGGTGAGTCGAGCAGCCGGCGCATGAACCGCCACCGGGCGCGGGCGGCGGCGAGCACCCACTGCACGAGGACGAGCAGCACCAGGGCGACGAGTGCCTGCGCGAGGGAGACCTTCACCGCGGTGAGCACGCGACCGAATGCCGAGCCGAGCGTCACCCCGATGACGAAGTCCAACGGGGTCATCTTGGCCATCGTGCGCGGCCCGGTCCCGCGCAGCAGGATGACCAGGCTCAGATAGCCGACCGTTCCCATCAGCAGGGTGTGCCAGATGGGCGACCAGCCGGTCCAGAAATAGCTCATGTCCATCGGCCCACCGTGACATGGATGTCGGCCATCGCGTGACCGAACCACCGACGCGTGAGGCAGAGTCGTGCCATGACGTACACGACGATCAGCCACGCCCTCGACGACGGCATCCTCACCGTGACCCTCGACCGACCCGAGGATCTCAACTCCTTCACCGTCGAGATGGCCGACGAGCTCGAGGCCACCTTCCGCCGGGTCAACGACGACGACTCCGTGCGTGCGGTCATCGTCACCGGAGCCGGACGGGCCTTCTGCGCGGGGATGGACCTGACCGCGGACGGCAACGTCTTCGGTCTCGACGAGTCGAGGGACCCCGGCCTGGCGGACATGGGGGACCTCGACGACGAGTCGCTGGGCGGGGTGCGGGACACCGGCGGCCGGGTCACCCTGGCGATCCACGACTGCCGCAAGCCGGTCATCGCGGCGATCAACGGACCCGCCGTGGGCATCGGCGCGACGATGACGCTGGCGATGGACGCGCGCCTCGTCTCGACGAAGGCCCGCTTCGGCCTGGTCTTCGGGCGCATCGGCATCGTCCCGGAGGCGGCCTCGAGCTGGTTCCTGCCGCGGATCGTCGGGCTGCCCGCCGCCCTCGACCTCGTCCTGTCGGCCGACATCCTCGATGCGGGTGCGACGGTCGCCGCCGACCTGGCCACCGGTCCGCACGAGCCGGACGACCTGATCGGCGCCGCTCGGGCGCTCGCCGACCGATGGACGAAGGGGAGGTCCCCCGTCGCGGTGGCCCTCGCCCGACAGATGCTGCGCCGCAACGCCGCCCAGGATCACCCCGTGGAGGCCCACCGGGTCGACTCACTGGCGATGTTCCACACGAGCATCGGCGACGGGAAGGAGGGGGTCGCGGCCTTCCTCGACAAGCGGGACCCCGACTTCACGAGCCGGACCTCGCAGATGCCCGACTTCTACGCGGACTGGGTCGACAGGTCCTGATGCCCACCGGGTGAGCACCGGAAGGAGGGGCGTGGCCCCCCTTCGTGCCTCAGATGAACTCGAGCGGGTCGAACTCGTCGATGGAGATCACGCGGACGCGCGGCAGACGGCTGCGGAAGGCGGAGACGTCGTACTCGAGATCGAAGAACTCCATCCCCTCGATCTGGCGCAGGCCGCCCGCCATGAACTCGCCGAAGCCGACGACACCCACCCGGCGGCCCTCGTCCTGCGCGAGGGCCTCCATCTGCGGGGCGAAGTCGTTGTCGTGGCTGACGAGCATGACGTCGGCGTCGCGCTCGACGAGCGCCTGGGCCGTGCGCTGGATGGCGATGTCGACGACCTTGCCGTCGCCGCTCAGGGGGACCGGGCGGTAACCCATCGCGAGCAGGGCCTGGACGAAGGAGGCCGGCAGGTCACCGGCGACGGCGAGGAAGAACAGACCCTTGACCGGCTGGTCCCACGCGGCCTCGGTGTACTCCAGGAGGGTGTTCCACCGGGGCCTCTCCTCGGGCTGCGGCCGGCGGCCGAGCACGGAGACCCCGAGGGTCGCGTCGATGTTCTCGCCATCGACGAGGAGGTAGGTGGTGCGCTCAGCCATGGGGTGACCTTACTGCGCCCGGTCGGGTCAGAAGTCCCGTGCGGTCTCGGTCGAGGGGGTGGCAGCCACCCGCGCGAGGTGAACGCGTCGGGTCAGGCGAATCGTCGGCCGCCCGACGAAGAGCACGGACCCGAGGACGAAGAGCCAGGTGGCGGTGACCATCGTCGACTCCCAGAAGAAGAGGATGCTGCCGACGAGGAAGAGCACCCCCGCGAGGAAGTCGTTGACGATCGAGAGCGTCTCGTAGACGCCCCTGATGCGCAGCTCCTCCCGCCCGATCGTCAGCGTGAGTTGGTGGCTGCCGGCGTCGTCGCGTGTCATGTCGACCATCATGGTCCGTCGGGCCAGCGCCTACGCTGGTCCCGAGCCGACACCAAGGAGTGATGACGATGTGCCAGCCGGCCCAGTGCCAGATCTGCGGGAAGACGACGTGGACCGGGTGCGGTGAGCACGTGGCCGATGTCCGGGCCCAGATCCCGGCCGACAACTGGTGCACCTGCCCGGAGAACGCCGATCCCAGAGGGTGATCCTCGGGCCCGCGAAGGGGGTCAGTCCCCGTCGCGGCGAAAGCCGACCCGCACGGTCGGTGGGGTGGTCTCGGCGCCGGCCACCTTCCACAGGTGGTCGAGCATCGGCTGGAACATCCGGTTGCCCAGCTGGCGCACCAGCTCGGCGACGGCCTGCTCGGCGACCGGGTAGCGGCTGCGCGCGATGCCCCGCTCGCGCAGCTGCGTGGCCTGGCGGATCGTCTCCTCGACGAGACCCCGGGCCAGGTGTCCCACGCCCGGCTCGGGCGTGAGGACCGCCCGGCGCAGGTAGCCCAGGGCGTCGGGGTGGTCCTCGAGCATCCGGGTGATGGCCCGGTCCCGGGCCGCGACGACCTCCTCGGGCACGCCCTCGAGCGGGACCGACTCCAGCGCGTCCCGGAAGAGGGCCACGACGTGGTCGTCGACCGCGGTGTGCAGCCCCGCCTTGCTGCCGAAGTGGTGCCCGACGAGCCCCGGGGTCACCCCGGCCTCGCGGGCCACCTCGCGCAGGCTCGTCGCGCCGACGCCCTGGGAGGCGAAGAGCGCCAGTGCGGCCGAACGGATCCGCTCGCGGGACTCGGGGACCACTGCCTCGGGTGAACTCACGGGGACCTCCCTTCGCTCTCGTCGTGAACAACCACACACACCATTGCACAAGTGTTCAGCGGATGCGTAGGGTTCACGATGAATCGCGCACATGCTCATCCACGAAGGAGCCGGTCCATGCCCGAGCAGCCCCAGGCCGTCATCTATGACGCCCTCCGTACCCCCCGCGGGAAGGGGAAGTCGTCCGGCTCCCTCCACGAGGTCAAGCCGATCGACCTGACCGTCGGACTCCTCGACGCCGTGCGTGAGCGCAATCCCGGCCTCGACGCCGCCCGGATCGACGACCTCGTCATGGGCATCGTCACCCCGGTCGGCGACCAAGGAGCCGTCCTGCCGCGCATCGCCGCGCTCAAGGCCGGCTACCCCGAGCCGGTGGCCGGCGTGCAGCTCAACCGCTTCTGCGGCTCCGGCCTCGAGTCGATCAACCAGGTCGCCGCCCGGGTGCGCTCCGGCTTCGAGGACCTCTTCCTCGCCGGTGGGGTCGAGTCGATGTCCCGTGTGCCGATGGCCAGCGATGGCGGCGCCTGGGCCATGGACCCGGCCACCGCGCTCGAGACCGGCTTCGTCCCGCAGGGCATCGGCGCCGACCTCATCGCCACCCTCGAGGGCTACGACCGCGCCGAGGTCGACCGCTTCGCCGCCCAGTCGCACCAGCGCGCCGCCGCCGCGTGGGACAACGGGTACTTCGATCGGTCCGTCGTCCCGGTCAAGGACGCCAACGGCATCACCATCCTCGCCCGGGACGAGACGATCCGTGCCGGCACGAGCGCGGACGCGCTCAGCGGTCTCAAGCCGTCCTTCGCGGGGATCGGCGAGCAGGGTGGCTTCGACTTCGTCGCCACGGAGAAGTACCACTCCGTCGACCAGATCAACCACGTCCACCACGCCGGCAACTCGTCCGGCATCGTCGACGGTGCCGCGCTGATGCTCATCGGCAACGAGCGCGTCGGCCAGGAGATGGGCCTGACCCCCCGCGCCCGCATCGTCTCCACCGGAGTCGTCGGCAGCGAGCCGACGATCATGCTCACCGGCCCGGCGCCGGCCTGCCGCAAGGCGCTCGACCGTGCGGGGATGACCGCGAAGGACATCGACCTCGTCGAGATCAACGAGGCCTTCGCCGCGGTCGCCCTGAAGCTCATGCGGGAGATGGGCTGGAACGAGGAGCAGACCAACGTCAACGGTGGCGCGATCGCCATGGGCCACCCGCTCGGTGCGACCGGCGCGATGATCCTCGGCACCCTCGTCGACGAGCTCGAGCGCCGCGACCTCGAGCGCGGCATCGCCACCCTCTGCATCGGCGGCGGCATGGGCATTGCCACCATCGTCGAGCGCGTCTGAACCAGCGGATAGGACTGAGACAACCATGAGCGAGAACATGATCCGTTACGAACGAGACGGCGAGGGCATCGTCACCCTGACGATGGACGACCCCAACGCGGGCGCCAACACGATGAACGCCACCTACACGCAGGCGATGGGTGAGACGGTCGAGCGGCTGGAGTCCGAGCGCGACCAGATCACCGGTGTGGTGCTCGCCTCCGCGAAGAAGACCTTCTTCGCCGGCGGCAACCTCACGGACCTGCAGAGCACGACCCCGGAGACCGCGGGCGAGTTCTTCGAGGGCATCGAGGGCATCAAGTCGCAGCTGCGCCGCCTGGAGCAGCTCGGCAAGCCGGTCGTGGCCGCGATCAACGGCGCCGCCCTCGGCGGAGGCCTCGAGCTGGCCCTCGCGACCCACCACCGCATCGCCGTGGACGACCCCAAGATCAAGCTGGGGCTCCCCGAGGTCACCCTCGGCCTGCTCCCCGGCGGTGGCGGGGTCACCCGTCTGGTGCGGATGCTCGGCATCCAGGAGGCCCTCATGGGCTGGTTGCTGCAGGGTCAGCAGCGCACCCCCGCGGCCGCGCACGAGAAGGGCGTCATCGACCAGCTCGTCGCGACCCGCGAGGAGCTCGTCCCCGCCGCCAAGACGTGGATCCGGGAGCACGCCGACGACGAGAACGCGGCCGTGAAGCCGTGGGACGTCAAGGGATTCAAGATCCCCGGTGGCACCCCGGCCGTGCCGAAGTTCGCCATGAACCTCCCGGCCTTCCCCGCCAACCTGCGCAAGCAGCTCAAGGGCGCCCCGACGAAGTCGCCCCGGGCGATCATGTCGGCCGCCGTCGAGGGCTCGCAGGTGGACTTCGACACCGCCAGCCGCATCGAGTCGCGCTACATCACCGAGCTCGCCGCCGGTCGTGAGTCGACGGCGATGATCCAGGCCTTCTTCTTCGACCTGCAGGCCATCAGCGGTGGGTCGCTGCGTCCCGAGGGCGTCGAGAAGAGCACGGTCGGCCGGGTCGGCATCCTCGGCGCCGGGATGATGGGCGCGGGGATCGCCTACTCCGCCGCCATGGCCGGCATCGACGTCGTCCTCAAGGACGTCTCCGCCGAGGGCGCGGCGAAGGGCAAGGGCTACTCGGAGAAGCTGCTCACCCAGCGCGTCGAGCGCGGCAAGATGTCGGAGGAGAAGGCCCGGCTCGTCCTGGACCGGATCACCCCGACCGCCGATGCTGCCGACCTCGCCGGTGTCGACGTCGTCATCGAGGCCGTCTTCGAGGACTACGACCTCAAGGAGAAGGTCTTCGCCGAGGTCGAGGCAGTGGTCGGCCCGGAGACGCTCCTGTGCTCCAACACCTCGACCCTGCCGATCAGCAGCCTGCAGGGCTTCTCCTCGCGTCCGGCGGACTTCATCGGCCTGCACTTCTTCTCCCCCGTGGACAAGATGCAGCTCGTGGAGATCATCCGCGGCGAGAAGACCTCCGACGAGGCGGTCGCCCGTGCCGTCGACATCGTCCAGCAGATCCGCAAGATCCCGATCGTCGTCGGCGACGGCCGCGGCTTCTACACCAGCCGGGTCTTCGGCACGCTGATCCTCGAGGGTGCGGTCGCGCTCGCCGAGGGCATCGACCCGATGACGATCGAGCGCGCCGCGACGATGGCCGGTTTCCCGGCCCCGCCGCTGGCGATGCTCGACGAGGTCTCCCTGACGCTGACCCAGCACATCCGGGCCGAGGCCGACAAGGCCGCCGCCGCGGAGGGCGTCACCCTCGACAAGGGCCCGGGCGAGGAGCTCATCGACACGATGGTCGGGCTCGGCCGCAAGGGCCGGGCCGCCGGTGCGGGGATGTACGACTACCCGCAGGGCCAGCCCAAGGTGCTCTGGCCCGAGCTGCGTGAGCGCTGGGCGACGGGGACGCAGATCCCCCTTCGTGACCTGCAGGACCGCTACCTCTTCCAGATGGCGCTGGAGACGGCCAAGTGCTTCGAGGACGGGGTCCTCAAGGACACCGTGTCCGCGAACATCGGTGGCATCTTCGGTATCGGCTTCCCGCCGCACACCGGTGGGCCGGCGACCTTCATGACGAACTACGAGGGCGGGCTGGCCGGCTTCGTCGCCCGGGCCCACGAGCTCGCCGACGCCTACGGCGAGCGCTTCCGCCCGACCGCCTGGCTCACCGAGCGCGCGGCCAAGGGCACCCTCGTCGACGACGCGTGAGCGTCATGGGCACCTCGGGTCCCCTGGCAGGTGTCCGGGTCCTCTCGATCGCCATCAACCTGCCCGGGCCGGCCGCCGTCGCGCGGCTGGCCGGGCAGGGGGCGAGCGTGGTCACCGTGCTCCCGCCGAGCGGTGACCCGATGGAGCAGTTCGCGAGGGCGTACTACGACGAGCTGCACGCCGGGCAGGAGGTGCGCCGGGTCGACCTGAAGTCCGGGGCCGGCCGCGCCGAGGTCGACGCGCTGCTCGCGGAGGTGGACGTCTTCGTCACCAGCTCCCGACCGTCGGCGCTGCGGCGCCTGGACCTGGACTTCGCGAGCGTCCACGAGCGGCACCCGCAGGTCTGCCAGGTCGACATCGTCGGGTACCCGGGGGAGCAGGCGGAGACCGCCGGTCACGACCTGACCTACCAGGCGGGCACCGGCCTGCTCGGCGAAGGGCGGATGCCCACCACCCTCGTGGTGGACCTCGCCGGCTCCGAGCGCGCTGCCGCGGAAGCGTCCGCGGCGCTCGTCGCACGCGCTCGCCTCGGGGAGGGGGTCCGCCGGGAGGTGGCCCTGTCCGACCTCGCCGAGACCATGTCGCGTCCCTTCGCCCACGGGCTGACCGTGCCCGGGCAGCTGCTCGGTGGGGGGCTGCCCGTCTACGGGATCTACGCGGCCGCCGAGGGGCAGATCGCTCTGGCCGCGCTCGAGCCGCACTTCACGCAGGCGCTGCTGGCCGCCCTTCGCCTCACCCCCGAGGACCTGACCCGGGAGCGTCTCGGTGCGGTCTTCGCCGAGCGCACCGCTGCCGACTGGCAGGTCTGGGCGCACGAGCACGACATCCCCCTGACCGCCCTTCGCTGACCCCAGCCCGTTGACCACCAGGAGGATCCCCGTGCCCGACGTCCTGCAGCCCCAGCCCTATGTCTCGCCCTGGATGAAGGACGAGGTCACCGACGTCGCCGAGCTGGCGAGGACCTTCTTCGCGCGGGAGGTGACCCCGCACCAGGAGCGCTTCGCCGAGCAGCACCAGGTCGACCGGGAGACCTGGCTGGCGGCCGGTGCGGCCGGGCTGCTGTGCATCTCGATCCCCGAGGAGTACGGCGGCGGGGGCGCCGGCTTCGCCCACGAGGCGGCGGTGCTGTGGGAGCAGGGCCGCTGCGGTGACGACGCCTTCGGCTACTCGGTGCACTCCTCGATCGTCGCGCACTACATCCTCGCCTACGGGTCCGAGGAGCAGAAGAAGAAGTGGCTGCCGAAGATGGCCTCCGGAGAGCTCGTCGGTGCCGTCGCGATGACCGAGCCGTCGACCGGGTCCGACCTGCAGCGCATCCGCACGACGGCCCGGCGCGACGGGGACGACTACGTCATCAACGGGTCCAAGACCTTCATCACCAACTCCTCCCACGCCGGACTCGTCGTCATCGTGGCGCGCACGGGCGGCGAAGGGGCACAGGGCATCTCGCTCATCGTGGCGGAGGTCGACGGGCTCGAGGGCTTCGAGCGCGGCCGGGTGCTGCACAAGATCGGCCAGCACGGCCAGGACACCCGGGAGCTCGCCTTCACCGACATGCGGGTGCCCGCGGCCAACCTGCTCGGCGAGGAGGAGGGCCAGGGCTTCTACCAGCTGATGCTGCAGCTGCCGCAGGAGCGACTGGTGATCGCCGTGGGGGCCGTCGCCTCCGCCAGCCTGGCCTACGATCTCGCGCTGGACTACAGCAAGGAGCGCGAGGCCTTCGGCAAGCCCATCGGTGCCTTCCAGAACACGCGCTTCACGCTCGCCGAGGTCGGCACCGACATCCTTGCGGCGCGCACCTTCCTCGACTACTGCGTCGGCCTGCACCTCGAGGGCACGCTGGACGCGGCGACCGCCTCCCGGGCGAAGTACTGGACGACCGACGTGCAGTGCGATGTCATCGACCGCTGCCTGCAGATCTTCGGCGGGTACGGCTACATGATGGAGTACCCGATCGCGCGCCTCTACGCCGGTGCCCGGGTGCAGAAGATCTACGGCGGGACGAACGAGATCATGAAGGACCTCATCTCCCGCACCCTGTAGCGCCCCCCTCCGCCGTCCATATGAACTACTGCAGGCAGTACTTCGTGTCGTCAGCCGCATCTCGAGCTACGGCGGACCATACGTACTGCTGCCTGCAGTAGTTCGTCTCAGGGGATCGGGGCCGGCGCAGGGCTCGGTGCGCGGGACCGCTCGGCGCGAAGGGCGGGCAGCAGGCACCAGACGCCGCCGAGGCCGATGGCGCCGCCGACGGCCATCGCCACGCGGGTCGAGCTGGCCTCGGCGAGCAGGCCCGCCAGGGGCAGCATGAGGGAGGACACACCGAAGGCGCACATCGAGGCCATCGACAGCACGGTCGCCCGGTTGCCCGCCGTGGCCTCGCGGTGCAGCAGGGCCTGGTAGGCGGGGCCCTGCATCCCGTGGGCCGTGTAGGCGAGCAGGTGCGCCACGACCAGCCCGACCGGGCCCATGGCGAGCGCCAGCCCCACGCTGAGCAGGCTGTGCGTGACCCGCCCGATGATGGCCGCTCGGGCCACGCCCCAGCGGGAGGACATCCACCCCGACATCCTGGCCCCGACGGCGAAGACGGCCCACGCGCCGGCCGCCAGGGGCCCCATGATGACGCCGGCCCGCTCCTCGCCGCCGACCAGCTCGGCCATCCGGACCGGCGTGAGGTTTTCCATGCCGATCATCGCGGTGGCCCAGAAGCACTCGAGCAGCACGAGGCCGCGCAGCACCGGGTTGTCCCGCACCAGGGCCAGGCCGGAGCCGATGACCGCCGGGGTCTCCTTCGCCGAGGAGAGGGCCCGCGACCAGCCGCTCGCGCTGAGGTGTGCGACGGGTTCCCGGAGCAGGGCGACCACCGCGAGGAGGTGCAGCACCGAGAAGACGAGGCAGACGAGGACCGGCAGCCAGAGCGCCGACTGCGAGCCCACCGGGTGCCATGCCACGAGGCCGCCGGAGACGACCGACCCGCCGGCGATCGCCAACCCGAGGATGGAGGTGGAGCGCGAGAGGTCCTGGTCGACGTCGGCCCCGGGGGCCGAGGCGTGGACGGTGTCGACGTACCAGGCCTCCAGCGGACCGGAGTCCAGCGCGCGGAAGACACCGGTGAGGACGGAGACGACGACGAAGGCGGCGAAGGACTGGGCGAGCAGCAGGGCGAGCATGGCGGTGACATTGGCCACCGCCGCGACGATGAGCACCGGGCGACGCCCCAGGGCGTCGGCGAAGCCCGAGGTCGGGAGCTCGAGGGCGAGGACGACCAGGCCGGTGACCGCGGAGGCGCTCAGTGCCTGGGCGAGGGTCAGGCCGCGCTCGAGCATCCACAGGACGATGATCCCGACGATGAAGCCGATCGGCAGCCACCGCGTCGCCGTGAGGGTGAGGAAGACCCGCCGAGCCGCAAGAGGAGGCAGCGCAACAGGGGCGTGGGCCGACTCACTCATGGCCGGCCTCCCAGCTCGGCTCGTCCGGGTCGACGAAGGTCGAGACCACGACGTTGAACCGACGCTCGTCCGCGGCGATCTCGCCGGGTGGGCGCCCGTGCTCGGCCAGGACCTCCCAGATGAGCGCCTCGAAGCGCTCCTGGATCGCCTTCGCCTCGGCGGCGGTGACCGCCAGCGCCGCGTCGCTCATCGAGGTGACGGCGCGCCACTGCGGGCTCTCGCCGCCACGGCGCTCGGCTGCCGCCTGGCTGCGCCGGGAGTGCTGACCGACGACCATCTGGTGGAAGGCGTCGGTGGCGTCGCGCCCTTCGTCATCGGCGAAGGCCCGCTCGGGGACCGAGGTCACCTGGCTGACGGAGCGCCACCACCGCTCGCGCTTGTTGCCCAGCTCGGGAGCCTCCTCGATGAAGCCGTGCTCGGCCAACCGACGCAGGTGGTAGCTCGTGGCTCCGGAGTTGAGAGCGAGACGTCGGGCGATCTGGCTGGCGGTGGCCGGGCCGAGCGTGCGCAGCAGACCGAGGATGCGCATGCGCACCGGGTGGGCGAGGGCCTTGAGCTGCGTGACATCGGGGACGACGGGTTCCATGGGACCAGCGTAGACCGCAAAGAGATGTTTGCAAAGAGATGTTTGCGAAAAGCGTCCCCCGACCGGGGGCGGGTTAGTGTCGTGGCATGTCCGCTCCGGCCGTCGGCCCCGACGCCCTCCCCACTCCCCTCGACGAGTACCGGGAGAACGTCACCAGCAGTGAGGGCATCGACGAGATCGTCACCCTCGACGGCGTCCGCGAGGCCGCGGAGCCGCTGGCCGAGGCCATCGGGGCGACCGGGCTCCCGGCGATGCTCGCCGCCCGCGCCGCCACCCGCCGCTTCGTCGACGACGAGGGCATCACCTATGGGGCAGGTGTCGCGCCCGATGACAGCGACGTCGCCGGGGGACGAGCCGTCCCGACCGAGCCGCGCACCTGGGAGCTCGACCCGATCCCGCTGACCGTGGGGCCCCAGGAGTGGGCCGCCCTGGAGCAGGGGGTGCGCCAGCGGGCGTCGCTCCTCGATGCGATCCTCACCGACCTCACCGGCGAGCAGCGCCTCGTGCGTGACGGGATCCTCCCCGGCGCAGCGGTCTACGGCCACGACGGATGGCTCCCGCAGGCGGACGGCATCCGCGTCCCCGGACCCCGCCAGCTCGTCATGCCGGCGATGGACCTCGCCCGCGACCGCACCGGCTCCTGGCGGGTCTTCGCCGACCGCACGCAGGCCCCGAGCGGGGCCGGGTACGCGATGGCCAACCGCCGGATCATCGCCCGCGTCCTGCCCGACCTCCACCGCGAGGTCGACCTCGCCCGACTGCGTGGCTTCTTCTTCCAGATGCACAAGGCGCTCGCCGCCGCTGCGCCCCCGACCGATGACGTGCCGCGCATCGTCATCCTCACCCCCGGTGCGCTGAGCGAGACCGCCTACGACGAGGCACTCCAGTCGACCGTGCTCGGTGTCCCCGTCGTCGAGTCCGAGGACCTCGTCAGTCGCGACGGCCGGATCTGGATGCGCACGACGAGCGGGCTCTCCCCGGTCGACGTCATCATGCGCCGGATCGACGGCGACGCCATCGACCAGCTCGACCTGCGCGGCGACTCGCGCCTCGGGTTGCCGGGCATCGTCGAGGCCGCGCGCCTCGGCCACGTCTCGGTCGTCAACCCGATCTCCTCCGGGGTGCTGGAGAACCCCGCGCTCATCCCCTACCTGCCGCAGGTGTGCCGGCACGTCCTGGGGGAGGACCTCATCCTCCCGTCGACGACGACCTGGTGGGGTGGTGACCCGACGCACCTGAGCCACATCGTCAACCACCTCTCGAGCATGGTCGTCAAGCCGACCTCCCGCGGCTCGGCGACATCGGTCTTCGGGTGGGAGCTCAGCGCCCGGGAGCGCGACGACCTCGCGGTCCGCATCCAGGCAGAGCCCTGGCGCTGGACCGCGCAGGACCCGCTGACGATGTCCACGGCACCGGTGGTCACGGCCGGCGGGCTGGAGCCGCGGCACGTCGTGCTGCGCACCTTCGCCGTCGCCGACGAGGACGACTACGCGGTGATGCCCGGTGGTCTCGGCCGGGTCGCCGTCAGCGCCGACTCCGGGGCGATCTCCAGCCTCATCGGCGCGATGAGCAAGGACGTGTGGGTCCGCGCGGACCACACCGAGCAGGGCGAAGGGGAGGTCCTCACCCTCGCGAGCCCCTTCGGCGGGGCCTCCGGCGGCGGGTACGCGGCACCGGCGCCGCGGGTCGCCTCGGACCTGTACTGGATGGGCCGCTACGCCGAGCGGGCCGAGTCCGCGGCGCGCCTGCTGCGCGTCGCGGACAACCTCGTCGACGACCACGCGGCCCGGTCCGGGACCACCGGGCACGCGGCGATGCTCGCGATCCTCTCGGCCGTCACCGAGGTCATGGCGATCCGTCCGGGCTTCGTCGGGGACGAGGCGGCCGCGCGGCGCGAGGACCCGCTGCCGCACCTGCGGGAGCTGACCCTCGAGCCGCGGATCACCGGCTCGGTCGCCGACAGCGCCCACCGTGCGGTCGTCGCGGCCCAGGCGGTGCGCGAGACCCTCTCCGTCGACACCTGGCTCGTGATGTCCCGACTCGAGCGCACCCTGCGGCACGCCGCCCCCGACGACGACCTGCAGGAACTGCTCATGGAGACCATCGAGGGCCTGCTCGCCCTCGCCGGGATCGGGGTCGAGTCGCTGGTCCGCGACCCGGCCTGGGCCTTCGCCGATGCCGGCAAGCGCCTCGAGCGCGCCCAGCAGACGATCCGGCTGGTCGGCTCGGTCCTCGCCGTCGAGCGCGCACCCGTGGTCGAGGGCGCGACGACCGAGGCCGCCCTCGTCGCCGCCGAGTCGGTCATCACCTACCGCCGCCGCCTCACCGCGGGGATCGGGGGGATGTCACCGCTGCAGGCCGCGGTGGACCTGCTCCTGCGCGACCGGTCCAACCCGCGATCGGTGGCCTTCCAGGTCCAGCGGCTCGTCGAGGACCTCGAGCTCATCGGCGACGAGAGCGCGCTGACCGGGGCACGCGCGCTGGCCGAGCGCATCGACGGTCTCGACCTCGACGCGCTCTTCGACGACGGCCGACTCCTGCTCGCTCGTGAGGTCACCGGGCTCGGGGCCGACCTGCGTGCATCGCACCGGGAGATCGAGGAGACCTACTTCCGTCGCAAGGCGACCGGCCGCCAGGTGCAGTGGACCCAGTGGAACGGCGAGGGGGCCTGGTGAGCACCACCCCAGAGCGGCCCACCGCCCCGGAGCCGGTCTCGACCGGTTCCGGACCGGTCATCCACCCGGAGCACCACACCCCTCGTCGGTACGAGGTGCGTCACCGCACGACCTACACCTACGAGGAGTACGTCACCGACTCCTTCGGACGGGCCCTGCTGCGCCCGAGGGAGACCGAGCAGCAGCGGGTCATCGAGCACGACGTCGAGGTCTCGCCGCAGCCGCACATCCTCACCGAGCACGTCGACCACTTCGGCAACCACTCGAGCTTCTACGAGGTGCGCACACCGCACACGGTGCTCGAGGTGCACAAGCGCAGCGTCCTCGAGGTCGAGTGGCCGGCCCCGGACCTGCAGCGCCTGGACGCCTGGACGGTGGCCGAGGCCGCCGAGGCGGTCGGTGCCGGCGAGGGGATCGACCGGGTGGAGGCGGCGCAGTACCTCCTGCCCTCCTCCCTCGTCGACATCGAACCGGAGGTCATCGCCTACTCGGCGGGGATCCTCCCGCCCGACCGGCCCCTCGGCTCCGCGCTCGCGGCCCTCTACGCCCACATCTACCGCGACTTCACCTACGCGAAGGGCACGACGAGCGTGAAGACGACCCTGCCCGAGCTGCTGGAGGGCCGCCGGGGTGTCTGCCAGGACTTCGCCCACCTCGCCGTCGGGTGCCTGCGGGCCGTCGGCATCCCCGGCCGCTACGTCTCGGGCTACATCGAGACCCGGCCGGCCCCGGGCCAGACCAAGCTCGAGGGCTCGGACGCCTCCCACGCGTGGGCCGCCGCGATGAGCCCCGACGGGGACTGGATCGACCTCGATCCCACGAACAACCACTTCGCGGACTCGCGCTACGTCACGACCGGCTGGGGGCGGGACTTCCGCGACGTCTCCCCGATCAAGGGAGTGGTCTTCTCCGACGGCGGGAGCTCCACGCTCGAGGTCGGGGTCGACGTGATCCGTCTCGGTGAGGGGGATCCGCGGGAGGGGCGTGCGGCGGGCGGCCCCGTCGCGCAGTAATCTGATGGATATGTCCACGACCGCCTTCGTCCTCGGTGGAGGGGGCGTGCTCGGAGCCACGCAGGTCGGGATGCTCCAGGCGCTCTTGGCCGCGGACATCACCCCCGACCTCGTCGTCGGGACGAGCATCGGCGCCGTCAACGGCGCCTTCGTCGCGGCCGACCCGACGGCGAAGGGGGTCTCCCGCCTCGAGGACCTGTGGCGCGACGTCGTCCGCTCGGGGGAGATGAGCGAGAACCCCGTGCGGCAGGCGGCCCGCTTCGTCAGGTACCGCACCCACGTCCTGCGCCGGGAGCTGATCCCCGGTCTCGTCGAGCGCCACCTGGGCGTGAGTCACATCGAGGACCTGCCGGTGCCCTTCCAGTGCGTCGCGGCGGAGATCGAGTCGTCCGCGTCACGGTGGTTCACCTCCGGCCCGATCGCGCCGGCCGTCGCGGCGAGCTGTGCCGTACCGGGCCTCTTCGCGCCGGTCGAGGTCGACGGCGCGCACTACTACGACGGCGGTCTGGTGCACTCGATCCCGGTCGGACGAGCCATCGCGCTCGGGGCCACCGACATCCACGTGCTCCAGGTCGGGCGGGTCGAGCAGCCGCTGCTGTCCCCGCGCAACCCGCTCGAGGTCGGGCTCGTCGCCTTCGAGATCGCGCGGCGGCACCGCTTCGTCGAGGAGATCGCCGAGGTGCCGGACTCGGTGCGACTGCACGTCCTGCCGAGCGGGATGGAACGCACGCCGACCGCTGCGCTCGGCCAGGGGTCGGTGGGCAAGGTCGATGACCGCATGCAGCGGGCCTTCGATGCGGCGAGCGGCTACCTCGAGGACCTGACCGCGTGAGGCTCACATCGCTCCCTTCGCTCCCCGCGCCGCCGTACTGGATGCGTCTGGTCATGCAAGCGGTCCTGCCGCTCGTGGGAGTCTTCTTCTCCCTGCTCTTCCTCGTCCTCGTCCCCTTCGCCCTCCTGCTGTGGCCCTGGGACCGGCGTCTGGTGGTGCTGCGGTGCCTCTTCCTCGCGGTCTACGTCATGTGGGAGGACATCGGCCTCGTCGTCGAGTGCTGGTACCTGCGGCTGCGCTCACCGCGGGGGACGAGCCCGACCTGGGACGCGGACCACCTCGCGCTGATCCGGCAGGCCCTGGACAACGTGATGTTCACGGCCAGGCGGATCATCGGGTTCAGGATCGAGATCGAGGGTGAGATCACCGCGGGACGCCCCGGGCACCCCCTCGTCGTCATCTCACGCCACGCCGGACCGGCCGACTCGTTGGCGATCCCGTGGCTGCTTGCCGCCACCGCGGGCCGCATCCCCCGGATCGTCCTGGCCGACGTCATGCTGTGGGACCCGGGCATCGCGATGGTCCTGCAGCGGCTGGACTCCTACTTCGTCCCGTCCCTGTCCGGCGCCGGGGACGACCGGACCAAGGGCGTCGCCGAGCTGGCGTCGACCCTCTCGGGCAAGGACGCGATGCTGATCTTCCCCGAGGGGCGCAACTGGACCCCGGAGCGGCGGGAGGACCAGCTCGAGCGGCTGACCAGCCGCGGGGAGAGCGTGCGGGCCGCGCGGGCCGGAGCCCGTCCGTGGGTTCTCGAGCCACGCTCACGGGGAGTTGCCGCCATCCGCGAGCACGCCCCGGACGCGGACGTCATGGTCATCGCCCACACCGGCCTCGACATGCTCGCCGGGCCCATGGCCGTGATCAAGGCGGTGCCCTTCCGCAACCGGTTGCTCATCCGCGGTGTCACCCACCGCAGCGAGGACGTCCCGACGGACCCCGACGAGGTCGCGGAGTGGCTGGACCGGCAGTGGGACGAGGTCAACGACTGGGTCGCCACGCACGTCAGCCGCCGCGAGCACGCGTGATGCGTCACCCCTTTCCGCCCACGGTCAGCGCTGGCGCAGTGGCGGCGGCGGCCGAGGCGGACAACCGGGTGCACCGCTGGCCGCTCACCCCGCGCCTCACCGCGTGGTTGCGCACGAAGGGGGCGACGCAGCGACTCGCCGGCTTCGAGGCCGATCGTGTGGCGCTCGGGGTCTCGGTCGCCGAGGACGCGCGCGGCCACGTCGTCATGACGGTGCCCGGGGCGGGTCCGGGCGGGAGCACTCCCGGCGCGGTCGAGGGCGCGTGGGTGCTGTGGATCCACGGGGGCGGCTTCTGCTGGGGCTCGGCCCGCGACGGGACGGGACTGCGGCTGGCTGCCGGTCTGTCGCGGCCGGTGGTCTCGGTGGAGTACCCGCTCGCCCCGGAGGCGCGCTTCCCCGCCGCCCTCGATGCCTGCGTCGACGCCTACCTCGCCGGGACCCAAGAGCGCGGGCACCGGGTGCTGCTCGGGGGCGTCTCCGCGGGCGCCAACCTCGCGCTGGGTGTGCTGCAACGCCTCCGTGCCCGTCGGGCGGCGGGTGAGGACATCCCGCTGCCGCTGGGCCTGGTGGCGCTGACCCCCTTCGGCGACCTGGCGGGCGAAGGGGAGTCCTACCGCGTCAACGAGGGCCGCGACGCCTACCTGACGTGGCGCGGTCAGCAGGAACGCTTCGCCCGGGCGTACGCCGGTGGCGCCGACCTGCGTGACCCGTTCGTCTCGCCGGTGCACGCCGACTGGTCGGGGGAGGAGCTGCCACCGGCCTTCTTCTCGACCGGGACGCGTGACCTCTTCCTCTCGGACACCGCGCGGATCCACACCGCGTGGCGGGCCGCCGGCGGAGCGGCGGACCTCGCTTTGGCGGAGGGGCTGTGGCACTCCTACCTCTCGGACCCCCGCCTCCCCGAGTCCGCGGCTCTCCTCGCCCGCCTCCTCGACTGGTGCGAGGGCGTCCTGGCGTAGCCCGCCCGGCCCCCTTACACGGTGTGGCCGGCCACCCTTCGTATGGTCGGCCACCCCACGAGCAGCGGCTGACCACACCAGAGGTGGCCGGCCACACCGCGTGTCACTGGTCGCCGAGGCGCCGCAGCCGCTCCAGCCAGTCCCGTGCCGCGACGAAGGCGCGGTCGGTGGCGATCGGGTCGATGCTCACCTCGGCGCCGGAGGCTGCGGGATAGGACCCGAGGAAGCGCACATCGGCACAGATGCGGTGCAGGCTCATCAGCGCCGCCCCGACCCGCTCGTCCTGCACGTGCCCCTCGAGGTCGATCGAGAAGCAGTACGCGCCCATCGACTCCTTCGTCGGGCGGGACTCCAGGCGGGTCATGTTGATCCCGCGCACGGAGAACTGCTCCAGCAGCTCGAGCAGGCCACCGGCGCGATCGTTGCGCTGGAACAGCACGACGGTCGTCTTGTCCCGCCCGGTCGGCGCGGGCTGGACCTCCGGCCGCGACACCACGACGAAGCGCGTCACCGCATTGGCCATGTCCCCGATGTCGTGGGCGAGGACCTCGAGACCGAAGTGCTCGGCGGCCACCGGAGCGCAGACCGCGGCGTCGTAACCGAGGTCGTCGGGGTGCTCGGCGAGATCCTTGGCCGCGGATGCCGTCGAGAGCGTCGGCACGTAGATCGCCTGCGGGGCCACGTGATCGGCCCACCCACGCACCTGTGCCCACGCATGGCTGTGCGTGCCGATGGCGCGCAGGTCCGAAAGGGTCGTCCCCGCCCGGCCGGCGGCGACGAAGGTGATCGGCACGAGCACCTCGCCGACGACGATGAGCGGGTCACCGGAGGCGAGGGCGTCGAGCGTGGCGGAGACACCCCCTTCGACGGAGTTCTCGATCGGGACGACCGCGGCGTCCACCTCACCGGACCGCAGCGCGTCCAGGGCGGAGTCGACCGACCCGTGCGGCACGTAGTCCTGCCCCGCAGCGGGCACCCACCGCGTGAGCGCCTCATGGGTGAAGGTGCCCTCGGGGCCGAGGTAGGCGTAGCTGGTCATGGTCTCCTCCAGGGGACGGGACGAAGGGAGGTCAGGCGTCCGCCGACCCGGTGCGGGCCGCAGCGAGCGCTTGACGCTCCTCGGGGGTGAGGGTGGTGTCGGCGTGGCCGCCGACGACGCCCTTGGCGTAGGTGCGGGACTCCCCGCGGCCGTGGATGCTGCTCATGACGAGACCGTCACCGGCGTCGTCGATGACCGCGGCGGAGAACGAGAGCCGGCCGCCCATGTCACCGAAGGCGTCGTAGCGCACCACGGCGACGTGGCGCAGCGCCTGACGGATGTCGTGCCGCAGGTCGGCCAGGTCACCCTCCCCGACCGGGGAACGCTCCTCGAGGACGAGCACTCGCCGGGTGAGCACGCGCACCCGCAGGGCCAGCCCGACCACGGTGAGGAGCAGGACGAGGAGCGCGACGGACAGGATGATCTCGAGGGCGCTCATGCGGGCATCACAGCCGCCCGCGTCCCCCGCTCGCGGCGGGCCCGTTCTTCCATGGCCGTCACCCTAGGCGGTGGGTCGGGGTGAACCTCGCTCATCCGGGCGAGCGCCGGCGACGATCTCGCCGTTGCGTGGCACGAACGTCTCCTGCGTGCCGGGGCGACGAAAGGTCATCGGTAGGCCGCGGGCCCGGTCCCACGCGATCGAGTCACTGACCTGCACGTGGACATGCGGCTCGGTGCTGTTGCCCGAGTTGCCGCACGCTCCGACGACGCTCCCGACCTCCACCCGTTGTCCGGGGGTGACGGCGACAGAGCCGCGACGGAGATGCGCGAGGAGCACGTAGGGGCCACCCTCCGCGAGGGCGATGACGACATGGTTCCCGGCGAGGCCGGCGCTGCCGTGGCGAGCCCGACGTGCCTGCGTCAGCGCGTACCCGATGAGCAGCAGCTGGGAGCGACGGGCCTCGTGGTCCTCCTCGCCGTCGTGCACCGCGTGGACGACACCCGCGGTCGGGGCGACGATCCCGAGGAAGGTCCCCGGGGGCTCGGTCGCGACGAGGGTGCGCCAGGTGCGCGCGCCGGACAGCCCTCGCGCATCCACCCGGACGAAGTCGATGGCGTGGGACGAGCCGAACAGGTCCGTCCCGTGGCTCGGCACGCGGTTCGCCGGGCTGTTCTGGGTCACCCAGCGACCGTGGAAGGGCAGGGCCAACTCGACCGGGAGCACCCTGCCAGCCTGACACACGGCGCCGCAGCACTGGCCGGCCACAGGGGGGACAATGGCAACATGTCCCTGACGCTTGGTCCGAATCGTCCGCTGTCCAGCACCGCACCGGCCACCGTGAACTACGAGCTCCACGGGCCTGCGCACCGGCTGTTCTTCGACCCCTTCCCCCGTCGCATCCGCGCCTTCCTCGGCGGCGAGCCGGTGGTGGATTCCGTGCGAGCGATGCTGCTGCACGAGAGCAACCTGATGGTGGTGCTCTACGTGCCTCGTGAGGACGTCCTCGCGAGGCTGACGCCGACCGAGCACTCGACGCACTGCCCGTTCAAGGGGGACGCCTCGTACTGGGACGTGACGGCGGGTGGCCGCACGGCAGCGAATGCTGCCTGGGGCTACCCCGACCCTCGACCCGAGGCCGCCTGGCTCGAGGGCTACGTCGCCTTCTACTGGGACGCGATGGATGCCTGGTTCGACGAGGACGAGGAGACCGGCGGCCACCCGCGCGACCCCTACACGCGGATCGACGTCCGTCGCACCTCGAGGCCGGTCACCGTCAGTGCGCACGGCGAGGTGATCGCGCAGACCCGCAGGGCCCTGGTGCTCTCCGAGGGTCACCTGCCGAACCGCTTCTACGTCCCCCGCGAGGACGTGCCCGCCGAGCTGCTCGAGGTCTCGGCGACGCACAGCTACTGCCCGTACAAGGGGCAGGCCTCCTACCTCCACGTCGCTGGGGTGCCGGACGGTGCGTGGTACTACCCGCAGCCCTGTGACGGAGTGGGGCTCATCCGCGACCACCTCGCCTTCGACGGTGATGGCCTCGAGGTCCGGGTCAGCGGCGAACCGGTCGAGACGGGCATGCCCCCGCGCTCCTGAGCGTGCTCGGGCACGGACCGGCGTGTCGATCAGGCTCCAGTCAGCCGGAGGGGCTCACGAGAGGAAGCGCCGGGCCAGGAGGGCCCTCGAGACGTCCCGCAGCTGCCCGGCGCGGTGCAGTCGCCCCGCGAGGTCGGTGCGCGATCGGCGGTGGGTCAGGTCGAGCGTGACCTCGGCGACCCGACGGCCGGCACGCAGGACGTCGACGAGCATCGCCGCCTCGACGCCCCAGCCGGGCGCCAGGGGCAGGGCCTCGGCGTAGGTCTGCCGGGTCAGGCAGCGCGGGCCACCCAGGGGTTGCTCGATCCGCCGGCCGGTCATCGCCTCGATCTGCCCACGGGCCAGACGCACGATGCGACCCGACCCGAGCGAGGAGTCCGTGTGCGGGGTGACGCCCAGGGCGAGGTCCGCGCCGCCGAGGAGGACCGGGACGAGCAGCGGGGTGAGGTTGGCCGCGGACTCGCCGAGGTCGGCGTCGGCGAAGAGGAGCACGTGCTCACCGGTGCCCTTGCGCTGCTCCTCCTCGGCCAGGCGGGCCACGCCGGTCTCGAGCGCGGCCGAGGCGCCTCGGGCGATCTGGTGCCGCACGACGATCGCCCCGTGCGCGGCGGCGACGTCCCCGGTCGCGTCCTGCGAGCCGTCGTCGACGACGATGACGAGATCGATGTCGATCAGCGTGGACAGCGCGCGGACGGTGGCCCCGACGAGCTCCTCCTCGTCCTTGGCCGGGACGACTGCTGCCACGGGGGCGGACACGGTCAGCGCAACGTCACTTGTCGCGAGAGCAGGCCGGCGCGGGCGCGACGCTCGTCGGCGGTGAGGTCCTCGGTGGCGGCCAGCGCGCTCGCGTAGCGGGACGCGAAGGCGGCGACGGCGCCCTCGTGGTCGGCCGGCTCGGAGTCCGCCGGCACCTCCCAGACGGGGACGAGCAGGCCGCCGGCGCGGAAGGCTCCGAGGAGGCGACGGTCACCGTCGAGGTGGGAGTCGCCCTTCGCGTGGAGTCGGGCGAGGGCGGTCGTCGCGCTGTCCTCGTCCTCGGGCAGGACGTGGCGGATGTAGGTGCGCTCGCCGATCCGGCACCAGTAGGTGAAGGGGGTCTCGGCCATGGCCACCGTCGGGATGACCGACTCGTTGGCCCGCTCCAGCGACTCGGCGGCCTCCCCGGAGACCTCCTGGCCCTCGACCCAGAAGTCGAAGCCCTCGTGGACGGTCACCTCGAAGTCGGCCTCGGTGTCGATGAGCTCCTGCAGCCGAGGGGTCTCGGCGGTGGTGCGGGGGAGCTGGGTGACGGGGGCACCCGGCTCGGCGGCGAGCGCGCTGAGGAGCGCCTGGGCGAGGTCGCGGCTGGGGTCGCCGCCGGAGGACCCGGCCTGGCTGGCGATGAGGATGCGGCCGTCGTCACGGCGCAGGGCCGGCCACGCCATCGGCAGGACGGTGGCGAGGGTGACCGTCTCCGCAGAGCCGGCAGGGACCGCGTCGGGGTTGAGCCGCAGGGTCGCCGTGGCCGCGGGCAGGATCTCGTAGGCCGCCACCCAGTCGGGCTCGCCGGGCAGCCCCGCGAAGGGACGTGCGGTGTAAGGAGCGGGGGCGACCTTGGTCTTGCCCTGCGTGTCCTTCTTGCGTCGTGAAGCCTTACCCATGGCCGTCAGCGTAGGGCGTCGGCCGGGCGCGAGTTGGGTCGGATCGCCGGGGCGAGGACAATGAACGCCGTCGAGGGGAGTCGAGCACGATGACGAAGGGAGTTGCCCGGATGGGTCAGGAAGAGCCGAGCGCCGCGTCCGCGGGGACCGTGGACAGCTTCGGGGGCGAGATCGGTCGCGGTCAGGCCCGCACCGTCCGGGCCCGGTGGGAGTTGCAGACCGTGACGCGGATCCGTGCGGCGGTCGCGCAGGACCTCGTGGCCCGCGGGATCAGCGACCAGGTGGTCAGCGAGGCGGAGCTCGTCGTCACCGAGCTGGTGACCAACTCGCTGCGCCACGCCACGCCGCTCAGCGACCGGACGGTACGCATCCACTGGAAGGCCCGCGGCAACTCGGTCGAGATCGAGGTCAGCGACGGCGGGTCCGAGACCGAGCCGGTCCCCGCCGCACGAGCGGTCTGGGCCACCTCGGGTCGCGGGCTGCGCATCGTGCGTAGCATCGCCCACGAGTGGGGCGTGCAGCGGGACGAGAAGCAGACCACCGTCTGGGCTGCCCTCGGTGGGCCCTCCCGCCGCCGGGTCGGTCACTGACCGGCCGTCCAGGGCTCCACCGCGACAGGGGCGCTGGCCGACTGACGGAGCGACGACGGAGCCTGTCCCAGGACGTCGGCGGAGGGGCCCAGCCATCCGGGGGGTGCCCCTGCTCCGAAAGACGGTTCGAGAGGCACCCCGTTGACGCACCTTCTTCCCCACATGTGCGGTCGGGCCACACAGGAAGCAGCGATCTCGATGACCGCACCCGGAACCGTTCGACAGGCCGCACCCGACCAGCCCGATCACGGGTCGTGGTGGCGGCCACTCGTGCTGAGACTGCACTTCTATGTGGGCGTGTTCGTCGGCCCCTTCGTACTGGTGGCGGCGATGAGCGGGGCACTGTATGCGTTGTCGCCACAGCTGGAGCCACTGCTGTACGAGCGTGAGCTGCAGGTCGAGCCGACGGCGACGACACTGCCGCTCGCCGAGCAGATCGAGGCCGCGCGAGCCGTCGAGCCGGGCAGCGAGCTGCTCGGTGTGCGGCCGGCACCTGAGCCGGGTGACACCACCCGGGTGCTGTTCGACGACGGCGAGCTCGGCGAGTCGGAGGCACACGCGGTCTTCGTCGACCCCGGATCCGGTCAGGTGCGCGGCGAGCTGACCACCTACGGCACGAGTGGAGCTCTGCCGGTGCGCAGCTGGATCGACCAGCTGCACCGGTCGCTGCATCTGGGCGACGCCGGCCGCCTGTACAGCGAACTGGCCGCGTCCTGGCTGTGGGTCCTCGCGCTCGGAGGGGTCGTGCTGTGGGCATCCCACCTACGGCGCGGTCGGCGACAACTTCGCCGGGCGTTCCTGCCGGACCGTTCACTGCGTGGGCGGGCGCGCTCGCGCAGTGTCCACGGCAGTGTCGGGCTGCTGCTGGCGGCGGCCTTCCTCGGGCTGTCGATCACCGGACTGACATGGTCCACCTACGCCGGCGCGAACGTCACCGAGGCGCGCACCCAGCTGGGCTGGGACGCGCCCGTGCTGAGCACCACGCCGGCCGAGGCCCCGCCTGGACACGAAGGCCACACCGATCCGGGCCCGTCGACCGGCCACGAGGAGCACACCGCTTCCGGCTCGCCGACCGGGCTCGGCGCCGACCTGACGACCTACGACGACGTCCTGGACGCCGCTCGTCAGGCCGGCATCGACGCCGGTGAGATCGAGGTCCTCGCGGCCACCGAACCCGGTCAGGCGTGGACGGTCACCGAGATCGACCGGAGCTGGCCGACCCAGGTCGATGCCACCTCGGTCGACCCCGAGACCCTGGCCGTGGTCGACCAGACCCGCTTCGCCGATCACCCGTTCATGGCGAAGATGGCCCGCTGGGGCATCGACGCGCACATGGGGTCGCTGTTCGGGCTGCCGAACCAGCTGCTGCTCGCCGGCATCGGCATCGGCCTGGCGTTCGTTGTCGTGTGGGGCTATCGCATGTGGTGGCAACGTCGACCCACGCGCGGGTCACGCCTCGCGGTCGGTCGGCCGTATCCGCGCGGAACCCTTCGCCACATGCCGTGGCCGGTGGCCGTCGTGGTGGTCCCCACTGTCGCTGCCCTGGCCTGGTTTCTCCCCCTGATGGGAGTCTCCCTCGTGGCGTTCCTCGCCGGCGACGCTCTGCTGGGGCTGCGCGATCGCCGTGCCCGAGTGGCCCGAAGCTAGGGCACCCGGCCGGACGTCGTCGGAGGCGTCCTCCCACGCCCCGTCGTGCTGCGGTGGCGGCTGCGTCGGGGACGACCCGCTAGCCCCGGATATTCAGTGGCGCCGAAGGGGGGCGCCTGACACCGTCGTGGTGATGAGCGAGCCCACCACTGATCTTCTCGGCCTCGGCTGGGACGCGACGGCGGCCACGGCCTTCGGCGAGGCCGCCGGTGCCACCCCCTTCGTCCTCGTGCCGGGTCGCGTGGGGCGGGTCGACCGGGGCCGGGTCACCGTGCACACCGCCGCAGGAGCGCTCCCGGCGCTGGTGCGCCTGCCCGCCGGCAGCGACCCGGAGGAGCAGCCCACGACCGGGGACTGGGTCGGCCTGGAGCGACGACCCGACGGCGACGTCGTGCGCCTGGTCCTCCCGCGCAGCAGCGCCATCGTGCGTCGGGCTGCCGGAGGGCGGTCCGACGGCCAGGTCATGGCGGCCAACCTCGAGCACGTCCTCATCGCCGTGCCCGTCGAGACCGCGGTCAACCTCTCGACGATCGAGCGCTACCTCGTCGTGGCGTGGGAGTCGGGAGCCCAGCCACTGCTCGTCCTGACCAAGGCCGACCTCGGCTACGACCCGGAGGCCACGCGTGCGCTGGTCGAGGCCGCGGCGCCCGGCGTCGACGTGCTCGTCGTCTCGGCGGAGGTCGGCGAGGGCGTCGATGAGCTCGCCACCGCGCTCGCCGGTGGGACCACCGCCCTTGTCGGTCAGTCCGGCGCAGGCAAGTCGACGTTGGTCAACGTGCTCGCCGGGCACCGGGTGCAGGCCGTCGCCGACACGCGTCAGGACGGCAAGGGCCGGCACACGACGACGGCGCGCGAGCTCATCCCGCTCCCGGGTGGAGGGGTCCTCATCGACACCCCGGGTCTGCGGTCGATCGGGCTGCACGAGGACGGCGAGGGCCTGGCGCTGACCTTCCCGGACGTCGAGGAGGTCATGGAGCGGTGCAGGTTCTCCGACTGCGCCCACGGCAGCGAGCCCGGCTGCGGCGTTCAGGCCGCGCTCGCGGACGGCAGTCTCGACGAGCGCCGCTGGAGCAGCTGGCGCAAGCTGCAGCGCGAGGCCGAGTGGATCGCCCGACGGACCGATCCGCTGGCGCGGGCATCGGCGCGCAAGCGCTGGGTCGCGACGGGGAGGGCCGGCAAGGCGCAGGCCCGGGCCAAGCGCGGGGAGAACCCCTTCGCCTGAGCCTCGCCGGAGCCCGGTCAGAGGACGTCGTGGCCCGGGCGCCCGCCCCGCGCCATCGCCTCGGCGATCTCCAGTGCCGGACGCACCTTCGGTGTCTT
This sequence comes from Janibacter sp. GS2, assembly GCF_051200835.1. Lineage (GTDB taxonomy): Bacteria > Actinomycetota > Actinomycetes > Actinomycetales > Dermatophilaceae > Janibacter. The sequence continues at coordinate 649,436 of NZ_CP195161.1, forward strand.
GGGGATGACCCCGAGGCGGCCGGCCTGGAAGTCCTCGAAGGCGGTGACCAGCTCATCGCGGGTGTTCATGACGAAGGGTCCGTAGGCTGCGACCGGTTCGCGGATCGGCCGACCGCCGAGGAGGACCACCTCGAGCGAGGGGCTGCGGGAGTCCTGGCTGTCGTCGGCCGCGATCTCCAGCGCACCACCTGCCCCGAAGACGGCGAGCTGGCCCTCGCGGATCGGGCGCCGGTCCGGCCCGACCACTCCGCGACCGGAGAGCACGTAGGCCAAGCCGTTGAAGTCCTCGCGCCAGGGGATGTGCAGCCGCGCCCCGGGGGCGATCGTCGAGTGGATCATCGAGATCGGGGTCGTCGTGATCCCCGGGCCGGCGTGCCCGTCGAGCTCGCCGGCGATGACCCGCAGGAGCGCCCCGCCGTCATGGCTGGAGAGGAGGCCGACCTCCTCGGAGCGGAGGTCCTGGTACTTCGGGTCACTCATCTTCTGGTGGCTCGGCAGGTTGACCCACAGCTGCAGCCCGTGGAAGAGCCCACCGCTGACGACGAGCTCCTCCGGTGGGGCCTCGATGTGCAGCAGGCCCGACCCGGCGGTCATCCACTGGGTGTCACCGTTGGTGATGAGACCGCCCCCGCCGTGGGTGTCCTGATGGGCGAAGGTGCCGTCGATGATGTAGGTGACGGTCTCGAAGCCGCGGTGCGGGTGCCAGCTCGTCCCGCGGGCCTCGCCCGCCGCGTACTCGACCTCGCCCATCTGGTCCATGTGGATGAAGGGGTCGAGCTGGGCCGTGTCGACACCGGCGAAGGCGCGGCGGACGGGGAATCCTTCGCCCTCGAAGCCCTTGGGTCCGGTGCTCACCGAGAGCACGGGGCGGGAGACCGCCTCGGGCAGCGGCTGGGTCACGCGGGGCAGGGTGAGGATGTTGTCGACGGTCACGGCAGGCATGGGGGGCGCTCCTTCGGTTGCGGTCACCACCGACAACAGTAGTTGAAAATCAAACATTCCGCGAGGGTCCGCTACCCGTGCGTCGGGCGGACGGGCGCCGCCGGGTCGATCAGCGCCGCTGGGTCGCCGTGAGGCCCTCACGGACAGGGGTGCTGTCCACGGCCTCCGGGCTGCCGGGGGCGTCGAGCACCTCGCCTTCGGGGTCCGCAGCGGGGCTCTCGTCGTGGTTGGACTCGCGCAGCGGAAGGTTCGGGATGAACATCGTCACGAGGAAGACGACGGCCAGGATCGGCAGGCCGAGGGCGAAGGCGTCGTGCAGCTGCTGGGCCAGACCCCACCGCACGGCCTCGACGACCTGCGGGGGCAGGCCGGACAGCGCACTCGGGTCGAGGACGGAGCCGGCGTCCATCCCCTCGGTCCTGCCGGCGGAGGCGCCGGCGGGCAGGTGGGAGCCGATCCGCTCGGTGAGCCCGTTGGCCATGACCGCCCCGTAGATGGCGATCCCGACGGTCGAGCCGACATTGCGGAAGAACTGCGTCGACGAGGTGGCGACACCCATGTCGGACTGCGCGACCGCGTTCTGCACGACGAGCGTGAACTGCTGCATCGCCATGCCCAACCCGATGCCGAGGACGGTCATCGACAGGGTGAGCTGGGTGCTCGTCGCCGTGTGGTCGAGGCGGGTGAGCAAGAAGGTGCCCAGGGCCATGATCGCGATGCCGGTGAGCATGAAGGGCAGGTACCTGCCCGTCTTCGTGATGAGCAGACCGGTGAGGATGCCGCAGATGATGAAGCCGAGCATGAGCGGCATGAGGATCAGGCCCGAGTTCGTGGCGTTCACCCCGATGACTCCCTGCGCGTAGACGGGGATGTAGATGATGGCGCCGAACATGACGATCGCGATGCCGAAGGCGGCGACGAGGCTGAGCGAGACCGTCCGGTTGGCGAAGAGGCGCAGCGGCAGGACGGGCTCGACGGCGCGACGCTCGATCGCGATGAAGGCGACGAGCGAGACGGCGGCGAGGGCGAAGAGGCCGAGGGACTCGCTCGAGCGCCAGGCCCAGCTGGAGCCGCCGAAGGAGACCGCGAGGAGGAGCGAGGTCAGGCCGAGGACGAGCGTGGCGATCCCCGGGTAGTCGATCGGTGCCCTGCGGGGGACGTGCGGGATGTGCAGGAACTTCGCGATGAAGACGAGGGCCAGCAGGCCCACCGGCAGGGAGACGAAGAAGAGCCAGCGCCAGCCGAGGTGGTCGGTGATGACGCCACCGGCGAGGGGACCAGCGACCGATGTGACGCCGAAGACGGCGCCCATCAGGCCCTGGTACTTGCCGCGCTGCCGCGGCGGGATGATGTCGCCGATGATCGTCTGGGACAGCGGCATGAGCGTGCCCATCCCCAGGCCCTGCACGGCGCGACCGGCGACGAGCATCCAGAAGGTGCCGGAGAGGCCGCAGATGACGGTACCGACCATGAAGACGACGATGCCGCCGAGGTAGAAGGTGCGCCGCCCGTAGAGGTCGGAGAACTTGCCGACGACCGGCACGGTGACGGCGGAGACGAGCATCGCGGCGGTGGCGACCCAGCTGTAGTGGCTCATGCCCCCGAGCTCGGAGACGATCCGGGGCAGGGCGGGGCCGACGATGGTCTGGCTGATCGACGCGACGAGCATGCCGAGCATCAGGCCGATGAAGACGCGCTTGTGCTCGGTGCTCATCGTGTACGGGGCGGCGGGTGTGGCGGCGCTCACGCAGTGGTCCTTTCGGGAGCGGGGGAGAGTGACGAAGGGGGGATGTCGGCCGGCTCGGCGTCGGCGGCCATGTCGGTGCTCAGCCGGGTCAGGAGCCGGTCGAGGGCGACGATGTCGTCCTCGGGCCAGTCCGCGAGGATCGTGCGGAGCAGGCCGGTGCGGGAGACGCGCTCGCCCGCGAGCGCGGCTCGGCCCGGGTCGGTCAGGCGCACCGTGCTGGCGCGCCCGTCGCTGGGGTCGGGCAGCCGTTCCAGCAGGCCGTGGGCCTGGAGGTGGGTCACCCGGCGGCTGATGGTCGAGACGTCGTGGCCATGTGCAGCGGCGAGCTGCGAGATGCGCACGCCGGCCTCGTGGGGGCAGTGCTCGAGCGTGCCGAGCACGGCGTAGTCGGTGCGGGACATCGCCTGCGGGTCGAGGACCTGGCGGCGGGCGATGAGCCGGGCGAACTGGCCGAAGACCCGTCCCAGCGTCTCCTGCAGGTGCAGTCCCGCGGTCGAGGTGGTTGCGTGCACCCTGCAACTATATAGGTGCATGCAGCAACCATTCAAATTGTCGGGGGTCGGCCGGGCCTCAGGTGTGGCCGACGAGCAGGGTGGGGGTGCCCAGGTGGGGGTCGCGCACGGTGGCCACCCGGGTGCCGGGCTTGCGGCCACTGCGGATCCCGGAGACCTCGACCCCGTCGGCCACGAGGCGCTCGCGGGTGGCGTCGAGGTCGGCCGCGCGCCAGGCGAGGCCGCCGAAGGAGTCCGGGCCGTCCACCCCCTTCGTCGGGGCCGCGACCTCCACCACCGCGTCGCCGCAGCGGAAGAAGAGCCCGCGGAAGCCGTGCTCCTCGAGGCGACGGTCGAGTCGCAGGTCCAGGCCCAGCCGACCGCCGTAGTTCGCGACGGCCCGCTCGGCGTCGCCCGTGCGCACGACGAGGTGGTCGAGGGTGACGCCGCCGCCCCCGTCGCCCCCGCCGGCGGGGGCCAGTCGCCACTGCAGGCCGGCGATGTCGATGCCGCCGGCGTGACCGCCGAGGCCACGGCGCCGCAGCAGCCGCTCGGTGGTGGCGACGTCCTCGACGCCGAGCACGACGGCGAGCAGGCCCCCTTCGCCCGCGGTGACCTCGACGTCCACCCCGCTCACGCCGAGCCGCCGCCAGGCTGAGCGCGCGGCGGCGGGGTCGGGGCAGGCGATGACGAGTCCGGTGATCCTCACGCACCCATCATGACGGGAGCGACTCGCTGGCCCGCCACGGCTGGGCGAAGGGGGTGGCCGGCCGACCCGTGTCGGCGAGCACGAGCTCCAGGGTCGTGGCGCCGTCGATCTGCTCACGGATGATGTCGGCGTGGCCGGCGTGGCGGGCCAGCTCCTCGACGAAGTGGACGAAGGAGTAGCGCATCTTCGCCTGCGAGGAGTTCATCAGGCCGTACCAGGGGGCCGGCGGCACGGTCTGGTCGGCGTCCGGGTCGACCGAGCGGATCCACGCGACCACGGCCGCCCGGCGGCGGTCGAAGACCTCGAGCGTGCCGGCCAGCGTCTCGTCCGGCCGCAGGGCGAAGGTGTCCATGAACAGCGCGTAGGCGTCCTCGGAGATCCCGCCCCCCTCCTCGACGCGTCCCTCCTTCTCCTCGGGCGAGGCGATGACATAGCTCGTGTGCTTGAGGATCCCGCCGATCGACAGCGCGGAGCGGGTCGGCGTCAGGCGCGCCTGCTCCTCGGTGAGTCCGAAGGCGCTGGCGCGCAGGGCCTCCAGCTGCTGGTCGACGTACTCGGCGTATCCGGTGATCTCGTCGTGGCTGGTCGGGACGTACATGGCAGGTGCTCCTTGGTCCGGGTGTGGCGGGTGTCCTCCGCCTGCCCACCACTCTCCGAGCAATTGCGGACACTTTTCGTCACCGATCGAAGGGAGGATGGGGACATGGCCGAGACGACCGAGCGCGTGCTGCGACTGCTGGGGCTCTTCGAGACCCGCTCCGTGTGGACCGGGCCCGAGCTGACCGGGCTGCTCGGGGTGACCACCCGCACCCTGCGCCGCGACGTCGAACGGCTGCGCGAGCTCGGGTACCCGATCGAGGCGACTCCCGGGGTCGGTGGGGGATACCGCCTCGGCACCGGTGGCCGGATGCCTCCGCTGCTCCTCGAGGAGGACGAGGTCGTGGCCGTGACGGTGGCGCTGCGGGTCGGGGCGCAGGGCATCAGCGCGATCGGCGAGCCGGCGGTGCGTGCCCTGGCCAAGCTCGACCAGGTGATGCCACCACGCCTGCGGGGGGAGGTGGTCGCGCTCGCCGAGGCCACGGCGGTGCTACCCGGCCTCACCGACGAGGTCGACACCGGGGTGCTCGTCGTCCTCGCCCACGCGATCCGCGACCGGGTCCGCGCGCGCTTCGGCTACACCTCGCGCGTCGGCGACCAGGTCGAGCGCGATGTCGAGCCCTACCGGCTCGTCGCAACCGGTCGGCGGTGGTACCTCCTCGGGTGGGACCTGCGAAGGGAGGACTGGCGCACCTTCCGCCTCGACCGGATGGCGGGGGTGCGGGCCTCGACCTTCCGCTTCACCCCGCGCGTGGCGCCGGACCCGGTCGAGCACGTGCAGCAGGCGATCCGTCGCACGGGGGACGCGCACCGGGTGCGGGTGCGGTTGACCGCCGACGTCGAGGCGGTCCGTCGGCGCATCCCGGAGCAGTACGGCACGTCGCGGGAGGTGTCGCCCGGGGTCACCGAGGTGACCAGCTCGGCGGACGACCTCGGCATGCTCGCCCGGCACCTGACGATGGCGGCCTTCGACGTCGGCGCTCGCCTCGAGGTCATCGACCCACCGGAGCTGCGCGGGGCGATCGATGACTTCACCGACCGGCTGTCCGCCCTTCGGGCCCCCTGACTCCTCCCCCTTCGTCCCGCCCCCGATACGAACTACTGCAGGCAGTAGCTCGTATCGCCTGCAGTACCTCGAGATGCTGCGGACGATACGAAATGCTGCCTGCAGTAGTTCGTGTGCGGGGCAGAGGCGTCAGAGGAGCTTGCGGACCACCGAGAGGGGGAGGACCCTCATCGCGGCACCGACGGCGACCCACGGCCTGGCGGGGACATAGGCCTTGGCCTTGCGTCCTTCGACCGCCCCGACCATCGAGCGCACCCCGACCTCGGTGTCGACCATGAACTTCGTCTTCTGCTCGACCTTCTCGTTCATCTCCGAGCGGATGTACCCCGGGTAGAGCACGGTGACGTCGATGTCGAGGTCGGGCTTGCCGATCATCTCGCTGCGGATGCCCTCACCGAGGGAGGCGAGGAAGGCCTTGCTCGCGCCGTAGGTCGTCATCGACTTCGGCATGCCGCGCAGCGCGGTGATCGAGGCGACGAGGACGAGGTGACCCGCGCGCTGTTCGCGGAAGACCGCCATCGCGGCCTCGACCTGGGCGGCGGCGCCGAGGACATTGGTCTCGAGGGTCTCGCGGTTGGCGTAGTGGCTGCCCTTGCCGTACGGCGCGCCCTTGCCCAGGCCGGCGTTGACGATGACGCGGTCGAGGTGACCCAGGTCGCCCTTCGCCTGCCCGAAGACCGCGGCGACGGCCTCGTCCTCGGTGACGTCGAGGGCATAGGTCTCGATCCGACGCCCGGGGTGGGCCGCGAGGATCTCAGTCCTGAGCGCCTCGAGGCGGTCGGTGCGCCGCGCGGTGAGCGCGAGGTCGTGGCCGAGCGCGGCGAACTGCCGGGCCATCTCGGCGCCGAGTCCGGAGCTGGCGCCGGTGATGAGGGTGGTGAAGGTCATGGGGGCTCCTGGGACGGGGACGAAGGGGGTGTCAGCTGATGAGCGCCCGGCAGCGGGCCTCGAGGTAGGTGACCATCGGACCGAAGGCCGCGAAGCGGGGGTTGGTCGTCCTGCCGTGGTGGAAGCGGTGGTAGATCTGCTGCGCGATGCCGGCCAGGCGGAAGAGTCCGAAGATCTCGTAGAAGGCCCACTCGGCCTCGCTCACCGTGAGCTGCCGTGCGGCGCAGTAGCGCTCGACGATCTCGGCGCGTGTCATCATGCCCGGCAGGTGCGTCGGCTGCAGGCGAAGGGCGCGCATCGTCTCGTCGTCATCCGCCTGGACCCAGTAGGCCAGGGCGCCACCGAGGTCGATGAGCGGGTCGCCCACGGTGGCCAGCTCCCAGTCGAGGACGCCGACGAGCCGGGTCGGGTCGTCGGCGTCGAGGACGAGGTTGTCCAGCCGGAAGTCGTTGTGGATCAGGGTGTGCGGGCGGTCTGCCGGCTCGTGCTCGGCGAGCCAGGCCATGACCGGCTCGAAGTCCGGCACGTCCGGGGTGCGGGCCGCGCGGAACCGCGTGCTCCACCCCTCGACCTGTCGGTGGACGAAGCCCGCCCCCTTGTCGAGCGTCGCCAGCCCGGGGGCGGACGCGACGTCGATCTCGTGCAGCTCGATGAGGGTGTCCCACGCCGTCTCGCAGAGCGCCCGGGCCGTCTGCGGCCCGAGCTCCACCTCGGCGGGGACGTCCGTGCCGAGGACCACTCCCTCGAGTCGCTCCATGACGTAGAAGTCGGTGCCGAGCACGGACTCGTCGGTGCACAGCGCGACCATGTGCGGCACGTGGTCGAAGACGGGAGCGATCGCCGCCTGGAGGTCGTGCTCTCGTCGCATGTTGTGCGCGCTGCCGCCGAGAGCCCCGTGGGGTGGGCGACGCAGGACGAGTGCCCGGGCCGGCCAGCGCAGCTCGTAGGTGAGGTTGGAGGCTCCGCCGGAGAACTGTCGCACCGCGGGGTCGCCGTCGAGGTCAGCGGCCACGTCCGGTGGGACCTGCTCGCGCAGCCAGGCGGCCACCCCCGCGACGTCGAAGGCGTCCTCGGCCCGCACCGCTCCGGCGCTCACCGGGTGCTCCCGACGCGGTGGCTCGATCGATCGGAGACGAAGTCCATGCCCAGACGCTACCGCGCTGACTCGCAGGCGGATTCAGGTGTGAGGGGTGGCGCCGGAGGCGGCGCGTAGGGTGGACCGCGTTTTGCCCGGACCCACCGACCGTGACTCCGGGTCCGCGATGCCCGAGCCCACCAGCGCCCGGGCCGAAGGAGTCCCATGACCGCCGTGACACCGCCGGCACAGCAGCAGAGCAGCGAGCGCACCTTCCTCGGGCATCCCCGCGGTCTCGCGACCCTGTTCAACATCGAGCTGTGGGAGCGCTTCTCCTACTACGGGATGCGCGCCATCCTGCTCTACTACATCGTCGACACCACGGCGAAGGGTGGCCTCGGGCTCGACCAGTCGCTCGGTGAGGCGGTCGTCGTCACCTACGGTGCCGCGGTCTACCTCCTGTCGGTCATCGGCGGCTGGCTGGCCGACCGGGTCATCGGTGCCCAGCGCTCGGTCTTCCTCGGTGGCGTGGTCATCATGGCCGGCCACCTCAGCCTCGCCGTCCCGACGGCGACGACGTCGTGGCTCGGTATCGCCCTCGTCGCGCTGGGGACCGGTCTGCTCAAGCCGAATGTCTCGACGATGGTCGGTCACCTCTATCTCGAACGCGACCCGCGCCGTGACTCCGGCTTCACGATCTTCTACATGTCGATCAACGTCGGCGCCTTCTTCTCCCCCTTCGTCGTGGCCTTCCTCCGCGGTCAGTGGGGGTACCACGCCGGCTTCGCCGCGGCCGCCGTCGGCATGTTCTTCGCCCTCATCGCCTACGTGGTCGGCCGGCGCTCCCTCGACCCGCGCTCCGCGCAGGTCCCGCACCCGCTGAGCGCCCGGGACAGGACGCGGGTCCCCCTTCTCGCCGGTGGTCTCATCGCCCTCACCGCCGCGACGGTCCTGATCTCCCGGGCCTGGCGCGGCACCTGGTTCGACGCGGTCATCGACGCCGTCGCCATCCTCTCGGTCCTCGCGTCCGTGTCGTACTTCGTCGTGATGTTCCGCAGCTCGGACGTCACACCGACCGAGCGCAACCACCTGCGCGCCTACCTCCCGCTGTGGATCGGAGCGGTCTTCTTCTGGATGATCTTCGAGCAGGCCGCGTCCAAGATGGCCGCCTACGCCGCCAACCGGACCGACCTCGACTCGCTCGGCTTCGACTTCTCGCCGGAGTGGTTCCAGTCGGTCAACCCGGTGACGATCATGGTCCTCGCGCCCCTCTTCGGGCTGCTCTGGGTCCGTCGGGCCGGGCGCTTCCCGAGCACCCCGATGAAGTTCGCCCTCGGCGTCACCCTCGCCGGCCTGTCCTTCGTCGTCCTCTCGGCCGCGGCGGCGGCCTTCCCCGGCGCGACCTCCCCGGTCTACGTCCTCGTCGGGGTCTTCGTCATCCAGACCCTCGGTGAGCTGTGCCTCTCCCCGGTCGGCCTGTCGGCGACGACGACCCTCGCGCCCAAGGCCTTCGCGAGCCAGGCGATGGCCCTGTGGTTCCTCGCCCCGGCGACGGGCCAGTCCCTGGCCGCCCAGATCATCCGCGCGATGGAGGGCCTGCCGGACGGCACCTTCTTCCTCACCCTCGGTCTGATGGCGGTCGTCGTCGGCCTCGCCCTCGCCGCGATCTCGCCGTGGGTCCACGCCCGGATGCGCGACGCGGAGCCGGACCACGAGGCCGTCACGACCTGACCTGCGGTCCTGATCTCCCCGGCGAGGTCAGACGCGGACGGCCAGGGCGTGGCGCACGCAGCGCACCCGCAACCGCCGAGCGGGCTCGAGGACGTCGCCGTCGAGCTGGACGTGCAGCGGCTGCTCGCTCGTGACCATCACCTCGGTCGAGGCCCGGGTCTGCAGACCGGCGACGTCACGTCCCCAGCCCAGCGTCCCCTTCGCCGCCACCCCGAGCCACTGGTCGGGGCGGCGCACGGTGACCTCCAGGACGTCGAGGAGGCCGTCGTCCAGCAGTCCGCCCGGAGCGATCGCCACCCCGGCACGCACCCGGGAGCAGTTCGCGGCGAGGACGCTCCACGCGAGGATCTCGCGCTCGGGCCCGTCGTCGTGCCGCACGGTGACCGGCACCGGTCGTCGCAACGCCGAGCGGGCGGCGGGCGCGACATAGGCCGCCCAGCCGATGCGCTCCTTGAGCCCGGGGCGGGTGGCCGCGACCGTCGCCGCGTCGTGACCCATCCCCGCCAGCACGACGAAGGGGAGGTCGTGCGCCTCGTCGTCGAGCCGGGCCAGTCCGAGGTCGACCGCCCGGGCCTCGCCCGTCACGGCGACCACGGCCGCGGGGCCGATGCCCCTGGGCAGGTCGAGGTTGTGGGCGAGGAGGTTGGCGGTGCCGATGGGCACGACCCCCATCTCGACCCCCGTGCCGGAGACACCGTGCGCGACCGCGCGGACCGTGCCGTCGCCCCCCGCGGCGATGACGACCCGGGCGCCGTCCGCGACCGCGGCGCTCGCCTGGGCGTGGCCGGTGTCCTCACGCGTGGTCAGGTGCACCGCGGGCTCCGGCCAGCCGGCCGCCCGGGCCGCGGCGGTGACCGCCTCGAGCGCCCGCTCCCATCCCCCCTTCGAGGGGTTGATGACGAGCGCGGACCTCACTCAGCGGCCGTGCGGGAGTCGTCGAAGACGATGATCGATCCGCCGTAGCTCGCGACCCACACCCGCTTCTTCGTCGGCTCGTAGGTGATGCCGATCGGCAGGGCGTCGGTCTCCTTGGTGTGGGTGACCGCGAAGTCCTCGACCCGGATCTTGCTCATCGTGCTGCTGGCGTAGTTGCCGACGTAGAGGGCGCTGCCGTCGGGGCTCATCGTCATCGACCGGGGCTGGTCGCCGACGACGACCTCACGGGTGACCTCGCCGGTCTCGGCGTCCACCTCGCTGACCGTGCCCTCGCCGTTGTTGGACACGTACACCGCGCTGCCGTCCGGGGAGGTGAGCAGGTGCCGCGGGCCGTCGCCGGTGGCGGCGAAGTCCTCCACGGCGCCGGAGTCGAGGTCGACCGTGACCGTGCGGTCGTCGCCCATGAGCGCGACGTAGGCGGTCTCGTCGTCGGGGGAGATCGCGATGCCCCGCGGGTACGTGCCACCGAGGGGGATGGTGTCGGTGACCTTCGCGGTCTTCGTGTCGACGACGGTGAGGTCGAAGGAGCACCAGTTGGTCACGAGGACCGTGGATCCGTCGTGGCTCGTCGCGACGTACTTCGGCACGGCGCCCACCTCGACGACGTCGGTGACCTTCAGCGTCGAGGTGTCGACCTTGTAGAGGAAGCTGTCGGAGGTGTTCTCCGGGCCGGTGCACGCGTCCTTGCCCTCGGGGAGGAAGCCCTCGCCGTACATCGAGTAGTTGCTCACCCATGCGGTCTCGCCGTCGGGGCTGAAGGCCATCTCGACCGGCGCGCCCTGGCTCTCGCCGGCGTGCCCGGTGACGCCGAACTTCGACAGGTCGACGGAGTCGTCGATGGTCTTCTGCAGGGCGCCCTCGGCGGTGAAGACGCTCATCGTGTGCGTGTACATCATGTTCTGCGCGAAGACCTGTCCCGAGGTCGAGGCGACGACCGACTTCGGCGTCAGCTCGCCGGTGATCCGCTGCACCCGCACGGGGTCGGAGTCGGCGGGGTCGGCCTTCTTGCCCTGCTTCTTCGCGGGGGACTCCTTGGGGGCGGGGGACTCGACCTCCACCGGCGAGGAGGTCTTCGTCTGTGACTCCGGCTCCTTCTGCGGAGTCGACGTCGTCGTGGTGGGCGAGTCGGCGGAGGCCTGCTGCTCGTCCCCACCGAGGACCTTGCCCAGCGCCAGCACGGCGAGGACGAGGGCGAGCACGGCGGCGAGCGCCAGGACGATGCGTCGGCGGCGGATGTAGACGGGATCAGGATTGATCTTCACGTGGGTACCTCGATGTGGACAGCGTCCCGTCGAACCTAGGCCCGGGAGGGCTCGGGACGGTGGAGGCGCACCGTGCCCGACCAAAGGATGACGCAGGGGAGACCTTCGGTCGATGTGCGCGCTGCCGGGGCGTGGTGGGCTGGGGGGCATGGGTTCGAGTCAGGTCTACGAGATGACGCTGGGCGGCCGTCGGCACCGTGTCGAGACGACGGTCGGGAGCTTCACCCACGAGGTCACCTGGTGGGTCGACGGCGAGCAGATCGCCTCCGAGAGGTCCGCCGGGAGCTCGGTGGAGCTCTCGGCCGATGCGGATCACCCGTGGGCCGATGAGGCAGGGGCGATCAAGGCACGGTTCACGGCTGCCGGGAGGCCGGTGCGGGCCACGTGGTTCGAGGGCGCGCGGGCCGGGGCCGCTGCGGCGGCAGTCGTCGGGACCGGCGGTCTCGACCTCGTCCCGGAGGCCGGCTCGCCGGCTGCGGAGCGCGAGGAACGGATGCGTGCCCATCCGCGCCTCTTCGCCGCGCGCCACGTCGTGCTGGGCATCGGCAAGGTGGTGGCTCCCTTCATCGGTGCGGCGCTCGTGGCCTGGCTGCTCTCCCGGCTGCCCTCGCTACCGCTGCCGGACTGGGACATCCCGTGGCCGGACCTCGATCTCCCGTCGATCCCGTGGCCGGACATCCCCTGGCCGGGCGTCGACCTCCCCTCGTGGCAGGCCCCGGGCTGGGTGAACTGGGTCCTCGACCACCTCAAGTACGTGATCCCGGTCCTCTTCGGGCTCGGGCTCGCCCGGCGCGAGGTCACCCGCCGACGGGAGCAGGACGAGAAGCGTCGGGAGATGGCTGCCGGGTCAGCGGCGCGGGACGTCCCGTCGGGTGAAGCCGAGGACGCCGAGCCCGAGGAGGGCGAGACCCCCGATGCCCGCGACGAGCGATCCGGTGACGTCGACGTCCTCGGCGGGGACCGTACCGACGAGTGCGAAGGGGGACCCGTCGACGAGCCACGTGGGCAGGTCGAGGCCGGGGCCCATGTAGGCGAGGACCGCGGCCACGGCGAAGAGCGCCCAGACCGCCGGCTGGAGCCGGGGTGACCACCCGAAGAGCGCCACGCTGAGTCCGGCGAAGAGGAGCGCCACCGGCAGGTGGGCGGCGCTGGCGCCCAGGAGCGTCCCGACCCACGAGAAGTCGTCGAGGGCGCTGGCCGTCGACACGGCGAGGGTGAGGGCGCCCACCACCCCGACGACGAGGGTGCCGAGGGCGACGACGCCCAGGTGCGGAGCCAGCCAGGCGATGCGGCCGCGCGCCTCGCTCAGCTGCAGCTCGAGCCTCCCGGAGGTCTCCTCGGAGCGGAGCGACCCGAGGGACTGCAGCACGTAGCCGCTCACGAGCATCGACAGCAGCAGGACGAACATCGCCGCCATCGGCTCGACGATGCCCGCGTCGCCGCCGCCGAGGAAGGCGGCCAGGTCCGGGTTGCCCTCGAAGGCGTCGATGACGGTCTGGGTGAGCGACCCGTAGGTGCCCATGAGGATCGCGACGAGCAGGGCCCAGCCGATCGTCGTGCCGCGGTGTTCGCGCAGGGCCAGACCGAGCGGGGTGCGCAGTCCCGCGCTCGCCCGGTGCGGCCCGGTGCGCGCGGCCACGAGGGAGCCGCCGACGTCGCGGCGGGCGGACAGCCGCAGGGCGAGCGCGAGCAGCACGAGCGTCGTCGCCGCACTGAGGACGAAGGGGAGGAGCTGCGGATCCCCGAAGGGCGCCGCCTCGTCGTACCACCCGTGGGGTGAGAGCCACACGACCCAGGTGTCGTCGACCGCGCCGATGCCGCGGACGATGTAGGCGGCGAGGGTGAGGGCCAGGCCGGCGCCCCAGACGGACCGCTGGTGGCCGAAGGCCTGGGCGAGCACCGCGGTGACGCCGACGAAGACCGCTCCGAGGGCGAGGACGGCCGCGCCGTACACCAGGGATCCGAGCGTGTCGGCCCCGACGGCGAGGAAGGCGAGCGAGGTCAGGACGCCGAGCGTGACCAGGGCCCCCAGGGCGAGGAGGACGGCCGCGACGAGCGGCGCCTGCCGCCCCATGCGGGAGGCGAGGAGGAGCTCGAGACGACCGGCCTCCTCCTCCCTTCGCGTCCCGCGGACGGTGAGGGCGATCGCGAGCAGCGGCACGGCGAAGGCGACGACGAAGCCGAGCTCGTTGGCCATCACCCCGCCGAGGGTGTCCACGCCGGCGACGGCGCCGTTGAGCATCCGCAGCGCGGGGGTGGCCGTCGACTCGGAGTAGCTGCGCAGCTTCTCCGGGGTGTCGTAGAGCTCGGTGATCGAGGTCGTCGTGATGAGGACGAGCGCGAAGAGGCCGAGGACCCAGGCCGCGAGGGCCTTCCACCCGGTGCGCCACTGCACACGCAGGTTGATCCCGATGCCCGAGGTGTGGATCGAGGTGGACGCGCTCATCGTGCCGGCTCCGGGCTGGGGGTGGCGCGGTACTGCTCGAGGAAGAGGTCATCGAGACTCGGCGGGGTGATCGTCAGGGTGTGCACCCCGGCGGCGTGGACGCGGCCGACGACCTCGGCGATCGCGGTGGCGTCGACGTGGCAGCGGACCTCGGGGCGGCCCTGCGAGGTGCTGGCGACGAGGGCGGTGATGCCCTCCAGCGCCTCGAGGTCGAGGGGGCGGTCGGTCACCGCGTGCAGCTGGCTGCTCGTGCTGCGGCGCAGGCCGGCCAGCGTCCCGGTCGTCACGGTCTGCCCGGAGCGGATGATGCTCACCCGGTCGGCGAGCGCCTCGACCTCGCCGAGGATGTGGCTCGAGAGCAGGACGGTCGCGCCCTCGGCGACGCGCTCGCGGAGGGTCTCCTGGAAGACCTGCTCCATGAGCGGGTCGAGGCCGGAGGTCGGCTCGTCCAGCAGGAGCAGGTCGGCGTCCGCAGCGAGGGCGGAGATCAGGGAGACCTTCTGCTTGTTTCCCGTCGAGTAGTCGCGGGTGCGCTTCCTGGTGTCGAGGTCGAAGCGCTCGACGAGCTCGGCGCGACGGCCCTCGTCGAGTCCTCCGTGGGCCCGGCCGAGGACGTCGATGCACTGGCCACCGGTGAGGCCGGGCCAGAGGGTCACCCCGGCGGGGACATAGGCCAGGCGGCGATGGAGCTCGACGGCGTCGTGCCAGGGGTCGCCGCCAAGGACGCTCACCCGGCCGCTGTCGGCGCGGGTGAGGCCGAGCAGGACCCGGATCGTCGTGGACTTGCCGGCGCCGTTGGGCCCGAGGAAGCCGTGGACCTCGCCCCGGGCGACCTCGAGATCGAGCCCGTCGAGGGCGTGGGTGCTGCCATAGGCCTTGTGCAGGTCCTGCGTGTGGATGACCGGTGCATCGCTCATGGGGTCTCCTCGGACGAAGGGGGTGGATCGGGTGTCGTCGCGTCGGCCGGCGCCGTATCGGAGGTCGGGAGGAGTGCGGCATACGTCCGCATCGCCTCCGCGGCCCAGCGCGTGAGCCCCTCGCCGCGAAGGGGGTCGTAGCCCAGGACCTGCTTCCAGTGGTCGGTGAGCAGGAGCAGGCCGAAGTCCGCCGTCATCGTCAGGGCGGCGCGCGTCTCCGGGTCCGGGCCGGCCTCGATGACCCCGGCGGCATCGAGGCCGCGGTAGATCTCGGTGCTTCGCCGGTGCCAGGTGCGCAGGAGGTCGGTCGCGGCGGGGTCGCCCGTCATGAGCAGCCGCCGCAGGTAGCGGGGCAGGGGTGCGCCCTCGGGGAAGGCCCCCGCGATGACGTCACTGATCGAGGACAGCTCACCGGCGGCGAGGTCGTCGGTCATCTGCTCGTCCGTGGCGGCCCCGATGAGGCCGTCCATCCAGGCCCGCACGTGGTCGACCACCGCCTCGCGCAGCCCCACCTTCGACCCGAAGTGGTGCACGACCAGCGCGGGGGAGACGCCGGCGAGCTCGGCCACCTGGCGCAGCGTCACCCGGTCCTCGCCGTGCTCGGCGAAGAGCTCGAGGGCGGCATCGCGCACCCGTGCCCGTGCGGTGCGATCCTCGATGGCTGAACTCATGTTCAGTATGCTAAACGCGCGTTCACCCCCGGTCAAGGCGATACGAACTACTGCAGGCAGTAGTTCGTATCGTCAGCAGCACCACGAGCTACTGCCGGTCATACGAGCTACTACTGACCCGGCGCTGACTAGGGTCTCGGGCATGTCGACAGTCCACGGGCTCCTCCTCGCGGCCGGCGCCGGGCGCCGGATGGGGATGCCCAAGGCCCTCAAGCGCGACCCTGACGGCACGCCGTGGCTCGCGCGGGCTGCCGGGGTGCTCCTCGACGGCGGCTGCGACGGGGTGACGGTCGTCCTCGGTGCCTGTGGGGGGAGGGCGGCCATCGACATCCCGGGTGTCCGGTACGCGCTGTGCCCCGACTGGGAGGAGGGGATCGGCGCCTCGCTCGCTCATGGTCTGCGCGAGATCTCCGCCTCGGGCGCGTCCTGCGCGCTGGTCCACCTCGTCGACCTGCCGGACGTGACGGCCCTGGTGGCGCAACGCCTCCTGCAGCCGGAACCCGACGCGGGCGATCTGCGGCGCGCCGTCTACAGCGGGGTGGTCGGGCACCCCGTCGTCATCGGACGCGACCACTGGCGGCCACTGCGCGCGGAGCTCGCGGGGGACCGAGGAGCCGGCCCCTACCTGCGTCGACGCGGTGCGCTGCAGGTCGAGTGCGGCGACCTGGCGTCGGGAGTCGACGTCGACTCCCCCCAGGAGTGAGGCGACGCCGCCTGCGTCGTGGCGGTCGAGCCTGCTCCCGTGCCCGGTGAGGACCGTGAGTCCGGACGCACGTCGTAACTGTGCGTACTCGTACTACTGACACTCTGGCAATGGCTGACCGGGTGGTGGAACTTTGCGGCCCCCTCTGTGGAGCTGCGCGCTCCCGGTCGTGACCGATCACCGTGAACCTCTATTTTCCGGTGTTGGCCAGCCCTTTGCGGGTGGGTGGACCCGGGGTCGCGGCGGGTCGCGAACAGGCTCTCTCGTGCCAGAAGGTCTTGACGAACCCCTAATCGTGCGTATAGAAACGACCACCAGATCCGCTCGCCGCCGAGTACGAGGGAGATTCATCGATGAATCAGCTGACGTCTGCAGACCTGGTCCGTGCCTGCACCGAGGAGCTGAACCTGCCCCCCGGCGAGACGACGGTCGTCGCCGACGGCGCCCCCATCGAGGACTCGAACACCCCCTTCGCCACAGCGCACACCGAACTCGCGACGCCCGTCGCATCCCCAGGAGGCCACACGTGTCCATGAGCCAATCCCTCGAGGTCGTCGTCGTCGGCGGCGGTCTCGGCGGGCTCACCGCCGCACTCGCCATGCGCCAACAGGGACTGCGGGTCACCGTCCTCGAGCGCGCCGCCGAGCTCGGCGAGGTCGGTGCCGGCATCCAGACCGCGCCCAACGCAGCGCGGGTCCTCATGGGCCTCGGCCTCCTGCCGGAGCTCGAACGGATCAGGACGGAGCCGCAGGACCAGGTGCGCCGTCGGTGGAAGGACGGCAGCGTCATCGGGCTCACCGCGCTGGGCGGGTACGTCAAGGAGACCTACAACGCCCCCTACTGGCACTACCACCGCGCGGACCTGCACCAGGTGATCCACGAGGCGTGCATCGACCCGGACGGCCACGGCCCCGTCGTCGAGGTCATCACCAGCGCGCAGGCCGACGAGGTCGACCAGTCCGTCCCCGCCCGACCGGTGGTCGTCACCGTCGACGGACGCCGCTTCGCCGGTGACGTGGTCGTCGGTGCGGATGGCATCCGCTCGGCCGTGCGCGATGCGATCGGCGGAGAGGACACCCTCGAGTTCTCGGGTGAGATGGCCTACCGGGTGCTGGTGCCGGGCGACCGGGTCCGTGCGGACCCGGCCACGCGGTGGCTCGTCGACCGCTTCCAGAGCACGATCTGGTACGGCCCCGACCGCCACCTCGTGCACTACATGATCCGTGGCGGCGATCTGCTGAACATCGTCGCGATCGTCCCGGCCGATGACGACATCGCCTACACCTGGTCGAGGCCTGCGAGCGTGGACGAGATGCTCGAGCAGTACAAGGACTGGGACGATCGTGTGGCCGCGATGCTCTCGAAGGCCGGGCATGACTGCAGCGTGTGGGCCATGTACCACCGGCGCCGTGACCCGGTGTGGCGTGACGGCAACGTGGCGCTGCTCGGTGACGCCTGCCACGCGATGCTGCCGTACCAGGCGCAGGGCGCCTCGCAGGCCATGGAGGACGCAGGCGTCCTGGCCGAGGAGCTGGGCAGCGTCGCCCGTGACGACATCGAGTCAGCACTCGCCCGTTACGTCGCCCGCCGATCCAAGCACGCGGGCATGGTCCAGGACGCCTCGCTGCGCAACAAGGACTTCTACCACCTGCCGGATGGCCCGGAGCAGGAGGAGCGGGACCACAAGCTGGCCACCTTCAACGGCGAGTCCGACGTGTCCTATCACTGGCTCTGGAGCGGCAGCCCGCTGAACAACGCCGACATGGAGTCCTACCACTACCAGTTCCGCCGCTGAACCACCGGTTCAGACGGTCCGCGCGACCCCAAGGGGTGAGACACATTGGAGACCAACATGCGCACTGGCGACCAGATCGTCCAGAACCTTCCCTGGCGGTGGAACGTCCAGGGAAAGATCTTCCTCATCGGTGGACTCGGCTATCTCTTCGACGCCTGGGACATCGCCCTCAACGGATTCCTCACCCCGCTCGTCGGTCTGGACTTCGGCCTCTCCGACGGGGCGCGGGGCTACGTGGCCACTGCCAATCTCATCGGCATGGCCATCGGTGCCATCACCTGGGGCAGCATCGCCGACCGGCTCGGTCGCAAGAGGGCCTTCAGCATCACGCTGATGATCTTCGCCCTCTTCTCCGTGCTGGGCGCCTTCTCGCCGACCTACGGCGTCTTCCTCGCCTTCCGCTTCCTGGCCGGATTCGGTCTCGGCGGGTGCATCCCCGTCGACTACGCGATCGTCGGTGAGTTCTCACCCAAAGCCATCCGCGGCAAGGTGCTGACCGCGCTCGACCTCTTCTGGCCGATCGGCGCCACCCTCGCCGGTCTGTCTGCCTGGGCCCTGCTCGACGTCGAGCACAACTGGCGGATCATGCTCGGGATCATGGTGCTTCCCGCACTGCTCACCTTCTGGGTGCGTCGCGGCGTCCCGGAGTCACCGATCTACCTGGCCAAGGTCGGGCGTGAGGCCGAGGCCCGCGAGATCATCGACCGCCTCGTCCGGGAGACCGGGGCGGATCCCGAGCCGTACGAGATCAAGCCGCCCGTCGTCGAGGCGCGGGTCAACGGGGTCGTCGCGGGAGTGCGTCAGCTGCGAATGATCTGGGGCCGCATGCCGATGACCACCCTCACGGCGTGGATGCTCTTCGTCAGCATCATGGTCGTGTACTACGCCGCGCTGAGCTGGTTGCCGACGCTCCTGTCGGACGCCGGCGCGACCTTCACGGTCGCCTTCCTCGGCTCGACGATCATGAGCGCCATCGGCATCTTCGGTTGCGCCCTCTCGGCCGCGCTGGTGGACATCACCGGCCGCAAGTGGTTGCTCGGCGTCAGCGCGACCCTCGGCTCGATCGCTCTGGTCGGCATCGGCTACACGCTCGAGATGACCCACCTCGCGCTCGTGGCGATCGGTGTCTTCGGTTTCGTCATCCAGATCGCCATCCCCGTCCTCTACGCCTACATCGCGGAGATCTACCCGACGGAGATCCGCGCCAGCGGTTTCGCCTGGGCCTCCTCGGCGAGTCGCGTCGCGACCGGCCTCGCGCCGATCGCCTTCAGCGCCTGGATGTTCCCGACGCTGGGTCTGGTCAACACCTTCCTCATCCTCATGGTCGCCGTCTTCGTCGCCGTCGCGATGATGGCCAGGTTCGCTCCCGAGACGAAGGGAATGGACCTCGACGCCGTCGTCGAGGACGACACGGGTGCCGCGGTGCGTTCGCCTGCCGTCGTGCTCGACTGATCCGGACGTGGACAGTGTCGTGCGGTGGGCGTCGGTGCGCGAGGACACCGGCTCGCCCGGCCGGACGTGCCGGTCGCATGGTGTTCTGGGACACTGACCGAGGAGCCGAGAAGGTTCTCGCCGAGGCGCTGCGCGTCGGTGGCGTGCAGTGACGACAAGGGGCGAACGGGTGAGCAGGACCAGGAGCGACGTGCGGCGAGCCGAGACCCCTGACCAGCTGGGGAGTGCTCCCGGCTTCGTCATCCGCAAGCTCTACCAGTCGTACACGGCCGCCTGGTCGCGGATGGTCGACACCCAGCTCACCGGCCCCCAGTTCGCCGTCCTCGACGTCCTGGATCTCTACGACGGGTCCGACCAGGCCTCCGTGGGCTCGGCCGCGGCACTCGACGCCTCGACGATGGTCGATGTCGCGCGGCGCCTGGAGCGCCGGTCGCTCATCGTGCGCACGCGCTCCGACGTCGATGCCCGACGCAAGGTCGTGCGGATCACCGCGCTGGGTGAGACGGAGCTCGCGAAGAGCCGGAGGGGGCGTGATGCTCTCGACCGGCGGCTCTTCTCCCACGAGCCGCGCCGCAAGGACGAGATCATGGCCGAGCTCAACGACCTCAGTCAGCGATGGGCCGAGCTCGCCGCCGAGCTGGCTGCCGCCGACGACTGACCGGGCCCACGCGCGTCCGTGGCCGGGTCACGGCCCCTGCGCGGACCGACTCGAGGATGCAGGCGGTAGACAGGGGTCATGGACCCTCACGACTCAGGCCGCATCGCCCGCTCCCTCGAGACCCTCCACGCCTTCGGGTACTTCGCCCCGGAGGTGCAGGAGGAGCTCACCCGGATCGGGCTGGAGAAGGGCCGGATGTGCTACTTCGCCTCCCGCAGCGCCCCGATGGGCGCGGTCTCGCCCGGCACGGTGGCCGCGACCTTCTTCGTCTTCAACCCCGCTCTCGTGGCGCACCGGATGGACGGTGCGTGGACGCTGGCCTCGCCGGAGGAGGTCACGGCAGCCCGCTATCGCGGCGTCTCGGCGGCGTGGGGTCGGCTCCTGGGTGACCTCGACCCGGACGACCTCGCGGAGGCGGCGGAGCTGGCCCGGACCGCGGCCCGGGCCTGCTCGGTCGCCGGCCGCCCGCTCTGCGCCGGCCACGCCGACCTGCCGTGGCCGGACGCGCCCCACCTCGTCCTCTTCCACGCACTGAGCCTCCTGCGCGAGCACCGCGGCGACGGGCACGTGGCAGCTCTCCTCGAGGAGGGCCTCTCCGGCCTCGAGGCCCTGGTCACGCACACCGCCACCGGTCGGGGCTTCACGGTGGCTGCCGCGCAGGCGACGCGCGGCTGGAGCGAGGAGGAGTGGGGCGCGACGGTGGCCGACCTCGCCGAGCGGGGCGTGCTGACGCCGGATGGTGGCCTGACCGAGGAGGGGCACTCCCTTCGCCGGCGCATCGAAGAGGCCACCGACCGGATGGCCGGCCAGCCGTGGCAGGCCCTGGGTCAGGAGGGAGCCACCCGGCTCGCCGAGCTGGGCCGACCCTGGGTGCGGCAGGCGGTGGCGGGCGGAGCGTTCCCGAAGGGCGTCTTCGCCTGACGGGATGTCGGCCACCGGGCGTAGCGTCACCTCCATGACTGCTGCCATCGGGGAGGACGACCTCCCCGACAACCCGTGGCCGGCCCTCTGGGCACTCGTCGTCGGGTTCTTCATGATCCTCGTCGACGTCTCGATCGTCTCGATCGCGACGCCGGCCCTGATGGACTTCTTCGACGCGGGGATCGAGCCGGTGCTGTGGGTGACGAGCGCCTACCTGCTCGCCTACGCGGTGCCCCTGCTCATCACCGGTCGCCTCGGTGACCGGTTCGGGCCCAAGCGGCTCTACCTCATCGGTCTGGCGGTCTTCACCCTCGCCTCGCTCGCCTGCGGGCTGAGTCCGACGATCGGCGCGCTCGTGGCGGCACGCGTCGTCCAGGGCGTCGGCGCCTCGATGATGACGCCGCAGACGATGGCGGTCATCACCCGGACCTTCCCCCCGGAGCGTCGCGGTTCGGCGATGGCGCTGTGGGGCGCCACGGCCGGAGTCGCCTTCCTCGTCGGCCCGCTGCTCGGCGGCCTGCTGCTGGACTCCCTCGGCTGGGAGTGGATCTTCTTCATCAACGTGCCGGTCGGGGTCATCGGCTTCGTCGCGGCCCTGCGGCTCGTGCCCACGCTGCAGGTGCACGCACGCGCGATGGACTGGGTCGGTGTCGCGCTGTCCGCGATCGGTCTCTTCCTCGTGATCTTCGGTCTGCAGGAGGGCGAGCAGCGTGACTGGGGTGCCATCCTCGGCCCGGTGACGATCCCGGTGCTCATCGGGGTGGGGCTGGTGGTGCTCGTCGCCTTCGTCGCCTGGCAGGCGCGCGGGCCGAAGGAGCCGCTCGTCCCCCTGAGGATCTTCCGCGACCGCAACTTCTCCCTGTCCAACATCGCCATCACGACGATGGGCCTGGCCGTCACCGCGATGATGTTCCCGCTGCTCATCTGGCTGCAGACGGTGCGCGGCTACTCACCCACCGGCGCCGCCCTGGTCATCGCGCCGCAGGCCATCGCCTCGATCGTCCTCGCCCGGCGGGTCGGTCAGCTCGTCGACCGGATCCATCCGCGGGTGCTGCCCGCACTCGGGCTCGGTGGCTTCGCCATCACCCTCTTCGTCCTCTCCCGCCTCATGACCCCCGACTCCCCGATGTGGGCGGTCCTCGTCGTCGTGACCTTCATCGGCATCACCGGGGCCTGCATCTGGGGGCCCTTGGCGACGACCGCCAACCGCAACCTGCCGATCACCCTCGCCGGGGCCGGTGCCGGGGTCTACAACACGACGCGCCAGGTCGGCTCCGTCATCGGGTCGGCGGCGATCGCCGCCCTGATGTCCGCGCGGATCGGCGCGCACCTCGGCCCCGAGGCGGCCGAGCGCTTCGCCGGCGGACCCGAAGGGGGAGCAGGTGGCGGCGGCGCCCTGCCCGCCGCAGTGGCCGAGGCGCTGTCGTCGGCCCTGGCTGATGCGATGCTCCTGCCCGCAGCGGTCCTCGTCGTCGGCGCGGTCGCGGCCGTCGCTCTCGAGCAGATGAGCCACCGGGGACGACCGGTCAGCGGGGGAGATCAGCAGTCGCCCGAGCGTGCTCCGTCGCGATCCACGTGAGGTCGACCCGGTACTCACTCATCCGGCACCCGAGCCCGTTCGGCTTGATGGCGATCCCCTCGTCGCTCCAGAAGCCGAAGGCCGTCTCCCGCTTGTGCTTCGGCGGGTCGCCGGCGGCGCTGACCACCCGCCACCAGGAGACCCCGCTGCCGTACTCGCGCAGGACCCACCCGACCTGGCGTGGCCCGGTGCCCACGAGGGCGGCGATGTCCCCGTACGAGATGACTCGCCCGGGCGGAACGAGCTCCACCGCCCGGAGCACCCTCTCGACGAGGACGTCGTCCATGCTCACTCCTCGGTGATCGTCACGCTCTCGATCGTGTGGACCGTGGCGGGCGCGCCCTCCCCGGCGGACCCGTCCTCCTCGATCGTCGTCACGACGTCCTCGCCCTTCGTCACCGTGCCGAAGAGGCTGTAGTCCGGCGGGAGCTGCACACCGCTGTCGCCGGTGATGACGAAGAACTGCGAACCGTTGGTGTTCGGACCCGCATTGGCCATCGCGACCGAGCCGACCTCGTACTCGCCCTGATCGGGCAGCTCGTCGTCGAACTGGTAGCCGGGACCGCCGCTCCCGTCCCCGGAGGGGTCGCCGCCCTGGGCCATGAAGTCCTTGATCACGCGGTGGAAGGTCAGCCCGTCGTAGTAGTTGTACCGGGCCAGGACGACGAAGTTGTTCACGGTCTTCGGCGCGGCCTTCGCATCCAGGTCGATCTCGACCTTCCCCGCGTCCGTGGTCACCGTCGCGGAGTACTCCTTGGCCTCGTCGATGCACATCGGCGGGGCGGACTCGAACTGCGTCACCCGCTCCTTCGCCCCGTCAGCGGGCGGGCACTCGGTCTTCCCGCTCACGGTGCCCCCGGAGCCTGACGAGCCCGAGGAGTCGGAGGAGTCGGAGGAGCTGTCGGAGCTGCCACAGGCGGTGAGGGTGAGGAGGGCAGCGGCGAGGACGGGAGTAGCGCGACGGATCATGTGGCGAGTCTACGAAGGTCCCCGGGCGGGGCGCATGATGGAGGGCATGGCCTCGCTCACCCACACGCTCGGGATCCGTCACCCCATCGTCTGCGCACCCATGGCCGGTGTGGCCGGTGGGCGCCTGGCGCACGCGGTCTCTGCCGCGGGTGGCCTGGGCATGATCGGGGCCCGCGGCAGCGCGACGAGCGAGTGGATCGCCGAGCAGGCGGCGCTCGCCGGGGAGGGAGGGACCCCCTTCGGTATCGGGCTGATGGCCTGGGTGCCGCAGCTGTCCACCCAGCTCGACGCGGTCCTGGCGTTGCCGGACCATCTGCGGCCGGCCCTGGTGTCGGTCTCCTTCGGGGACCTCGCGGCGCCCACCGGGCGGCTGCGGGAGGCCGGGCTGCGGACCGCCTGCCAGGTGGGCAACGCGGCCGACCTCGACGCCGCGCTCGGCGCCGGCGCCGACGTCATCGTCGCCCGGGGTGGCGAAGGGGGCGGACACGGCCGTGACGAGGTGGGCGCCCGGGCCATGCTCGACCTCGCCCTCTCGGCCACCGACACCCCGGTCCTCGCTGCGGGCGGGATCGCCACGGCCGAGGACGTCGCCCGGGCGCTCGCCGTCGGGGCGGCCGGGGTCTGGTGCGGCACCGCCTTCCTCACCTGCCGCGAGGGCGACAACAGTCCGCAGGCGCGCGCCGCTCTCATCGGGGCGGTCGCCACGCGCTACTCCCGCGTCCACGACGTCGCCCAGGGCATCGCCTGGCCCCGGGAGTTCGGCGGGCGGGCGGTGGCCACCCCCTTCGTCGAGGAGTGGGCCGGCGCGGAGGAGACGATGACGCCCGAGGCGAAGGCCGAGCACGCCGCCGGCCGGGACCGCGCCGACACCGACTACACGCCGCTCTACGCGGGGGTCGGGGTGGGCCGGCTCGGGGCGGAGACCGACGCCGCGAGCGTCGTCGCGGCGCTCGCGGGGCGCGGTTGATTCCCTGTGGGTGACGCCACAGGATGAGGGCATGAGCGACGAGACCTCCGCGGGTGTCCACTTCCCGGCCGATGACCAGGGCCGGCGGTCCACGACGACCACGACGAAGGGCGTCCTCGCCGACGCGGTCCGCGGCGTCGACCCCGCCCTCGCCGAGCGCATCGACGGCTCCCGCGCGTGGCGCAAGGACTACGTCGACCTCGTCCACGCGGTGACGGGCGCCAGCGCCGACTCGGCCGACGCGGCCTCGCGGATCGCCGCCGACGGTCTGTCCTCGATGCGCCGCCGGATGGTCCTCGCCGACGAGGCCGGGCATGAGACGAGCCTCGCCGAGGCCGAGCTGACGATGCCGACCGGTGCGGCCCCCTTCGGCACCGAGAGCGTCCGCGGGACGGGGGAGCCGGTCACCGAGCTGCGCGTCCCGCTCGACGGCCGGGAGCTCGCCGGCGACGAGCTGCGGGGGCAGCTGGGTGCCTGGGTGGATGCCGGGGTGGTCGAGCCGTCCTTCGCGACCGCGGTCGGCGAGGTCATCGACCACCCGGAATGGCTCGCGCTGCCCGGCCACCGCGCGCTGCTCGTCGGCGCCGGAGCCGAGATGGGTCCGCTCGAGACGCTGCTGTCGTGGGGGGCCGACGTCCTCGCCATCGACCTGCCGCGCAGCCGCGCGTGGCGGTACAAGAAGGGCGTGGCCACCCGTGGCGCGGGCACCCTGACCTTC
Source organism: Janibacter sp. GS2 (assembly GCF_051200835.1). Taxonomy (GTDB): domain Bacteria; phylum Actinomycetota; class Actinomycetes; order Actinomycetales; family Dermatophilaceae; genus Janibacter. Next base: position 674,676 of record NZ_CP195161.1, read on the forward strand.
CCCGTCGACGAGTCCGGTGACTCCGGCGCCGACGTCGTCCACCAGCCCGGCCAGGTGCTCGAGTGGATCCGGCGGGTGCGCGGTGAGGTCCCGCTCGCCGTCGGGATGCACGCCTACGCCGACTCCGGGGTGCACGTGCGGGTCAGTGCGGCGATGGACCTGCTCATGAGCGAGCTGACGGATGACGACGCGGGCACCGCCCTGGCCTGGCTGGCCACGCCGACCGACGCCTTCGTCGTGCCGCCCGAGGTCGTCGCCGCAGCCCGTGAGCGGTGGGCCCGGCGCGGGGTGGGGGTCAAGGGGATGCAGGCGCCAGCCCGCGTGCTCGGCCGGGGCGCGCTCTTCGCTCCCGCCTACCGCGATGCCCGCGAGGACCGACCGGGCATCGCCGACGTCCTCGTCCCGCAGCAGGGACCGAACTACGCGATCGCCAAGCGCCTGCAGCGGTGGCGCGGAGTGGCCGCCGAGGGAGCCGGCCAGCGGGTCTCCTTCAACGTCGCCCCGGCGACCTGGACCCGGTCGGTGACGAAGAACCCGGTGCTCGGCGCGGCCTACGGCGGGGCGCACCACTTCGGGGTGGAGGTCTTCGCGCCGGAGACGGTGCGGCCGCTCATGGCGGCCCTGCTCGTGCGCGACCTCGTGTGCAGCCCGCCGCAGCGCGCGCACCCGGAGGAGCTCTTCAGCGACGCCGCTGCGCACGGCGGGCTGTGGCGCGCCGGCTACGAGCCGAAGACCGCCCTCGGGGTCGCCGCGGTCGCGGGTCTGCCCGGGTCGGTGCGGCGGCGGCTCGCGCGCTGAGGCCCGGGCCGCCCCACGAGGTTTCTCGGGTGACCCGAGAAACCTCGCCTTCGCAGGGGTTTATTACTCATGCGAAGGCGATGATTTCCGGGTCACCCGAGAAACTTGAGGTGGGTCGAGGTCTCAGCCGCCGCCGTCGTGGCCCCGCAGCAGCTGGGAGAAGTCGGTGACCGGAGCGAGCTGGCCACCCGCCTCGCCACCCGTGGGGGTCAAGCCGGTGACACCGGTGCGCTCGGCGACGACGAGAGCCGCGAGCTCCCCGGCGGCTCGGTGCACCCGACCCTCGAGATCGCTGTCGCCGCCGAAGTCCTCGGTGGCCGCGAAGACCCCCGTCGGCACGACGACCGCGCGCAGGTAGGCGAAGAGGGGGCGCACCGCGTGCTCGAGGACCAGGCTGTGTCGGGCCGTGCCGGCCGTGGCGGCGATGAGCACCGGCGTGCCGGTCAACGAGTCCGTGTCCAGCAGGTCGACGAAGGTCTTGAACAGGCCCGAGTAGCTCGCGCTGAAGACCGGCGTGACGACGATGAGGCCGTCTGCCGAGGCGACCTGTCGCTTGACGGCTTCGAGGCGGGGGGTCGGCCGGTGCCCCGAGACCATCGTCTCGGCCATCTCGACCGCGAGCTCGCGCAGCTCGACGAACTCGACGTCGAGGGACTCCCCGCGTCCGCCCACGGCGGAGCGCGCGGCGTCGGCGAGCTGGTCGGCGAGCAGCCGGGTGCTCGAGGGTTGGGAGAGTCCGGCGGTGATGACGACGACGGTCCGACTCATGTGGAGGCGAGCTCCTTCTCCTGCTGGGCGATCGCGACCGGGCTGGTCACGACCTGGCGGTGCGGGCTGTCCGGGCCCTGCGCCACGAGGGACGCGTGGGTCGGGGGCTCGCTCGGGACGTGTGCCGGCCGACGGGCCTCGAACTCCGTGCGCAGCACCGGCACGACCTCGCGGCCGAGGATCTCGACCTGCTCGAGCGCCATCTCCAGCGGCAGCCCGGCGTGGTCCATGAGGAAGAGCTGGCGCTGGTAGTCACCCACGGAGTCCGCGAAGGACAGGGTGCGCTCGATGACCATCTCCGGGGTGCCGACCGTCAGTGGGGTCTGCGTCGTGAAGTCCTCCATCGACGGCCCGTGCCCGTAGACCGGTGCCTTGTCGAAGTAGGGCCGGAAGCGTCGCTTGGCCTCGGCCTCGGTGTCGGCCATGAAGGCCTGCCCGCCCAGGCCGACGATCGCCTGGCTGGCCTCCCCGTGGCCGTAGTGCTCGAAGCGACGACGGTAGAGGTCGACCATCTGGGCGGTGTGCTCGATGTTCCAGAAGATGTTGTTGTGGAAGAACCCGTCGCCGTAGAAGGCGGCCTGCTCGGCGATCTCCGTGGAGCGGATCGAGCCGTGCCAGACGAAGGGGGCGACCTCGTCCAGCGGTCGGGGGGTCGCCGTGAATCCCTGCAGGGGGGTGCGGAACTGGCCCTTCCACGTGACGTTCTCCTCGCGCCACAGGCGGCGCAGCAGGTGGTAGTTCTCGATCGCGAGCGGGACGCCCTGACGGATGTCCTTGCCGAACCACGGGTAGACGGGTCCGGTGTTGCCGCGGCCCATCATCAGGTCGACGCGGCCGCCGGAGAGGTGTTGCAGGAAGGTGTAGTCCTCCGCGATGCGCACCGGGTCGGTCGTGGTGATGAGGGTGGTCGCGGTCGAGAGCTTCAGGCGCTCGGTCCGGGCCGCGATGTACGCGAGGTGCGTCGTGGGCGCCGAGGGGACGAAGGGCGGGTTGTGGTGCTCGCCGGTCGCGAAGACGTCGAGTCCGACCTCCTCGGCCTTGAGCGCGATCTGCGTCATGGCGTGGATCCGCTCGCCCTCGCTCGGCGTGCGGCCGGTCGTGGGGTCCATGGTCACGTCGCCGACGGAGAAGAGTCCGAACTGCATCGCTGCCTCCAGAGTTGTTGAAGTATCAACCAGTATAACTCTGGGGAAGTACGCGGTATTCCGGGGGTCTTTGCTCCCACTTCTCGTCGAGAGTCAGTCCCGCTCGAGCAGCTCCGCGATCTGGTGGGTCAGCGCGACCGCGGCCTCGATCTCCACCTTGCGGCTGGAGACCGACTCGATGTTGAAGCCGAACGGAATGCCGAGGTACCGACAGAAGTCGGCGAGCTCCCGGGCGGCGTTGACCGCATGCTGCTTCGACCAGGTGAGCGGGTCGTCGGCGTGGAGGATCTCGTTGCGCACCCACTGGGGGACGTCGACGCCGAGCCACTCGAGGAAGGCGAGCGTCTTCGCCGACCCGCACAGGGACAGCGTGAAGACGAGGGGCGCTGCCGCGAGACCGTCCCCGGCGACGGCATAGCGATAGTCCGAGGCGAGGTTCTTCGCGGCGCCGATGTCGTAGATGATCTGGCTGATGAAGAAGCTCGAGCCGGCGTGCTGCTTGCGCAGCAGGCGCTCGTGCTCGTCCCCGCGGCTGGCGTGCCGCTCGGGGATGGTGACACCACCCAGGGGAAGGGTGGGGCGCACCTCGCGGCGGATCGCGACGGCCTGCGACAGGCTCGTGCGCACCTCGGCATCGGCGCTGGAGGACCCGACGAAGACCGTGAGGACGTTGTCCGGCGCGGCGCCCAGCCACTCGCGCAGCTCGTCCGGCTCGTACTTGCCCACATAGCGGTAGACGACGACGGGGCGGTCCCACCGGCCGAGTCCCTCCCGCAGGTAGGTGGCCGGGTCGAGCATCTGGGCGAAGGGGAAGGGCCGGGGCCGCGGGTTGCGGTCGGCCTCATCGGTGATGTCGTAGAGGACGAGCGCGTCGACGGGCAGGGCCTCGACCCGGGCCAGGGTCCGCTCGGCGATCTCGGCGACCCGCTCGGGTGCGGTCTCGGCGCGCGGAGGGGTGAGGCCGAAGAGCAGGACCTCACGGGTGTTGCGCGCCGGTGCCGGGAAGGACCCGAGGGCTGGTGCGGTGGACTGAGCCTGCATGGGTGGAACGCTAGACGCGGTGGCGCCGCGGTGCCGGACCGTCTCGCAGATTGTGACGAAGGCGACTGGTTAGGCTCGCGACGACACACGCATTCACGAAGGAGCACCAGTGCAGATCACGGACACCGCAGCCATCGTCACCGGCGGGGCCTCCGGCCTCGGAGCGGCGACCGCCGCCTCCCTGGCCGAAGGGGGGGCGAAGGTCTTCGCCTTCGACCTCGCCGACTCGATCGAGAAGGCACCCGCCGTCGAGGGCGTCGAGTACGTCGCCGTCGATGTCACCGACGGCCAGCAGGTGCGGGAGGCCGTGGCGACCGCGGCCGGCGCCGGGGTGCCGCTGCGCACCGTCGTCAACTGCGCCGGCATCGGCCCGTCGATGCGCATCCTCGGCCGCAAGGGCGTGCACGACCTCGACGTCTACGCCAAGGTCGTCCAGGTCAACCTCGTGGGCACCTTCACCGTCCTCACCCTCGCGGCGGAGGAGATGGCCAGGACCGAACCGCTGGAGGACGGTGCCCGTGGGGTCATCATCAACACCGCCTCGATCGCCGCCTACGACGGGCAGATCGGTCAGGCGGCCTATGCCTCGAGCAAGGGCGGCATCGTCGGCCTCACGCTGCCGGCGGCCCGTGACCTCGCGCAGCACGGCATCCGTGTGCTGACGATCGCTCCCGGGATCGTCGAGACCCCGATGCTCGCGACCGTCTCGGACGAGTTCCGCGAGGGCCTGGCCCAGGGTGTCCCCTTCCCCCAGCGCCTCGCCCGCCCCGACGAGTACGCCCAGCTCGCGCTCTCCCTCGTCGACCACGACTACCTCAACGGCGAGGTCATCCGGATGGACGGCGCCCTGCGCATGGCCCCGCGCTGACCCCCCTTCGTCCCCGCCGCCACTCTCCCCGTCATACGAACTACTGCAGGCAGCACTTTGTATCGCCTGCAGTAGTTCGAACTGCTGCAGGCGATACGTGCTACTGCCTGCAGCAGTTCGTATCGGGGGCCGGGATCAGGTGGGGTCGGTCACGTCGGCGACCCGGGCGCCGAGGTGACTCAGGGCCGCGTCGGCGTCGAGGGTGGCCGCCACGCCGTGCTCCCCGGCCCCGATCGAGATGGTCCGGCCGGGGACGGTGGAGTCGGCGACGACCGGCAGGGCCGTCAGGGAGCCGAAGGGGGTGATCGTCCCCCGTTCGTAGCCGGTCACCTCCCGTGCCACGTGCTGGTCCGGCAACGAGATCCGGTTGACGTCGAGGAAGGCGCGCAGCTTGGGCCAGGAGATCTGCCGATCGCCCGGGACGAGGACGAAGAGGTGGTCGCCCTCGGCCCGCCGCACCACGAGCGTCTTGATGATGTCGCCCGGCTCGACCCCGCGTGCCGCGGCGGCCTCCTCGAGGGAGCCGACCCTGCCGTGCCGGGTGATCGTGTGCGCGATGCCGCTGTCGCTCAGGGCCTGCGCCGCTCGGGTGCCACCATCCATGGCCCGAGGCTACTGCGCCGGCCAGAGCACCACTGTGCATGCTCGCTTATGAGTGCCAAAACGACACGTTATGATTGCCGGATGTCCTTCTTCACCTTTCCCAACCCGGTCAACGAGAAGGCGGCACGCACCGTGGCCACCGGTGTCGCGCTCTCGAGCGGGCTGATCCTCCTCACCGGCTGGTGGTGGCTCCTCGTGCCGCTGGCGCTCGGCTTCCTCGGCCGCGTCCTCGCCGGACCGAGGCTCAGCCCGTTGGGCTGGGTGGCGATGCGGGTCATCGGCCCCCGCCTGGGTGCGCCCCGCCCGTCACCCGGACAGCCCAAGCGCTTCGCCCAGGGGATCGGCGTGGCCTTTTCCACGGCCGCCGCGATCCTCGCGCTCGGCTTCGGCCTCCACCTGGCCGCCGGCATCGTCCTCGGCGTGCTCACGCTCTTTGCCGTGCTCGAGGCGGCCCTCGGCTTCTGCGCCGGGTGCTGGGTCTTCGGTCACCTCATGCGCCTCGGGGTCATCCCCGAGGAGACGTGCGAGGCCTGCGCCGACATCACGCGTCGCCCGGTCGCCTCGGTGTGACCCGACCCCGCGGGCGAAGGGGGCTTCGCGGGTCAGCGCCCCAGGAACGTGGCGAACAGCGCCTGCGCCTCCGGGCTCGTCGAGCGGGCACTGATCGTGTCCGCCTCGTCGCGCCCGCTCTCCTCGCGGGTGCGGCCCGCGCTGGCCCGCAGCAGGCGACGCGCCTGGCCATAGGCGGCCGCTGCGCCGCCGGCCCACACCGCGGCCAGCTCGCGTGCCCGCTCCAGCGGGTCCGCGGTGACCTCGGCGACGAGTCCCTGGGCGAGGGCCTGCTCGGCGGACAGCGGTCGACCGGTGAGCGCGAAGGCCAGCGCCCGCTGCTGGCCCATGGCGCGCGGCAGCGAGATCGTCCCTCCGCAGTCGGGGGTGAGCCCGATGTTGGGGTAGGCGAAGACGAACTTCGTGCCCTCGGCGGCGACGACGACGTCCCCGGCGAGCATGACCCCCAGGCCGCCACCGGCCACGGCTCCCTGCACGGCGGTGACGACCGGCTTGGCCATCGTCTCGAGGGTCAGCACTGCGGCGTCCGCCGTCGTCGCGAGCTCGTGGAGGTACCCGCTCGGATCGGCGGAGTCCGCGAAGGACGCCACGTCCCCGCCGCCGCAGAAGCGCGAGCCCGCGCCGCTGAGGACGACGGCGCGCACCCCTTCGTCCTGCGCTGCCGCCGTGGCCGCCTCGGCGAGCGCGCGCGTCAGGTCCAGGTCGAGGGCGTTGGCCGAGCCCGGTCGGTTGAGCTGGATGTGGGCGACGCCGTCGGTGACGTCGTAGGTGACGGGCTGGGTCATCAGATCCTCCGGAAGAGTGCGGCGAGAGCCTGGCCGCCACCGATGCACATGGTGACGACGCCGAGCTCGAGGTCGCGTCGGACCATGTCCTTGGCCAGGCGCAGGGTGAGGATCGCACCGGTCGCGCCGACGGGGTGACCCAGGGCGATGGCGCCGCCGTAGGGGTTGACCCGTGCGGGGTCGAGCTGCGTGTCGCGGATGACCGCGACGGCCTGCGAGGCGAAGGCCTCGTTGAGCTCGATCGAGCCGATGTCGGCCGGCGTGGTCCCCGTCTTGTCGAAGAGGGCGCGCAGGGCGTGCGTCGGGGCGTAGCCCATGAGCTCGGGCTCCAGTGCGGCGGTGGTCACGGCCTCGAGGCTGACCAGACCGGTCAGCCCGCGCTCCTGCACTGCGGACTCGCGGCCGAGGACCACCGAGGCGGCACCGTCGTTGATCCCGGAGGCATTGCCGGCGGTGACCGTGCCCTCCTCGGCGAAGGCGGGGCGAAGCGTGGCCAGCGTCTCCAGGGTGGTCTCGGGCTTGGGGTGCTCGTCGACCTCGACGGTGAAGGGCCGACGGCCCCCCACCTCGACGGCGATGATCTCCTCGGCGAAGGCGGCCCGGGCCTCCGGGGTGGCCGCTCGGCGCTGGGACTCCAGGGCGAACTCGTCCTGCTGCTCGCGGGAGACGTCGTACGTGCGCGCGACGTTCTCGGCGGTGACGCCCATGTGGATGTCGTGGAAGGGGTCGGTGAGCATCAGGACGGTGCCGTCCTGCAACTGCCGGTTGCCGAGCTTGTAGCCGCTGCGGGCGCCGAAGTCGTAGAAGGGCATCCGGGTCATCGACTCGTCGCCTCCGGCGAGCGTGAAGTCGAGGTCGTTCCAGCGCATCTCCATCGCGGCCGACCAGATGGCCTGCAGGCCGGAGCCGCACAGGCGGTTGACCGTGTAGGCCGGGACATTCGTCGGCAGACCGGCGGTGACGGCGACGCGGCGGGCGTTGTAGGCATCCGGGCCGACCTGGCCGATGCAGCCCATGACGACCTCGCTGATGTGCTCGCCGGAGACGCCGGCGCGCCGCAGTGCCTCGATGCTGGCGGTGGCGCCCAGCTCGTATCCGGGCACGTCCTTGAAGACGCCACCGAAGCTGCCGGTGGGGGTGCGGGCTCCGTCGACGACGACGATCTTCTCCACGGGTGCTCTCCGTTGATCGGGTGTGGGGGTGCTGGGTCCAGCATCCCACCCCCTCCGGTCCGGGGTGCCTTCGGCCGTCGACTGCTCGCCGGGCGTGACCCGGTGAGACCCGGGCGGATCAACAAGAACTATTGTACAAATACTCTTGTGGATCTACGGTGGACGCATGGAAGCCGATACGCCGAGGAACAGTCCGTCCCGCGACCACGGGGTCCGGCGGATCACCGAGGCCGCCGTCCTCAGCGCCATCGCGCACCCCTTCCGGAACCGGATCCTCGATGCCCTCAAGGTCGACGGGCCCTCGACGGCGTCGTCGCTGTCGAAGCGGACCGGTCAGGCCGTGGGCAGCGTGAGTCACCACCTGAAGGTGCTTGCCGACGTCGGCCTCGTCGAAGAGGTGCCGGAACTCGCGCGGGACCGCCGGGAACGCTGGTGGCGTCTGGTGTCCGCGGGGTTTCGATGGTCGCGCTCGGACCTTGCGGGGGACCCTGTGGCCGCAGAGGCCGGCGCCGCGGCCGAGTCGATCAGCCTGACGCGGCAGGTCGAGCGCAAGCGGGCCTGGATGGACAACAGCGAGGCGGCAGGTCAGTGGGGCGACACGGCGTTCGCGACGCAGCAGTGGTTGCACCTGACGCCCGGTGAGCTGGACGAGCTGAGCGCCGAGATCATCGAGGTGCTCACGCGGTGGAGCGCTCGGGCGGCTCCCGACGACGACGCCGAGCGGGAGCCGGTCTTCGTGTTCGCCCACGGATTCCCCAGCCAACCGTGACCTCACCGCCGGTCGTCCTCGGTCTGCGCCGGAACCGGGACTTCACCCTCCTGTGGTGGGGCGAGGGCGTGAGCGTGCTCGGCAACGCCACGACGGTCGTGCTCGTCCCGCTGCTGGCCGTCACGGGTCTCGGTGCCGGTGCCGGGTGGGTCGGGGTCCTGACGGCCGCGGCGTGGTTGCCGTGGCTCCTGGTGGGGCTACCGGCCGGAGCGTGGATCGATGAGCGTTCTCCCCGCCGGGTGATGATCGCCGCGGACCTCACGGCGGCAGCCACCCTCATCAGCGTCCCGCTCGCGTGGTTCGCCGGCGCCCTCACCCTGCCGCACCTCGCGACAGCGGCCCTGCTCAACGGCGTGAGCACGGTCTTCTTCCGCACCGCCTACGTCAAGCTGGTCACGGCCGTGGTCGACCCCTCGCAGCTGGAAGCCGCGAACGGGCGGTTGATGGGTACCGAGTCGGCCATGCAGATCGGTGGTCAGGGCCTGGCCGGGCTGCTGGTGCGACTCGTCGGCGCCGTGGGCGGCCTCGTGGTCGACGTGGTCAGCTTCTTGGTGTCCGCCGCATGCCTGTGGCGCATCCACACCCCCGACACGGAGCAGCGCACGGCACCACCCGAACCACTGGTGGCTCGGATCCGCGCGGGGATCACTGCTGTGGTCCACGATCCCTACCTCCGCGCGTTGACCGTGATCGGCGGAGCGAGCAACTTCGGGCTGACCGGGATCAACACGTTGACGGTGATCTTCTGCCTCCGGTCGCTCGACCTGCAACCGTCACTCGTGGGCTACGTGCTCGCGATCGGCAGCACCGGAGCGGTGGTCGGCGCTACTGTCGCGCGGCGCATCTCCGTGCGCTGGGGGTCGGGCCGTGCCTCCACCTGGCTGCTCGTCTCCTCGGGACTCTCCGGGCTCCTGGTCCCGCTGGCCACACCCGACGCCGGCGTCATCTGGTTCGTCCTGGGCATGTTCGCGCTCGGGTTGTCGGTCGTGGCCGGCAATGTCGTGCGCGGCGCGTGGCGCCAGCGCTACGTCCCCGCACCGATGCTGGCCCGGGTCGTCACCACCACCCAGATGATCAACTACGGCACCATGCCGGCCGCGGCACTGACCGCCGGAGTGCTCGGCGAGAGCCTCGGCCTGCGAGCCACCCTCGTGATCATGGCCGTGATCAACGCCCTGGCCTGCGCCTCCGTCGTGGCCACGAGGCTCGGGCCCCTGCGCGAGCTGCCCACCCGTGGAGACCTCGGCACCCTGACCGCGGGCGCCTGACAGGCGCCCTCCGTCGCCCCTCGTGATGCCTCGGGCCACGGAGGAGCCGTCCGATGCTCACTCCGCGATGGGCGTCACCAGGTCCGTGCGCAACGTGCTGGGGTCAACGTCCGGTCCGGGCTCGCTCACGTAGACCTCCCAGAAGGGCAGGCCCGGGCGGTGGCCGTCATCGGCGACCTGCTGCATCAGGTCCCCCCAGGCCCGAGCGAGCCCGTCGTAGCCACCGACGTGGGAGATCGTCGCGATCCGGGTCGCGGGCATGCTCGAGGGGAAGAAGGTGATGCCTCCGGCCTCGAGCTCACCATCGAGCGGGTGCGCCACCGGGAACCCCAGCTCGAAGGTCATGGTCGCTCCGGGCATCCGGTGGTGCAGCGAGAAGGGGGGTCCGGCGATGTCCAGACCCTGCTGCGCGAGTGCGGGGACGAGCGCGGCGAAGGACTCGTCGAAGATCGCGGCCATCTCGTCGGGCGCGACGTCGCGGGCCACGCGCACGATGGTCGGGATCTGCTGGGCGGTGAGGTAGGTGACGTGAGGGTGTGGCGGGGCGAGGTGGCTGGGGGTGTCGGTCACGATCGGCTCCTGTGTCGGGTCCTCCCGATCATCCTCGAGATGGCGTGCGGACTCCACCGCTCGCGGACACGACCCCGGCCGACTCACCCCAGCACGGACTCGAAGCGATCCCGGGTGAGGAAGACCAACCGCGCGACCTTGTCGCCGATGACGACCTCGTCGGCGAGCTCGAAACCGCTCTGCTGCAGGCGCGCGAGGATCGCCCGGTTCCCCGCATCGGGCTCGCCCACGAGACGCAGGACGGCCGGGTCGGCGAAGACCCACGCGAAGATCCCCGCCCCGACGCGCAGGGCGTCCTCACCGGGCGCGACGAAGACGTGCGCGCCGACATCACCCGGCCGGACCGCGTAGGCCCCGGAGATCGGGTCGTGCTCCGGCTCGTAGGTCTGCAGCAGCGCCACCGCTCGCCCCTCGTCCTCGACGATCCACGCCCAGTGCGCCTCGAGGGAGTCGACGAAGGCGTAGATGTCGCGGATCTCCTCGACGCTCTTGTCGGCCATCCCCCAGAAGCGTCCACGTGGCCGGGTGGCCCAGTCGTGGATCATCGGGGCGTCGTCCGTCGGGCGCAGCGGGCGGAAGTCGAGGGTCGTCACGGGGTCTCCTGTGGTGTGGGGATCTGGGCGCCGGCGCGCCAGAGGTCGTGCTGGTCGAGGGTGTGCGGTGAGTCGGGCGGGCCGTCGGCACCCAGGGGGACGACCCACGTGCTGCCCCCGGCGAGGTCCCAGACGAGTCGGGCGGCCGGCCCCCGCCAGCAGTGGTCGCTCAGTCCGGGGGCGGCCGCGGTCGCGAGGACGCAGTCACCGTCACCGCCGAGCGGTCGTGGCTCCGGCCCCGCGGTGCTGGTCACGGCCCGGAGGAAGGGGGCGACGTGGCTCTCCCCCCACGTCCGGTCGCCGAGGGTGTCGGCCACCCGGGCCAGGGCCGCGGTGGCCAGCTCGGGGAGGGGCAGGCCATGGGCGTCACCGCGGGTCACGACCCGCTCGATGCCGGCCCCGATCCGCGCGACCGGGTCCGTCCACGGAGCGAAGAGCGGGGCCAGCCCGGTCGGGGTGTGCAGCGCCTCGAGCCGGGGGTGGGCCGCGACGAGGCCGACGAGCTCGCTCCGCCAGCGCGCGAAGAGGGCCGCCCGGACGCTTCCGGCGTCCATGTGGCCGTCCCAGGTGAGCAACCGTCGACGGACCTCGGCGGCCGGCCCGGTCGGTTGCACCCGTTGCAGCAGGGCCCGGAAGGTCGGCCACGAACCCAGCCAGGTGTCCATCTGGATCTCCGAGAGCGCCTCGCGGTCCCACCGCTCGCGCTGGGTGAGCAGCTCGGCGATCCGGCCACCCCGGTGCGGCGGCGCGAACTCCTCGCCGAGGTCCGCCACGGATGCGCGCCGGTCATTGGCGTGGACGACGGCCTCACCCTCGGCGAGGTCCCGGCGGGCGGGAGGGACGGCACGGGTGGTGCCTCCCTGCGTCACCACGCGGCCCGCGACGCGCTCGCGGACGCGCCCGTCGGCGCCGGCGATGATCACGGCGTTGACCGGCTCCACCCAGTCCTCGAGAGCGGCGTCGACGTCGTCCACCGTCCGCGCGAGCAGCAGCCGGCGCATGGTTGCGAGCGCGATGTCCCCGTCGACGCCGGCCGGGGTGAGCGGGTGCGGCATCGCGGGATCGGCCCCGGGCGCGATCTGCTGGTAGTCGGCCATGGCGTGCGTGATGGCCCAGGCGACCGACCCGGTGTGACCGAAGTGCGCCACCCCGGGAACCCCCGGGAAGGCGAGGCCGGTGACGTCGATCGTCGGGGTCGACAACCGCACCTGCTGGTAGATCCCCGGGGCCTCGAGCACGCGGTGGGGGTCGGCCGCGATCATCGGCGCGCCGGTGACGGTGCGCGACCCGGTCAGCGCCCAGGCATTGCTGCCACCGAGCGGGACGCCTTCGTGGCTGAGCAGGTCCATGCCCGACTCACCGAGCGTCGCACGCACGTGGCGACGCCACAGCTGGTGCCCGAAGGACCCCATGAGCACGTGCTGCACGAGGAAGACCCCCGCCGCGCTCCATGGCTCCCAGCGCCCGGGCTCGGTGCCGGTGGCGAGGAACTCCGGTGCGCGCGAGGCGCCTTCGGCGAGGCCCTCGTTCACCCCCTCGACGAAGGCCGCCAGCCAGGCTGCGGTGTCCTCGTCCAGGGCGGCGACCGCGGCCCGGGACATCTCGGGCAGCCCTGTGGCCACCGCGAAGTCGTCCCAGTCAGCGGAACCGAGGACGGCGCTCGTCGTGGCCTCCGAGCGCCGCCGCTCGGTCTCCAGCTGCCAGGCCCGGTCGACCGCGGCCGACCAGCCCTGGGCGTGCGCGAGGTCCTCCAGCGTGGCGCCCCAGCAGTGCGGGACGCCCCACGGGTCACGCCGGACCCTCCAGCGCCGGCTCATGGCACGAGGACCGGCACGCGCGATGCGGTGTGGAGCGGGTTGTCGAGCATCCCGGCCATGATCAGCGATCCTGCCGGGTCGGCGAGGTCAACCATCTGCAGCGTGTTGCGCAGCTGCAGCCGGTTGAGGCACGAGTGCTCGAAGGCCGGCCGCAGCAGGTCGAGCCGCGCCGCCCGCGGGTGGTCCCGCGCGTGCTCGTCGATGCAGTCCGCGACGAGGGCCCAGAAGGTCTCCTCGGCGAGCACCGCGTCGTCGTCGAGGATCTCGGCGACGAAGCGCAGCACCCCGTCGACGACGTCGGTGAGGATCGACAGCGACTGGACCTGCGGGTCGAGGACGTGGCGGATGCGCTCGACCTCCGGGGGGAGCTCACGCTCACCCATGACGACGACCTCCTCACCGATGTCCTTCATGAAGATGCCGGTGGGGGAGTGGTCCTCGAGGACGAGGATGACGTTCTCCCCGTGTGGCATGAAGGCGAGGTCGTGCACACCGAGGCAGTGGACGATCGGACGCAGGTAGGCACGCAGCCACCGGCGCACCCACTCGCCCGCCGTGAGCGGGCTCGCGGCGATGAGCTCGCCGATGAGCGAGGTGCCCTCCGCGTCCCGGTGCAGCAGCGCCGTCATCGAGACCACCCGCTCCCCGGCCGCGAGCTGCGGCACCGGCGACTCCCGCCACAGGGCCGCGACCATCTTCGTGTGCGGGTTGGCCGAACCGAGGGCGTGGTACGCGTCGCCGGTGTAGCCGACGGCCGCGATCTCGCGCAGCACCCGGAAGCCGCACGCGCTCAGCTCCGGGTCCTCCGCGACGACCTGCGCGACCCAGTCGTTGATCGCCGGCGTGCCCTGCATGTACGTCGGGGAGAGGCCCCGCAGGAAGCCCATGTTCTGGATCGCCAGCGCCGTCTTGACGTAGCACCGCTCGGGCCGGTCGTGGTTGAAGAAGGTGCGGATCGACTGCTGGGCCCGGTACCGGTCCGAGGTCGTCCCGAGGTGGATGATGTCGCCTCGGGCGATGTCCGCGGCGAAGGTCACCGCGAGCTTGTGGTCCCACTGCCACGGGTGGATGGGCATGAGCAGGTGGTCCGCGTGGGTCCCCCCCTTCGCCTCGAGGCGTTGGGAGAACCGCGCCAGGTCTGCCGCGTCGAGCTCTCCCGCGTAGAGGTCCTCCTCCGTGAGGTCCTCGGCGAGCGAGAGCTGGGCGAGCGAGCGGCGCACCGCCACCCAGACGAGGTGGACGTCGGCGCCGGCCTCGGGTGACCACGCCGCGTGGTCGGTGGCGGCAAAGCCGATCCGACCGTTGTTCGCGACGAAGGCGGGGTGGCCCTCGGTCATCGCGCCCTCGACCGTCTGGAAGTCGGCGTGGACGAGGTCGGCGCTCGAGTGCCGCTGGTGGTGCCACTTGTGGGCGAGGCTCGCGAGCGTGCCGCTGAGCTCCTCGAGGTAGGTGGAGCGCAGGTGGTCGGGGATCCCGAGCTCCTCGTGCAGGTCGCTGACCACGGTCAGCGCATCGATGTCGGTGCCCTGGCCGTCGACCTCCCGGTCGATGCTCGACGGGTCGACGCGCCAGTGCTCGGGCTCGTGCCGGGAGGCGGCGAAGGAGTAGCGGGCGCGGCCGGCGGTGATGCTCCACCGGCCGTCACCGGTCGCGACGGGGGCCAGGAGGCGCTCGTGGGTGAACTCACCGAGGGCCTTCGCGGCGATGTGCCGGTGGGCGCGGGCCATGACGACGGGCTCGAGGTGTGCGACCTGCGGGCTGCGGTCGCGACCGTCGCCACGCTCCAGCTCGCTCGCCGCAAAGGCATCGGCGGTGCAGAAGCTGAGCAGGGCCTCCTTGTCCGACAGCGTGATCCGGCGCTCGACGACGAACCCGGCGGCGGCGTTCTTCGCGTGGATGGCGTGGTTGCGCACGTCCGGCTCGACGACGACCTCGGTGACCTCCGGGTCCCGGAAGCAGAAGTGCATCACTGCGCGGAAGACCTGTGAGGTCAACCCGTGCACCGGGGCGTCCGTGGGGGCGATGAGCACGTGCATGCCCAGCTGGCCCGGGGCGACCGGGTAGTGCGCGGCGAGGACGCTGTGCGCCGGGTCGTAGGTCTCGGCGAGGAAGGTCGGCTTCCCGTCGACCCGGCCGAGCCACGCCTCCTGGTGCGGGTCGGCGTGGATCGCGTCGAAGGCCTCGCGGGTCTGCTGGGGGGTCCAGCCCTGCATGCCCCAGAAGCTCGACCCGGGGTGGGTGACCCACTCGTGCAGGAGCCGGGCGACGCTCGTGTCGTCGTCGGTCGCCACCACCGGCTCGATGGTGACGCGGCCGATGGGGGTGATCATCGCGTGCCTGCTCATCGGCCCACCCCCGCCGGGGTGCGCCGGGCCGCAGTGGTGTGGGCAGCGCCGTCGTCGCGCGTGATCACGGGGGAGTCGATCTCGTCGACCCCGAAGTGCTGGAAGGCGATGCGCTCCTCGACGGGGTAGACCTCCCGTCCGGTGATGGCCGCGATGATCACGGAGTTGCGGTAGGCCCCCATGCCCAGGTCGGGGGCGAGGACGCTGTGGGTGTGCTCTTCGGCGTTCTGCACGAAGATCCTCCTGTCGAGGTCGACGCTGTAGTCGGGTCCGGTGTCGTAGCGATCGCGGGCGTCCCGGCGGATCCGGTGCGCGACGGGCGCGAGGAATCCCGGCGTCCGTGGCCGGTAGCCGGTCGCGAGGACGAGGCCCTCGCAGGTCACCGTCACCGCGGCGTCCTGCTCCTCGTGGTGCACCTCGAGGGTGTACTGACCGGACTCCTCGTCCCAGCTCGCTTCGCGCACTTCGCTGTTCGTCAGGAGCGTGGTCGGCACGGTGGTGCCGCCCTCGACGCGGACCCGGTAGAGGGTGTCGTAGATCGTGTCGACGAGGTCGGCACTGATCCCCTTGTAGAGGGTGCGCTGCTCCCGCCCGAGGACGTCGCGTCGCTCCATCGGCAGGGCGCGGTGGTAGCGGGCGTACTCGGGGGAGGTCATCTCGAGGGTGAGCTTCGTGTACTCCATCGGGAAGAACCGGGGCGAGCGCGTCACCCAGGTCAGGTGGTAGCCGTGATCGGTGACGCCCTCGAGCAGGTCGAGGTAGATCTCGGCGGCGGACTGACCGCTGCCCACGAGCGTGATGCTCTCCCGGGACTGCAGCTCGGCCCGGGCCTCGAGGTAGCCGGCACTGTGCGTCACCGGCCCACCCAGCCCCTCGGTGACGGGCGGGAGCACCGGCTCGGTGCCGATGCCGAGGACGACGTGCCGGGCGCGGTGGGAGCTCGTCGACCCGTCCGCCCGGCGTGCCGTGACGCGGTAGGTGCCGTCGCCCTCCTGCTCGACGGAGGTCACCTCTTGGCCCCAGCGGATGGTGTCGAGCTGGTCGGCGACCCACCGGCAGTACTGGTCGTACTCGGCGCGAAGGGGGTTGAAGTCCTCGCGGATGTAGAAGGGGTAGAGCCGCCCGACCTGCTTGAGGTGGTTGAGGAAGCTGAACCGGCTCGTCGGGTCGGCCATCGTCACGAGGTCGGCCATGAAGGGCACCTGGATCGTCGCCCCCTCGATCATCATCCCGGGGTGCCAGGAGAACGCGTCCCGGGACTCGAGGAAGAGGCCGTCGACGTCGGGCAGATCGTGGGTCAGCGCGGCCAGACCGAGGTTGAAGGGACCCAGGCCGATGCCGATGAGGTCGTGCACGGGGGTGGTGGTCATCAGCGCGCCTCCTTCCCGGTCGTGGCGAGCTCGGACGGGCGCTCATCGAGGTGTCGGGTCGCACGCTCCGCGTGGACGGAGCGCCAGCGGCGGGTCTCCAGGTCATCCGCTGCGTCCTCGGCCAACAGCTGGTCCCCGGTCGCCGCGATCGTCTCGAGGATCCCGCGGAGGTGCTCCAGCGGTGTGTCCGGGTTGAGCAGGGTGAACTTCAGCCAGGCGCGGCCGTCGATCGTGGTCCCGGCGACCATGACGTCGCCGCGGTCGAGCAGGGCGTGGCGGATGCGGGGGTTGAGCGAGTCGGCGGCCTCGGCGCTGACCCCCTCCGGTCGGTAGCGCATGAGGACGGTGCTCAGCGTCGGCTCGGTGGCCACCTCGAAGCGCACATCGGTGCGCAGGCCGTCCCAGACCTCGTGGGCCCGGTCGATGACCTCGTCGAACATCTCACCGACGGCATCGGCGCCGGTCACCCGCAGGGTCATCCAGAGCTTGAGGGCGTCGAAGCGACGCGTCGTCTGCAGGGACTTGTCGACCTGGTTGGGCGTGACCGCGGTCCGGGGGTTGAGGTACTCCGCGTGGTGGGTCACGTGCGTCAGCGTGGAGCCGTCGCGCACGATCAGGGCGCTGGAGCTGACCGGCTGGAAGAAGGTCTTGTGGAAGTCGACCGTCACCGAGTCGGCGCGCTCGATGCCGGCGAGCAGGTGACGGCGGCGGGAGGAGACGAGCAGCCCCCCGCCGTAGGCGGCGTCCACGTGCAGCCAGGTCCCGCGCTCGGCGCACAGGTCGGCGACCCCGGCGACGGGGTCGATCACCCCGAGGTCGGTCGTGCCGGCGGTGGCCACGACCGCGACGGCGATCTCGCCGCGCTCGCGGAGGGCGTCCAGTGCGTCGCGGAGGGCCGTGAGCGACATGCCGCCCGTCTCGTCGGTGGGCACGGGGATGACCGCATCGGGGCGCAGCCCCATGATGCGGGCGGACTTCGCCACGCTGAAGTGGCTGTGCTCCGTCGCCAGGACCCGCAACCGCTGCTGGGCATCAGGTGCGGGGTTCGCGCGCATCGCCTCCCCGCGGGCGAGGACGAGTCCCTGCAGGTTGGATTGTGTGCCGCCGCTGGTGAAGACGCCGTCGGCGTCGCTGCCGAAGCCGATGCGATCGGCGGTCCAGCGCACCAGCCGCTGCTCGATGAGGGTGCCTCCGGTGCTCTGGTCCCAGGTGTCGACCGAGGTGTTCACCGCGGCGAGGATGCCCTCGGCGAGGACCGCGGGAAGCGCGACCGGGCAGTTGAGGTGGGCGACGTAGGACGGGTGGTGGAACCAGACCGCGTCACGCAGGTAGAGGTCGGTCACCTCGGACAGGGCGCTGTCGAGGTCGGCCGCGGGATGGTCGAGGTCGACCGCCTCCACCGCGGGGGTCAGGTCGGCGACGGTGGCGCCCGTCGAGGGGGCGCCGGCGGCCAGGTGGGTGGCCACGAGGTCGGTCACCCGGGACATGCCGGCGAGGTACTCATCGGCGGTGTCGCGGGTCAGGAGGTGCTGGTTCAACAGGGGACTCCTTGAACTTAGGGTTACCTCAGTATGGTTTGCCTGCCCTAACATAACGGCCAGGCAGCCTGCTGTCCCACCGAGCCCGCGTCACCGCTGACGCGTGATGCCACGGACCCGACCGGGTCCGAGTCCTGTCCCGCCACCGCAGAGGATCCCGCCCGATGACGACCGCAACCGCCGTCGCCGATGACACCACCCGCCTTGGGGCAGAGCGATTTCGCCTCATCACCGCGCTCTACTTCACCCAGTGGCTGGGCGTGGGGTTCCTCACGATCGGTCTCGTGGCGATCCTCCGGGAGGGCGGGACCTCCCTCGCGACGCTCGGCCTGCTCCAGACGATCGGCATCATCTGGCCGCTGAAGTTCCTCTGGGCCCCGCTCATCGACAGGTACGGCAGCCGCCGGATCGGGCACTACCGCTCGTGGCTCATCCCGCTGCAGCTCGGTCTCGTCCTCTCGTTGCTGGCGCTGACCCCCTTCGTCGGCCCGTCGGACCACCTCGGCCCGATCATCGTCATCTGCGCTCTTTACGTCGTCTTCTCGGCGACGCAGGACATCGCTGCCGACGCGCTCGTGGTGCGGCTGCTCACCGCCGGGGAGCGAGGGCTCGGCAACGGCATCCAGGTCGGCGGCAACTACCTCGGCAGCGTCGTCGGTGGCGGTCTGGCCGTGCTCGTCTACGACCGCTTCGGTTGGGTTGCGGCGATCCTGCTGCTCGCGGTGCTCACCGCCACCGCGCTGGGCGTCGTCATCGCCTATCGGGAGCCCGAACGGGAGCTCGTCGTGGAGCGGCCCGGTTACCGTGACCTGCTCACGGTCTTCCGCCAGAAGGGCTGCCGCAGCTGGACCTTCCTCGTCGTGCCCCTCTACTACGTCGGCGCCGCCGTCGGGTACGCGATCGTCTCCCCGGCCCTCGTCGACGCCGGGTGGTCCCTGACGAGGATCGGGATCGTCACGGGTGTCGTGGCGTCGGTCCCTGCAGTGCTCACCTCGCTCGGGGCGGGGTGGCTCGTGGGCCGGCTCGGCCGGCGGCGCACCCTCGTCCTCGGGGGACTGCTCCTGGCGCTGTCCTCGCTCGGTCTGCTGCCCCTCGCCCTGGGCTCGGCGACGACCCTGTGGACCTCGCTGGCGCTGTGCCTCTTCATGGCGACCTATGCGATGGCCAATGTCGTCGTCTACACGATCAACATGGACTACTCACGAGCCGACTCCGCGGGGACCGACTTCACGACCCTGACCTCCTTCGCGCTCGCGATCTCCTTCATCGCGGCCGGCCTCGCCCTGGGCCTGGCGCAGCTCGTCGGCTACCCGGGGGTGCTCGTCGCCTCGATCGTCCTCGTGCTCATCGGGACCGCTCTCGGAGCGCGCCACCAGCAGCGCCACGGCGTCACCGCCGCCTGACGAAGGGCGCCGCTCACCACGTCACCTCGTGGCACCCGACATGGCTCTCCGGCTCGACCTGGAGGGTGGCGTGCTCGATGGCGAATCGGGTGCGCATCAGCTCGCGGGCACCGTCGAGCACGGCGTGCGGGTCGGCGCCCTCGAGGGTGACGAGGTGGGCGGTGGCGACGTCCATGCCCGATGTCAGGGTCCACAGGTGCAGGTCGTGGACATCGCTCACGCCGGGGACCGAGGCGAGGGCCGCGGCGACCTCGGGTGGTGGTGCGTCCGTGGGGGCGTGCTGGCCGAGGACGTGCAGGACCTCCCGCCCGAGCAGGACCGCGCGCACCGCGACGAAGGCGGCGATGGCCAGCGCGAAGGCGGTGTCCCACCATGCGTCGCCGGTGGCGGCGACGAGGAGCGCGGCGGCGATGACCCCGACCGAGCCGAGGGTGTCCGCGACGACCTCGAGGTAGGCGCCCTTGACGTTGAGCGACTCGGTGGCACCGCCCCGCAGGAGGGAGAGTGCGGCGATGTTGGCGAGGAGCCCGAGGACGCCGACGGTGAGCATCCAGCCGGTGGCGATCTCGGCCGGGGAGCCGATCCGGGCGACGGCCTCGACGGCGATGTAGACGGACACCCCGAGCATGAGGAGGACCGCCAGGCCCGAGGCGAAGACCTCCGCGCGGTAGGAGCCGTAGGTGCGTTGGCCGGAGGTGTCGCCGCGGGTGGCGATCCGGGTGGCGACGAGCGCCGCGCCCAGGGCCACGACGTCGGCGGCCATGTGGCCGGCGTCGGACAGCAGCGCGAGCGAGCGCGAGGCGAGGGCGGCGACGAGCTCCACGACGAAGAAGGTCGTGATGATCCCGAAGGCGAGCTGCAGCCGCCAGCGATGGGTGGCCCCAGCGTGCCCGTGGGTGTGACCGTGGCCGGAACTCATGGCCCGATCATGACTCCCCTCCACGCGGGAGTCCAATGCCCGGTGGCGTCCGCCCGACCGCGCGTCACCGGGACTCGATGACCTCGGTGGACTTGGCGATGGCGAAGCCCCATGCCTGGCCGAGAGTCGGCTTCGGCGGGAGCGACACCTCCTCCGGGTTGGTCACGACATCGAGCAGGTAGGGACCCTCGCTGGCCAACGCGCCCTGCACCGCGTCGTCGAGCTGCTCGGGATCCGTGACGCGGCGCGCCTGCAGGCCCAGTGCGGTGGCGACGGCGGCGAGGTCCGGGTTGTCGAGCTCGGTGCCGAACTCGGGCAGCCCGCCCTGCTCCTGCTCGAGCTTGACCATGCCCAGGCGAGAGTTGTTGTAGACGACGACGGTCACCGGCAACCGGTAGGTCACGGCTGTGCGCAGGTCGCCGAGCAGCATCATCAGGCCGCCATCGCCGCAGCAGGCGATGACCTGTCGGGAGCGGTCCAGGGCCTGCGCGCCGAGCGACTGCGGCATCGCATTGGCCATCGAGCCGAGGTTGTAGGAGCCGAGCAGTCGGCGCTCGTGGCTCATCCGGATGAACCGGGAGAGCCACACGGTCGACATGCCGGTGTCGCTGGTGAAGATCGCGTCGTCGGCGGCGTGCCGGTCGAGTGCAGCGGCCAGCGCCTCGGGACGGATGAGTTCCTCCGGGTTGTCGAAGGCGCTGCGCACGCGGCCGAGGAGGGTCTCGTCGTGACCCGGGCGGGTCAGGTGCTCCTGGCGCTCGCTCCACTCGGCGTAGTGACGGGTGGCGGCGTCGAGGTGTTTGCTGCTCTCGTGGGCGCCCAGCCGCGGGACGAGCTCGGCCAGGGTCGCGGCGCTGTCCCCGACGAGGGCGTGCGCGACGTGGGTGCGTCGACCGATGTGGTCCGCCCGCTCGTCGAGCTGGATGACGGTCTTGCCTTCGGGGTACCACTCCCGGTAGGGGAAATCGGTGCCGACCATGAGCAGCACATCGCACTCGTCGAGCGCCTTGGCGGCTGCCGGGTTGCCGATGAGCCCGCTCTGACCGACCTGGAAGGGGTTGTCGTGCTCGAACCCCGGCTTGCCCTTGAGGGTGATCACCATCGGCGCCCGGAGGGTGTCGGCCAGGCGCAGCACCTCGGCGCGCGCCCCCTGGGCGCCCTGCCCCACGAGGAGGGTGACGTTCTTCGCGTCGTTGAGGACGTCGGCGGCGGCGGTGACCTGGTGTGTCGGTGCGGGGGCGGGGCTCGGTGGGGGAGCGAGGAAGGGGGTGGGCGTCCCCTTCGGCAGGTCGAGGCCGCCGACGTCGCCCGGGAGGGTGAGTACCGCGACGCCGCGGTGGGCGATCGCCGCGTTGACGGCCTGCTCGAGCATCTGCGGCATCTGCGCGGCGGAGGTGACCGTGCGGGCGAAGACGGAGACGTCCTCGAAGAGGAGGTCGTTGTCGACCTCCTGGAAGGCGTGGCTGCCGATCTCGGGCGTGGGCACCTGACCGCAGATCGCCAGCACGGGGGCGTGCGACTTCTTCGCGTCGTACAGCCCGTTGAGCAGGTGGACCGATCCGGGCCCGACGGTGCCCATGCACACCCCGAGCCGGTCGGTCAGCTGCGCCTGGGCGCCGGCGGCGAAGGCGGCGACCTCCTCGTGGCGCACCCCGATCCACTCGACCCTCTCCTCACCCCGGATCGCGTCCGTGACGGGGTTGAGGGCATCGCCGACGACGCCCCACACGTGGCGCACCCCGTGATCGGCCAGCGTGGTGATGAGCATCTGGGCAACGGTGGTCATGACGGTCCTTGCTGTCGGTGGTTCGTGGGTCAGTGGGGTTGAGACGGCTCGGGGACGAAGCTGTGGGCGGAGGCGGCCTGCCAGTCCTGCGCCCAGCTCTGCGGTGCCTCGGCGACGAGCTCGCCGGGGCGCAGCCACTCGAAGAGCTCGGCGTAGGAGCGCGTCTCCCTCGAGGAGATCGTGCGCCGCAGGAGGTGGGGACCGAGGTCCTCTGGTCGTCGGGCCCCGAGGGAGGCCATCATCTGGGTGGCCTGCGCAACCGTCGCCTCGTGGTACCTGCGCACCCGCAGGCTCTTGTCCGCGACATCGAGGGCGCCCGCCCGTCGCGGGTCCTGCGTCGTGACGCCCACGGGGCATCGGCCGGTGTGGCACACCTGGGCCTGGATGCAGCCGGTGGCCATCATCATCGCCCGGGCCGAGTTCGTGTAGTCGGCCCCTTGGATGAGGCGCTTGACGATGTCATTGCCGGCGGCGACCTTGCCGCTCGCCCCGATCCTGATGTGCTCACGCAGACCTGCGCCGACGAGCGCGTTGTGCACGATCATCAGCCCGTCGGTCAACGGCCTGCCCACGTGGTCCTCGTACTCCAGCGGAGCCGCGGCCGTGCCCCCTTCGGAGCCGTCGACGATGATGAAGTCCGGTGCCGTGCCGACCTCGAGGATCGCCTTGCAGATGGCGAGCACGTCGCGACGGGATCCGACGCACAGCTTGAACCCGGCGGGCTTGCCACCGGACAGCTCACGCATCGAGGCGATGAACTCGATGAGCTCGATCGGGGTGGCGAAGACCGTGTGGGCCGCCGGGCTGACGCACTTCTCGCCCACCGGGACGCCGCGCACGGCGGCGATCTCCGGGGTGACCTTCGCTGCCGGCAGGACACCACCGATGCCCGGTTTGGCGCCCTGGGAGAGCTTGAGCGAGACGCACTTGACCTGCTCGTGGGCCGCGTTGTCGCGGAACTGGGCCGGATCGAAGGCGCCCTCCTCGGTGCGGGTGGAGAAGTACCCCGAGCCCACCTCCCAGACGAGGTCTCCCCCCTTCTCCAGGTGGTACCGCGACAGGCCGCCCTCCCCGGTGTCCTGGGCGAAGCCGCCCATCCTCGCGCCCTCGTTGAGAGCGCGGACCGCATTGGCGGACAGGGCGCCGAAGCTCATCGCGGAGACGTTGAGCAGCGACATGCTGTACGGCTGACGGCAGTCCGGCCCGCCGACCATCACGCGCGGCACCTCGGGCGGCGGGTCGAGCGGGGTGGTCGAGTGGACGAGGTACTCGTGGCCCGACCGCGAGACGTCGCGCTCGGTGCCGAAGGCCTTCTCTCCGTGGATCCCCTTGGCCCGCTCGTAGATGACCGACCGGATGTCCCGGTCGAAGGGGCGACCGTCCCAGTTGCGCTCGATG
This sequence comes from Janibacter sp. GS2, assembly GCF_051200835.1. GTDB lineage: Bacteria > Actinomycetota > Actinomycetes > Actinomycetales > Dermatophilaceae > Janibacter. Next base: position 698,202 of record NZ_CP195161.1, read on the forward strand.
AAGTACTGCTGCAGCTCGGGTCGCAACTCCTCGAGCAGGTAGCGCATGTGCCCGACGACCGGGTAGTTGCGCAGGACGGAGTGCTTCTTCTGGATGAGGTCGTGTGCGGCGAGCGCTGCCGCGGCCACGCCCGTCCCGACCAGGCCGTACCGGAACCCTCGGGTCATGGAACCGCTCCTTCGTGGGCGCTGGTGTGCGTCTGCACCACCACTATGCGCCGTGAAGGGGCCCGGCGGGAGGGGCGACCGGTCAGACGATGTCGCGACCCTGCTTCCTGGCGGAGCGGAACTCGCGGACGAAGCCCACGCAGATCACCGCGAGGACGATCGCGACGAGTGCCGGCCAGATGAGGACGTAGAAGGTCAGTGCGGCGATGGACATGGTGTGGAAGGTCCTTTCCTCAGACGGAGACGGTCTCGTCGTCGATGTCGTCGACGTCGGTGGTGGCTTCGTCCTCCGGGTCGAAGTCATCCGTCGCCCGCGCGATGGTGTCGAAGTCGAAGGGGTCCTCGCGGGAGGCGAGGGTCATGCCGGCGCAGACGAGCGTCGAGACCGCGTAGGCCACGAGGGCTCCGGACAGGGCCGCGTAGTCGGCGATGAGCCCGATGGCGAAGGGGGCCAGCACGAGCGCCGCGACGGTACCGCCGATCAGGCCGACCTTCGGTCCGAAGAAGCCGAAGAGCATCAGACCGATGACGACGCCGATGCCGACGACCCCGAGCAGCTCGACGAGCAGGTCGAGGCCGCCGGAGCGGGGCACCCAGCCGAAGCGCACCGGAAGGAAGGCCGCCAGCGCGAGCAGTACCGAGACGGTGAACGCCTTGTTCGTCACCTTCGACCAGTAGAAGGAGGCGATGACCGGGAAGACGAGGCAACCCCACAGCGCGCCGACGAAGACGAGCAGGTCGAGGATGTTCAGCTGGAGCGCTGCGAAGGAGACCGCCGCAACGGTGGCCACGATCATCGTCATCCGGCCGATGAGCAGCATCGTCTTCGGGTTGACGGCGCGGCCCTCGCGGCGGGCGCTGACGCCGTAGATGTCGGTCATGACGAGCGAGGACAGGGCAGCCAGGTCGGAGTCGGCCGTCGAGGAGAGGGAGCCGATGATCATCACGAAGAAGACGACGATGAACGGGGTCGCCAGATGCGTGGCCGCGAGCTGCGGGAGCAGGTTGTTCGGGTCCCCACCGCTCGGCTCGATCCCGGAGTACAGGGCGAGCACTCCGAGCATCCCGATGCCGATGACGGTTGCGCCGTAGCCGATCGTCGCGGTGATGAAGGTCGGCTTGATGAGGTCCTCGCGCACGGCGAAGAGACGCTGGGCGATCGTCTGGTTGCCGATGGCATAGGCGAGGACGGCCGCGATGTACGGGGCGCCCTGCTTGAGGAAGGCCTCGGAGGAGAAGAAGCTCGACTGCTGGGGGCTGAGGTTGCTGGCGCCCTCACGCAGCAGGTCGGGGCCACCGAGGATGAAGAAGAAGGCAGGCACGAGGACGACGACGGCGCCGAGCATCGCCACGACCTGCGTGAAGTCGGTGAGCACCGAGGCGCGGAAGCCCGATCCGATCGTGTACAGGAGCACGCCACCGGCAATGATCAGGACGCCCTGGATGAAGGTCAGCGGGGAGAGCACCGCGATGAGCGCGCCACCGGCGATGAAGTTCGACATGAGGGAGATGACGCTGCCGAGCACGTTGGAGCCGGCGAGCATCAGCTGGCTGGAGCGTCCGTGGCGCACGGCCATGACCTGCGCCAGGGTGTGCGCCCGGGGGGCGACGGCACGGATGCGCTTGCCGAAGGGGTAGATGAAGAGAATCATCAGCGCGCCCCAGAGCCCGTAGTGGATCGGGCCGGAGATGCCGTAGAGGTATCCGGAGGTCGCGGAGGCGTACATCGACGACGCCCAGATCCACGTGGCGGTCATCGACGCGGCGGAGATGCCGAAGCCGACGCCGTGTCCGGCGGTCATGTAGTCGTCGGCATTCTCTCCGCTGCCTCGGCTGATCTTCATCGACATGACCATGGTCAGGCCGTAGAAGAGGAGCAGGAGCAGGACGATGGTGACGATCCCCAGGGGCGGCGCAGTCGGCATGCCTTCCTTCCGGTGTGGTGGTGTCGGGTGTGGCCTTTCGCAACGTAGCCCGGGGTCGCGGGGGAAGACGAATGACGTCAATCAGCCCCAATCGACCCCAAACGGCCGTTCGGGCCGATGGAATCAAGGGAAAGCGCATGGCTATGCACCCATGGCGTTGTGTTCAAGATCACGGTTGTGCTGCCGCTACCGTGAGGCCATGAGCACCCACGACGCCGAGCGCAGCGCCCCGATCGGGGTGGGCCGGGCCCGACAGAACGCCATCTACCGCCCCGGTGCCCTGGGTGTCGCACCCACCGTGCCGACCGATGCCCTCGAGCTCGAGCGCCGCGCCCGACGGGCGATGAGCCGCAGGGCCTGGGCCTACATCGCCGGAGGCGCCGGGGGAGGCGCGACGATGCGCGCCAACCGGGAGGCCTTCGACCGGTGGCAGGTCATCCCGCGGATGCTGCACGCGACGACGGAGCGTGACCTGTCGACCCGGGTGCTCGGCACGGACCTCGCCTCGCCGGTGCTGCTCGCGCCTGTCGGCGCCGCCGGCCTCGTCAGCGACGAGGCGGACCTGCAGATCGCCCGTGGCGCGCACGCGAGCGGCGTCCCCTACGTCTTCTCCTGCCAGGGCTGCTCCCCGATGGAGGAGACCGCGCAGGAGATGGCCGGGACTCCCTTCTGGTACCAGCTGTACTGGTCCACCGACGAGCAGCTCGTCGACTCGATGATCGGTCGGGCGGAGGCCGCCGGGGCGGAGGCGCTCGTGGTCACCCTGGACACGACGATGCTCGGGTGGCGCACCCAGGACCTCGATCTCGGTTCACTCCCCTTCGCCCGGGGTCAGGGGATCGCGCAGTACACCTCCGACCCCCGGTTCATGGCCATGGTTCGTGAGCGGGTGGCAGCTGCCGCGAGGGCGGGCGCGCGGGGTGCCGAGGCGCTCGGCCTCGACCCGCGTCGGCCGGTGGACCTGGTGCGGGCGGCGAAGGGGGGCGCCGGCACCGTGGTGTCGATGTCCCGGGAGCACCCCGGTGGTCTGCGCGCCAACTTGCGCTCGGCGGAGCCGCGGGCGGCGGTGGAGACCTTCCTCGACATCTACTCCAACCCGGGGCTGTCGTGGGAGCACATCGCGACGCTCAGGGAGCGCACCTCGCTCCCCGTCGTGCTCAAGGGCGTCCTGCACGAGGACGACGCCCGGCGGGCCCTCGACTCCGGCGTCGACGCGATCGTCGTGTCGAACCACGGTGGGAGACAAGTGGATCGCTCAATCGGCGCGCTCGACGCCCTCGTGCGGATCCGGGCGGCGATCGGACCGGAGCCGACGGTCCTCATGGACAGCGGGGTGCGCAGCGGGGCGGACCTCTTCATCGCTCTCGCCCTCGGCGCCGACGCCTGCCTCCTCGGGCGCCCCCACGTGTACGGTCTCGCGCTCGACGGGGCGGCCGGTGTCAGTGCGGTCATCGACAATGTCGTCGCCGAGCTCGACCTGACGATGGGTCTCGTCGGCACGGCATCGATCGCCGACATCACCCGGGAGCTGCTCATCGAGGGGTGACCCGCGCCGGGTCCTCCGGCATTCGTGACCCGAAGGTGCTTGCGCCCCTGCGTGGCTCACGCTTGGGTGTCATCATGAGCCACGAGACGCCACCTCCGCCGCCCAGCCAACCCCCGCCGCCCAACGGCCCGCCGCCACCCCAGGGTCCGCCACCGCCGCAGGGCCCGCCGCCACCCCAGGGTCCGCCACCGGGTGGATCGGGGATGCCGCCGCACGGAGGTGCCCCCGGGGCGGGCCCCTACAACGCCGTCGATGCGGTGAAGTACGGCTGGACCAAGTTCTCCCAGAACGTCGTTCCCTTCGTCGTCCTCACCTTGGCGATGCTCGGCGTCGCCGTCGTGGTCAATCTCGCACTGAGCATCGGTATCGGCTTCGCGCTCCCACGGGGCGGGTTCTCGGGCCAGATCGCCAGTCTCGTCAGCAGCTTGATCACCACGGTGATCGTGTGGGGCCTGGGCATCGCTCTTGCTCGGGGTGCACTGGACGTGGTGGACACCGGGCGGACCGAGGTGGGTGAGATGTTCACCCGGATCGACTGGGGGCAGGCGCTCGTCGCCGGCATCCTCGTCTCCATCGCCGTCAACATCGGTTTCCTGCTGCTCGTCCTGCCGGGGCTCGTGCTGGCCTTCCTCCTCTCCTACACGAATCTCGCCGTCGTGGACGGCGCGCAGGCCATCGACGCGATCAAGGGCAGCTATGCCTTCGTCACCGGGCACCTGGCGGAGACGCTGATCTACGCCCTCATCGGGATGGCGCTGTCGATCCTCGGTGTCTGCACCCTGGGTCTGGGACTCATCGTCATCACGCCGGTGGTGCTCATCGGCCTCGCCTACACCTGGCGCGTGCTCCAGGGGCGACCCGTCGCCGCGTGACGACGAGGGCGCGGTGACCCACCAGCGCCCGAGTCAGCGACCACCGAGGACGGCGACCACGAAGTCGCCGTCCTCGGTGTACGGGGAGAGGTCCCAGCCACTCAGGAGGACCTGCTCGCCCAGGCCGGCAGCAGCCGCGTCGGAGCGGAACTCGTCGAAGGGGTAGCCGCGGCCGGCGCCGAAACCGATGACGGCCCGGCCGCCCTCGGCCACGTGGTCGGCGAAACCGGCGAGCACGGCACCACGGGTGCTCGGCGCGAGGAAGGTCATGACATTGCCCGCGCAGATGATGAGGTCGAAGAGGGCGCGCTCGCCACCCTCGTCCCGCACGTCGAGGGAGGCGAGGTCGCCCACGAGCCACCGGGGACCGGGGTGGTCCTCCTCGGCGGCAGTGATGAGCGCCGGGTCCACGTCGACGCCGGTGACGGCGTGACCGAGCTGGTGGAGACGCGCCCCGACCCGACCGGGGCCACAGCCGGCGTCGAGGATGCGCGCGCCGCGTGGGGCCATCGCGTCGACGAGGCGTGCCTCGCCGTCGAGGTCGTCGCCGCGGGTGGCCATCTCACGGAAGCGCTCGATGTACCACCGGGAGTGACTCGGGTTCTCCGCGACGATGCGCATCCACGCGCTCTGCTCCGGTGCCATGCCCTGAGCCTAGATGCCCCGCCCGGAGGCGGCGTGCTGTCGGGGCCGGCTGGCAGGATCAGCCCATGAGCGATGTCTGGGACCTGGTGCACACCGAGCGCGCGGCGCTCATCGCCGACCTGGAGCTGCTCACCGACGAGCAGTGGGCTCGGCCCTCGCTGTGCTCGGCGTGGAGTGTCCATGACGTCGCGGCGCACCTCGTCGACAATGCGATGGCCACCCCCTTCGGCGTGGTCCGGGCGATGGTTCGGGCCCGCTTCGACTTCGACCGGCAGAACGAGCAGGGCATGCGTCGGCAGCGGGGGGCGACGCCGCGGGAGACGCTGCAGCGACTGCGCGATGTCGCCGCCCGCACGTCGGGCCCGCCGGCTCCGGTCGACAGCCGGCTCGTCGAGGAGGTGCTCCACGGCGAGGACATCCGTCGTCCGCTCGGCCTCGTGCGGCACTACGATCCGGAGGCGGTCGGGCGGGCCCTGCACTACCAGGCCCGCACGTCGAGTGCTCTCGGAGGCGGCAGGCAGCTCGCCGAGAAGGCGGCGTGGCGTGCCACCGACATCGACCTGTCGTTCGGGACCGGCCCGGAGGTCGCCGGGCCGGCGCTCTCGCTGCTCATGGTCGTCTCCGGTCGGCGGGTGGCGCTCGCCGATCTCGCGGGGCCGGGTGTGCCCGCGGTTGACCTGGACTGACGGCGGGCTCGCCGGACCGGCGCCCTGCTGCCGGGCCGCTCAACCGCCACCGGTGCATGACGTGGCAGCCGCCTGACTCCCACCAGGCCAGCTGCAGCTCGGTGAGCGTGCAGCTCACCGGCAGGATCCCGCCGAGCAGCCGTCGCGTGGTCTCGACCGTGACCTCGCCCGAGGCGGCGTCGAGGGTGAGGTGCGGGTCGACGCGCGGACCGAACCTCCCTTCGTAGGGAGGGCAGTCGGGGAAGGCATCCACGAGAGCATCCGTCAGGTCGCGCAGGGGACGGTCCGGCTCGGGCCGCAGGTGGATGATCCCGTCGGGGAACTGGTCGATCTCACCCAGCTGCACCGTGATCGGGGCCGTCGCGGTGGCGATGCCGGTGATGGTGCGGAGCTGGGCCCGGGTCGGGGACCGGACGAAGGGGGCCAGCGCCGTGATGTGCGCATGGGCGAAGCCCGGGTCGGACGAGACGAAGCTCGCGTCGTGGTGGCGAGTGCGCTCGGCGACCCAGGCCTCGAGGGGAGGGGCGGGCAGCTGCAGGACGGTGTGGCCGGGCACCGGGCGAGCCTGCCTCGCCCTCGGTCTTACTTCAGGTGGGCGGGGACGAAGGCGTTGGCGCCGCGCCGCAGGGTGGCGACGACGGACTTCAGGTCCATCTCGCCCAGGGCGAGGCGCTCCCGGGCGGGGATGGAGTAACGGCCGGCGATCCACCAGGGGGCGAGACCGGCGAGGAGGAGGGTGATGGCGGTGAGCAGCGTCGTGATGAACATGTCTCCAGTGTGGTCGGTTTTTCAACAAGTGACAACCGAAGATCACCGTATGACTGTCAGGCAGTGCCTTATGGTGTGGGGATGATCGACATTCACCGACTCGCCATCTGGAGGGCGGTCGTCGCGAGTGGCTCCGTCAGCGGCGCGGCAGCCAACCTCGGCTACACCGCCGCGACCGTCAGCCAGCACATCATCACCCTGCAGCGATCCCTCGAGCTGAGCCTGTACGAGCGCAGCGGGCGAGGCATCGAGCCGACGACGATCGGGGTGCGGCTGGCCGAGGAGTCGACCGAGCTCTTCACCAGCGCTCGGCGACTCGAGCAGCTCATCGACGACCTGCGCACGGGCGCCTCGCCCCGCCTGACCATTGGCACCTTCGCCTCGGCGGCGAAGGCCTGGCTCCCGCAGGTGGTCGTCGGCCTGACCCGGCAGTTCCCGGACGTCCAGCTCGAGATCGACATCCACACCCCCGGCGCCGGGCCGGGGGAGCGCTCCCGCGACATCGAGATCGACGACGAGGTGCCGACCGAGGGGCCCTGCTCACTGTCGGGTTACCGGCGCCATCCGCTGACGGAGGACGCCATCGTCGCGGTCGTCTCGACCCACCATCCGCTGGCCGGGCGCTCGGAGGTGTCCGTGCTCGAGCTGCGCGACGAGACGTGGGTCGACCACGACATGCACGACCGCGCCACCGGCCGGGTCACGCGACTGGCTTGTCGGGCAGCAGGATTCGAGCCGCACTACGCCGCGCGCTCGGACGATCACTACGCCGTCCTCGCCATGGTCGGTGCCGGTGCCGGTGTGGCCCTCATCCCCGAGCTCGCGATCGACGGACTGCCCTCGGATGTCTGCGCGGTTCCCCTGGTCGACCCGACCCCGACCCGGCGGGTCACCGTGCAGGTGCGGGACACCTCGGCGCACCGACCGGACGTCCTGGCGGCCCAGGAGCTGATCGAGGCCGCGGCGGGTGCCTCGCGGGAGTAGGCGGTCCTCCGCTGGGGATGCCCTCCCAGCGAGGGGTCAGCGGGGTGCGCTGGGGTGGGTCCATGTCCCGCGTCGTCGCTGCCCTGTGCCTCGCGGCGGTCATCGCCCTCGGGTTGGCCGTGCAGCTGGTCCGGGACCGGGTGTGGGCGGACTCGGCAGGAAGCGTGCTCTACGCGATGGCGGCCGTTTTCGCGATCGCCATCCTCGCGCGCTGGCGGCCCGCGACCGTGGCCGGGGTGGCCTTCGTCGCCTGCTCGGCGGTCGAGCTCGCCCAGCTCACCGGGATCCCGGCGCGACTGCCTGCCCTGAGTCTGCTCCTGGGGTCGACCTTCGTCCCGTCGGACATCCTCTGGTACGCAGCGGGCGCTCTGGTCGGCGCGGGGGCGATGGTGCTCGTGACTCCCGGGCGTCGATGGCCGAAGCGCTCGGGTCGTCCGCTCAGTCCTCCGGCAGGTCCGCGAAGGCCTTCTTCGTGTCGTTGTACCAGCCGAGGGACTTGCGAGGGTGGCGCCAGCGGCTCTTCATGTCGTTGCGGGCCGGCTGGTGGGCTGCATCGCCGGCCTTCTCCGCCTCCTTGAGGTGCGCGTCCTGGGCGTTGATGACGTCGTCGGCGCTCTCACCGTGGTGCTCGAGGTCGCAGGGGCCACCGAGCTGTCGGCAGGTCATGGTCTTCATGGGTGTGTCCTTTCGTGGGGGTGTTCATCCGGTTGACGAGGGGCGGCGGACGACCCGGGCGAGGAGGGGCTCGTCCGCGCGGAAGGTGATGCCGTGCACGAACCCGTCCTCGATGGTGAAATCGAAGGCGACCTTCGCGTCGCCACGGTGGAACCAGGCGGCTCCGGGGCGTTCACCGATGTACACGGGCAGGGCCGCGTGGGCGCTGCCGTTGAAGAACTCGGCGACCTCCCGGCGGCCGTCGATCCGCTCCGGCGTGCCCATGCCGACGGCGGCGGCGTCAGCGGTGATCCGGGCGTCCGGTGCCAGCAGGCGCAGCAGGGTGCCGAAGTCCCCTTCGCGTGCGGCGGACATGAAGGCGTCGACCACCTCCCGGTCCGCGAGCGGGTCCTCGGGCTGCGGCTGGCGGACCTTGGCGCGGGCGCGGGACGCGAGCTTGCGGGCAGCGGCCGGGGTCGTGTCGAGGATCGCGGCGATGGTCGTGAACTCGAAGCCGAAGCTGTCGTGCAGGACGAAGGCGACCCGTTCGCCGGGGGTGAGCCGGTCGATGACGGCCTGGAGCGCGACGCCGACCGTGTCGGCGAGGGTGACCTCGTCGGCGACGTCCGGCGCGGTCTCGTCCGGCTCGATCTCGTCGTGGGGCACGGGCGTTCGCGCGCGCAGGCGGTCGAGGCACAGTCGGGTGGTGACGGTGGTCAGCCACGCGGGCAGCGACTCGATGTCCGTGTCGGTGCCGTGAAGACGCAGCCATGCCTGCTGGACGATGTCCTCCGCCTCGGCATGGTCACCGAGCACGCGCGTCGCCAGCGCGACCAGCCGCGGTCGCTGCGCCTCGAACTCCGCCGTCGCATCCATGGGCCCCTCCTCTCCTGTCCGTGCCGTCACTCCACTGACGTCCGGGACGCCCCGCGTGTGACAGGGATGTTGCTCCCGAGGAGGCGAGGGCGCAACCGGGCCGGCACGCAGATGGCAGGCTTGCGTGGCATGAGCCGTGATCGAGCCCCCTGGGCACTGGACGACATCCCCGACCAGCAGGGACGCACGGTGGTCGTCACCGGCGCCAACGCGGGCCTGGGGGCTGCCACCGCACGCGAGCTGTCCGCACGGGGCGCGCGGGTGGTCCTCGCCTGCCGGGACACGACGAAGGGCGATCTGGTCGCCGCGGACCTCGACGGCGCCGAGGTCGTGCGCCTGGACCTCGCCTCGCTGGCCTCCGTGCGGGAGGCGGCGACCGAGATCGGTGAGCGTCACGAGCGGATCGACCTCCTGATCAACAACGCCGGCCTGATGATGACGCCGCGCGGTGCCACCCAGGAGGGTTTCGAGCTGCAGTTCGGCACGAACCACCTGGGCCACTTCGCGTTCACCGGGCTCCTGCTCGATCAGCTGCTGGCGACGCCCGGCTCCCGGGTGGTCACCGTGTCGAGCCTGGCGCACCGCTTCGGCCCCGGGCAGATGGACTTCGAGAACCTGCACGGGGAGCGCGGCTACGACCGGATGCGCGCGTACGGGCAGTCGAAGCTGGCCAACCTGCTCTTCACCCACGAGTTGCAGCGACGTCTGTCCGGTGCCGGCGCGAGGACCATCGCCGTCGCCGCCCACCCGGGGTTCTCCCGCACCGGGCTCGCCCGCTACATGCCCCTGCCGGTCCGGCCACTCATCGCGGCGGGCACCTGGGTCACCGGACAGAGTGCGGCGAAGGGGGCGCTGCCCACCCTGCGGGCCGCGACCGATCCGGCCGTGGTCGGTGGCGAGTACTACGGGCCGAGCGGGTACCGGGAGACGCGGGGGCGACCGGTGACGGTCGGGTCCTCCCGTGGCGCTCGTGACCCGGAGGCGATGCGCCGTCTGTGGGAGACCTCCGAGGAGCTGACGGGGGTGCGGACCGCGTTGCCGGCGCCCTGACCGGCATGGCGAGGGCTAGGGTCAGGGAGTGACCGACGCATCGTGGGACGGCTACGTGCACGTTCGCGGCGCGAGCGAGAACAACCTGGCCTCCGTCGACGTGGACATCCCGCGCAACGCCTTCGTGGCCTTCACCGGGGTGTCCGGGTCGGGGAAGTCGTCTCTGGCCTTCGGCACGCTGTACGCCGAGGCGCAGCGCCGCTACTTCGAGTCGGTGGCCCCCTACGCTCGCCGACTGCTGCAGCAGGCGGGTGCACCGCACGTCACCGACATCACCGGTCTGCCCCCGGCCGTCGCCCTGCAGCAACGTCGAGGCGCCCCCAGCTCCCGTTCCAGCGTCGGCACCATCACGACCGTCTCCAACCTGCTGCGGATGCTCTACTCGCGCGCCGGCACCTACCCGAGCGGCGCGCCGCGGCTGGAGGCCGAGTCCTTCTCCCCGAACACCGCCGCCGGGGCCTGTCGCCGGTGCGAGGGCCTGGGTGAGATGCACGACGTCACCACCGAGCTGATGGTCCCCGACACGTCCCTGAGCATCCGCGACGGCGCCATCGCCGCATGGCCGGGTGCCTGGCAGGGGGCGAACCTGCGCAGCATCGCCAAGGGGCTGGGCATCGAGATCGACGCGCCCTGGCACACCCTCGACCCGACGGACCGCGAGTGGTTGCTGTTCACCGACGAGCAGCCCAAGGTCTTCATCCGGCCGGAGGCGGGTCGGGTCGACCACAGCTACGAGGGCAAGTTCTGGAGCGCGCGCAAGCACATCCGGCGCGTGCTGGCGACCTCCGCGAGCCAGATGATGCGCGACAAGGCCCTACGGTTCACCGAGAGCATGATCTGCCCGGAGTGCCGAGGCAGCGGCCTGCGCCCCGACGCGCTGGACGTGAGCATCGCCGGCCACACGATCGCCGAGGTCAACTCCCTTCCCCTGACCGGCCTCGCTGCGCTGCTGCGACCGATCGCCGAGCGCTCCGACGTGGACGCTGCGACGCCGGACGCGTCCTCGGGGGAGACGACCGAGGTCGCCGTCCGCATCTCCGTCGACCTGCTGGCGCGCGTCGAGGTGCTGCTCGATCTCGGGCTGGGGTACCTGAGCCTCGGTCGGCGCTCGACGACCCTGTCACCCGGTGAGGCGCAACGGCTGCGGATCGCCACCCAGCTGCGCTCCGGTCTGTTCGGCGTGATCTACGTGCTCGACGAGCCCTCGGCCGGGCTCCATCCGGCCGACGCGGAGCCGCTGCTGGACGTCCTGGACCGCCTCAAGGCGTCCGGCAACTCCCTGTTCGTCGTCGAGCACGACATGGACGTCGTCCGTCGGGCCGACTGGGTGGTCGACATCGGACCCGCTGCGGGTGAGGGCGGCGGTCGGGTGCTCTACAGCGGTCCGGTGCCCGGTCTCGAGCAGGTGGCGGAGTCGGTCACCGGCACCCACCTCTTCGGACGCGCCGAGCTGCTCCACCGGCAGCCGCGGTCCCCGCAGGGGTGGCTGCGCCTGACCGGCGTCACGCGACACAACCTGCGCGACCTGTCCGTCGAGATCCCCCAGTGCGTGCTCACCGCCGTGACCGGGGTCTCCGGATCCGGCAAGTCGACGCTCGTCACCCAGGTGCTGGCCGAGGTCGTGCTCCGCTGGCTCGACCTGTCCCCCGACGAAGGGGGTGACGCCCGGATCGACGTCGACGTCACCGACGCAGCAGGACTGGAGACGTTCACCCGGCTGGTGCGGGTGGACCAGCGACCCATCGGCCGCACCCCGCGCTCGACCCTGGCCACGTACACGGGGATGTTCGACGTCGTCCGCAAGCTGTTCGCGGCCACCGAGGGGGCGAGGGCCCGCGGCTGGACGCCGGGCCGGTTCTCCTTCAATGTCACCGAAGGCCGCTGTCCCACCTGTCAGGGCGAGGGCTTCGTGGAGGTCGAGCTGCTCTTCCTCCCCGGGACCTACGGCCCCTGCCCCACGTGTCACGGTGCCCGCTACAACCCCGAGACGCTCGAGGTGACGTGGCGCGATCAGACCATCGCCGAGGTGCTGGGGATGTCGGTGGACGAGGCAGCCGGGTTCTTCGCGGACGTCCCCGGAGCCTCCCGCAGCCTGGAGACGTTGCGCGAGGTCGGCCTCGGCTACCTGCGCCTGGGCCAGCCCGCTACCGAGCTCAGCGGCGGTGAGGCGCAGCGCATCAAGATCGCCACCGAGCTGCAGCGCGCGCGCCGCGGCCACGCGCTGTACCTGCTCGACGAACCCACCGCTGGGCTGCACCCCGCCGACGTCGCGTTGCTGATGCGGCAGCTGCACACCCTGGTGGACGCCGGCAACACGGTCGTGGTGGTGGAGCACGACCTGGACGCGATCTCCTCGGCGGACTGGGTCATCGACCTCGGACCCGGCGGTGGCGATCATGGTGGGTCGGTCATCGCCACCGGTACACCCCCGCAGGTGGCGGCATCGCCTGACAGCGTCACGGGACCGTACCTCGCCGGGAGGCTCTCCTCCTGATCCCGGCGCCATCCCTCAGCGGTTGCTCACCTCGACATGGCGCCGGTGCAGCTCGCGCACGGCTTCGTGCAGCTCGGGCACGGGTCCCTCGACGGGGGTACCCGGCGCGACGGACTGCACGGGGAGGGGAGCGACCGGGCTCGCGGGCGCGCCCCACCCGGAGCGCCACTCGGTCAGCTGGGCCGACGAGGCGATGAAGACGATCCGGCCGAGCCCCACCCACGCGTGAGCCGCCGAGCACATCGGGCAGTGCTCCCCGGAGGTGTAGACGGTGGCCCGCTCGCGCTCGGGACGGGAGAGATGGGTGGCCGCCCAGCGAGCGATCTCGAACTCCGGGTGCCGTGTGTGGTCCCCGCCCCCGACCCGGTTGCGGTCCTCGAAACGCACGGCGCCGGCGGAGTCGACGAGGACCGACCCGAATGGCTCGTCCCCGTCCTCGAGGGCTTCGCGTGCCAGCTCGATGCACCGACGCGCGTGGGCAAGGTCCGTGTCGGAGAGCTCCATGCCCCGCAGTGTGGCCCAGATGGGGGCCGGCGCGGTACCGGGTCAGGCGCGTGCCTCCTCGCACAGGCGCAACCAGATCTCGCTGGGCGTGGGGTAGGCCGGGACCGCCTGCCAGAGCTGCTCGATGGTCAGCCCCGCCGAGACGGCGATCGTTGCCGGGTGGAGCTGGGTGCCGGCGCTGGGTCCGACGAAGGTGGCAGCGAGGACCACACCGGTCCTCCGGTCGATGACGAGCTCGGCCGTCCCGGCGTCGTCGTCGCGCTGCACCGCCGTGCCCGCCACGGCCATCGGCAGCTCGATGCGGCGCGGGTCGTGTCCCGCCTCACGCAGCGCGCTCTCGGATCGGCCCACTGCGGCGACCTCGGGTCGGGTGAAGATCACCTGGGGTACCGCGGTGTGGTCGGCCGTCGCGGCATGGCGCGCCCCCGTGAGGGACTCCCCCCGCGCGGTGGCCGCGATGACGTCGCCGCACACGCGTGCCTGGTACTTGCCCTGGTGGGTCAGCAGCGCGCGGCCGTTGACGTCGCCGACGGCGAAGAGCCAGTCACCCTCCACGCCGAGGACGCGCATCGCATCGTCGACCGGGACGAAACCGTTGGACGGGGAGAGATCGCCCAGTCCCACCGCGTCGAGTCCGAGGTCTGCGGTGACGGCGGCCCGCCCGGTCGCGGCGAGGACCTCCTCGACCTCCACGACGTGGACACCGTCCTCGTCACGGGTGCTCTCGATCCTCACCGGCCCGCCGTGGATCCGGCCGTAGCCGGTGTCCTGCGGAGCGGCGCGGGTGACCGATGTCGGCGAGGTCCTCAGGAGCACCGTCACCCCGGCGGACCGCAGACCCTGCAGGACGGCGGCGGACGCCACCTCCGAGACGCCGAGCAGCAGACGGTCGTCGCGGACGAGGAGCGTGACCTCGGTGCCGAAGGAGGCGAACCACGTCGCGGCCTCACAGGCGACGACGCCACCTCCGATGATCGCCAGGCGGGACGGGACCTCGTGGACGTTGGTCGCGTCCCGGGAGGTCCACGGCAGGGCGGCGTCGAGACCATCGATGGGCGCGATGCGCGCGCTCGACCCCGTGGCAAGGACGACGGCCCGACGGGCGCGCACGATCCGGTCGTCGACCGTGACCTCGCGCTCGCCGGAGAGTCGTGCATGACCTCGGACGACGTGGATGCCCGCGCCCTCGGCCCACTCGACCTGGCTGGAGTCATCGAGTCCGTTGGTGAAGGTCTCTCGACGGGCCAGGGCCGCGTCGATGTCGACGCGGTCGGCGGAGAGCAGCTCGGCCACCCCCGGCAGGTTGTGGGCGTGGTCGAGGACGTCGCCCGGCATGAGGAGGGTCTTGCTGGGCATGCACGCCCAGTAGGAGCACTCCCCGCCGAGGAGTTCGTGCTCGATGATCACCGCGGACATGTCCGTGTCGGCGATCGCGTACTGCGCGGCGTTCTCACCGACGGCACCACCTCCGATGACGATGACGTCGTACTCGTCGATCGTGTCAGCATCCGTCATGGTCTTCTCCTCGTCGTCGGCAGGCACGCGGTCACGGTGCGAGGGCGGCGGCCAGCGTCCGGGGGTCGGCGACGGTCACCGTCATCGCCGGGTGGCGCAGTCGGCCGGTGGGCTCGATGGCACGGACGGGTTCCACGAAGGAGACGCACAGGCCTCGCCGTGAGTTCGTCGCGAAGGTGATGCCGTGGTCGGCGAGCGAGAGGTGGGCCGGGCCGGCCGTGCGGTGCCAGGCGTACCCGGCGGTCTCCTGAGTGCCTGAGACATTGGCCAGGGTGGTGCTCAGGCGCCACGCGCCGAAGCGCACGAGCAGGTCGTCGTCGGTGACGACGACCCGGGCAGTGGCCGGCCTGATCCCGAACAGGAGCGCGGGAAGGCGATATCGGCCCTCGAAGGCGAACCCGAAGTCGCGCGTCATAAGAGCAAGACTGGCACAGTCCTCGCGGCTGTGGCCCCGTGAGGGGGCGGCTCGTGGCGGGCGAAACCACGACCACCGGGGTGCTGACCACCCGGGTCCGCCCGTCGAGCGGCTCCGCGGGTTCCTGCTGATCGGGATGCGCGGCTTCCTGCGGCGCGCGGTCGACTGACCGGCGCTGTGACCCGGTTGGCCGGGCGAAGGGGGCCCTGTCAGGACCTTCGGTGTCTACCGTCCGGACAGTGCGGCCCGGGTCTCGGCGAGGGTGTGTCGGGACTCCACCGTGACCCCCTTCTGCTCGAGCATCCGGTAGGTCTCGAAGAAGGAGTCCAGCTCCTCGAGGAAGTTCGTGGGCAGGTCGCCGAGGTCCTGCAGGTGGTCCTGGTGGTGATCGTGCTCGGGCACGCAGATGAGCTTGGTCTCCTGAAGGTCGCCCACGCCGAGAAGGTAGGAGCCGAGCACCCGGCACCGGATGTGGATCCCCGGGAAGGTCGGCTCATCGAGGAGGACGAGTGCGTCGAGGGAGTCGCCGTCCTCCCCATCGAGCCCCAGCACGTAGCCGTAGTCACCGGGGAAGCCGGTGGGGCCACCGAGGCGGCGGTCGAACCACATCGTCCCGTCCTCGGCCTGCTCGTACTTGTTGCGACTGCCCCGGGGGATCTCGACGACGACATCGACGCGATCAAGGGTGTGGTGCTCGGTCATCGTCATCCTTCGATAGGTATCGCGCCGACGCTACTCCACGCGAGCCGGATGCCGCTGCGTCATGCGTCCCGGTGGGGCTGGTTGAGCTCCTCGGCGAGCATGTCCATGAGCAGGCCGTCGTGCCACCCGGCGCCGTCCGCGTCGCGCTCGTAGCGGCGCATGATCCCGACCGGCCGGAACCCCACCGCCGCGTAGCAGCGGATGGCCGGATCGTTGTCCGCCGCAGGATCGATGACCAGCCGATGATGGGCCCGGTCACGCACCAGGTAGCGGGCCAGGGTGGCCACGGCATCGCGACCGATGCCGCGACCGTGAACAGCGGGGTCGACGAAGATGTCGATCGAGGCGTGCCGGTAGTCGGGTTCCTCCTCCTCGCCGTACTGCACCAGGCCGCGTACCGCGCCGTCGAGGAGCACCGTGAAGCGGGTGACCGAGGGGTCGTCGAAGGGCCACTGCGCCGATGCGTCCTCGTCACGCCAGCGCGCCCACACCTCGGGAGCACGCAGTATGCGACGCAGATCCGGCACGTGGTCCGCCGCGACAGGGACCAGCACCACCCACTGTCCGCGGATCGCCGAAGGCGCTGTCACCGGGGCGCTCGCTCACACGCGAACGACGACGCCCCACGCCCGCACGCAGCGGCCCGACCGCGCACCACGATGAGGTCCTCCACGTGGCCATGATCGCGCGGCGGGGCCACCCGCGCCAGTGGACGCCCGTCCCGCAGATCAGGGGGCCGAGAGATCGGCCCGCACTGCCCGGACGAAGAAGTCCACGCCGGCCGTGAGCACGTCGTCGTTGAAGTCGTAGTCGGGGCTGTGCAGTGGTGTGCCACCGCGACCCGGCTCGGTCCCGTTGCCCAGGAGCGCGAAGCAGGCGGGCAGGTGCCGGGCGAAGAGCCCGAAGTCCTCGCTCGGCATGATCGGCGCGCAGTCGTCGACCACCCGCTCCCGACCGAGAGCGGCCACGGCCGCCGCTGCCGCGCGCGTGGTGACCTGCGGGTCGTTGATCGTCGGCGCGAACTCGTGCGTGTAGGTCACCTCGACGCCTGCACCGTGGGCCGCGGCGACCCCCTTCGCGATCTCGCGGATCCGGCGCTCGAGGAGCGCGCCCACGGGGGTGTCGAAGCTCCGGGTGTCCCCGGTGATGCGCACCGTGGACGGGATGGCGTTGCGGGCGCCGTCGGTCTCGAAGCCGGTGCACGACACGACGGCCGGCTGGGTCGGCTCGACGGTGCGGGCGACGACCGTCTGCAGCGCGAGCACGATCTCCGCGCCGATGACGAGCGGGTCGACGACCGCCTCCGGCCTGGCGGCATGGCCACCGCGCCCGTGGACGACGATCGTGAAGTTGTCCTCGCTCGCCATGATCCCGCCGGGGCGCACGTGCAGGTGGCCGGCGGGGATGCCCGGCATGTTGTGCAGTCCGTAGAGCACGTCCAGCGGAAAGCGCTCCAGCAGGCCGTCGTCGATCATCGCCTGTGCGCCCCGACCGGGCTCCTCCGCAGGCTGCATGACGATCCGTACCGTCCCGTCGAAGCCGCCCTCCTCCGCCAGCACCACAGCCGCGCCGAGCGCCATGGTCAGGTGACCGTCGTGTCCGCAGGCGTGCATGGCCCCGTCGGTGACCGACCCGTACGACCGCCCGGACACCTCCTGGATCGGCAGGCCGTCCAGGTCCGCGCGCAGTCCGACCGCCCGCCCGGATGTGCCGCGGGTGAGCGAGGCGACGACACCGGTCCCGCCGACGCCGCGCGTGACGTCGTACCCCAAACCCTCGAGCACCCCGGCGACGTGCTCCGCGGTGGCGTGCTCGGCGAAGGCCGTCTCGGGGTGCCGGTGCAGGTGGTGCCGCCAGCCGCGCAGCCGTGCCTCCCGCTCGCTCGAGCGCAGGTCCTGCTGTGCCGGTGTGCGTTCGCTGCTCATGCCGAGTCCAGTCCTTCCGTGGAGAGCAGGACGACGACCGCGTCGTCGGGGAGGTCGAGCTCGCCCCGTCGGCCGGCGTCACCGAGCGCGGCGCGCACCGCCGCGAGCGTCGCTGCGCCGCAGGGGCCGGAGGAGACCCCGAGTGTCTTGAGGTCGGCGGAGGCGGTGAGAGCCTCCTCGTCGGTGACCGTGATCGCCGCGTCGCACCCTGCGCGGAGCACCGGCCACGCCAGCGTCGAGACGGTCCCGCAGTTCAGGCCCGCCATGACCGTGGAGGCCGTGGTGACGGAGGAGGGTGTGTCCTCGCGCAGGCTCGTGAGCACGCAGGCAGCGGTGTCCGGCTCGACGGAGAGCACACTGGTCGGTCGGCCGCCACCCGCGCGCCGGTAGTGCGCCACCACCGCCTGTGCGAGCGAACCCACGCCCACCGGGACCGCGACGAGGTCGGGCTGGCGTCCGAGCGTCTCGTCGACCTCGGCCAGCAGGGTCCGGTAACCGTCGACGATCCACTGCGGCACCTCCTCGTACCCCGCCCACGCGGTGTCCTGGACCAGCTCACGGTCGACGTCGGCCGCGGCGTGCTCTGCCGCGGCCCGCACCGTCTCGTCGTAGTCGCCGTCGACGCGCACGACCTCCGCACCCTCGGAGGCGATGAGCTCCGCCGGGCGCTCGAGCATGACTGCCGGGACGAAGATCGTCGCCGTCGTGCCCAGCTCACGAGCCATCCGGGCGACCGCCCGGCCGTGGTTGCCGTCGGTCGCGGTGACCAGGTGCGCCCCGGGGTGCCGGGCGAGGGTCTGCTGACAGGCCCACGAGGCCCCGAGGACCTTGAAGGCCGGCAGGCCCATCCGGGAGGACTCGTCCTTGACGAGGACCCGTCCCACCCCGAGCTCGGCAGCCAGGTCGGGCAGGTCCACCAGGGGCGTGGGTGCGTACCCGGGCAGCGTGCGGTGGAAGTCGCGCGCCGCCTCGGACCCGGTGCCGGCCACCGAGCGTCGCCGGGCGCGGGGGTTGCTCAGCCACGAAGTCATGCCACCCAGTGTTAAAGGCCCCGAAGGTTCGCGTCCAGCGCCTAGAGTCGACCGGAACCCATCGTTGATGGCGAACAGTCCGACTCCTTCTGCCCGCGAGGTGAACCGTGCTCGACCTGCGACGACTGCGCCTGCTCGTCGAGCTGTCCCGACGCGGAACGATCGGCGCGGTCGCGCAGTCCCTCGCCTACAGCCCGTCCACGGTCTCCTCCCAGCTCGGCGTGCTGGAGAAGGAGGCCGGCGTCCCCCTCCTCGAACCGGTCGGCCGGCGGGTCCGCCTGACCGCCGCTGGTGAGCTGCTCGTCACCCACGCGGTGCGACTGCTCAGTGAGCTCGAGCGGGCCGAGGCGGGCCTGGCGGCACTGGGCGACGAGGTGGTCGGCACGGTGCGCGTGGCGGCGTTCCAGAGTGCCGTGCTCTCCCTCCTGCCCCCGGCCCTGCTCGACCTGCAACGGCACCCGGACCTGCGGGTGGAGGTGACCGAGATGGAGCCGGAGCACTCGTTGGCGGCCCTGGCCGGTGGGGACTTCGACCTGGTGATCGCGGAGGAGTACCCGGGCCACCCCCTTCGCCGGACTCCCGGCACCGACCTCGAGGACCTGGTCACCGACCGTCTCGACCTCGTGGTAGCGAAGGGGTGGGGTCCGGTGCGCGTCGCCGACCTGGCCGGGCGACCGCTGGCCATGGAGCCGCCCGGGACGCCGGCGCGGGAGTGGGCGCAGCGGGTGTGCCGTGAGGCGGGCTTCGAGCCGGACGTCACCGTGACGTCCTCGGACCTGCTGGTGCAGCTGCGCATGGTCGAGCGCGGGCTCGCCGCCGCGCTCCTGCCGGAGCTGTCGGAGGCGGCCGATCACCCCGGTGTGCGGGTCGTGTCCCTGCCCGGGCGCCCCCGTCGCCGTGTCCTCGCCGCGACGCGGGCCGGTGGTCGGGGCCGTCCCGCGATCGGAGCGGTCATCGACGCACTCCGGGCGGAGTAGCCGGTCCGGAGCCACCCGACGGTGTGCCGGGTGCCGATAGCGTGGCGGCACCCGACCACCACCCACACCGTGCCGCTGCCGTGAGGCAGCTCGTCCACTGGAGCATCCTCGTGCCCGACCTCGCCCGTATCGACCACCTTGCCCTCACCGTGACGGATCTGGCCGTGAGCCTCGCCTTCTACGAGGACGTCCTGGGTCTGCGGCCGGACGCGACGCTGGACGACGGGCCCTTCGTCAGGCGGCTGCTGCCGATCCCCGGCGGCATGCACCTTGGTCTGACCCAGCACGAGCGTGGCAGCGGTCAGTCCTTCGACCCGACCACGCCCGGCCTCGACCACCTGGCCTTCGCCTGCCGCTCCCGTGAGGAGCTCCTCTCGTGGGCCGAGCATCTCGACGCCCTCGCAGTCGAGCACGGGGGCGTGCAGGACGCGGCCTACGGGAGCGCCCTGAGCTTCACCGACCCCGACGGCAATGCGCTGGAGCTCTTCGTCCCCGCCGACTCCTGAGCTATTGGGGTAGGTGGACGCCGAGCGGCTGCCCGGCCCCGACGGACCGCCAGGCACTCGCATCTGCCTAGGCAAGTGCGAGTGCCAGCGGCCAGGGTCGGCCAGGCATCCGCCGGCGAGCTGGGAACGGGCTGTCGGATCGATCCGGCATCATCTGAGCATGTCCTCCGAGTCCCGGCACCTGAGCATCGCGATCGAGCGTCCCGTCGCGACGGTGTACGAGTACGCCTGCGACCCCACGAACCTGCCGCAGTGGGCGGCCGGGCTGGCCAGCACGACCGTCGAGCTGCAGGACGGCCAGTGGGTGGCCGGCTCACCGATGGGCCGGGTCACGGTCAGCTTCGCTGAACGCAACGACTTCGGCGTGCTCGACCACGTCGTCACGCTGCCCTCGGGCGAGAGTGTGTACAACCCGCTGCGGGTGATCCCGGACGGCGAAGCCAGTGAGGTGGTGTTCACCCTGCGGCGACGGCGCTCAATGACCGACGACGAGTTCGATCAGGACGCCGAGGCCGTGAGAACCGACCTCGAGTCCCTCAAGCGTGTGCTCGAAACACCATCAACCGACCGATAGCCGAGCATTCGGGTGCGCCAACTCCACAGGCCTCGCTCCGGACGGACGAGCACAGGAGTGCACCTGAGGGATCACGTCTGCTCGCGCAGGTACCGCCCGAAGTGCGGGACCGTGAAGGCGATCCGGCCGCGCTCACCGGAGTAGATCAGGCCCTTCTTCAGCAGTGCATCGCGCGCGGGGGAGAGGGACTGGGGCTTCTTGGCGAGCACGGTCGCCACCTCGGAGGTCAGCACCGACTCGATGTCGTCGAGCTGCTCCACCCCCTTCGCTGCGATGTCGGCGGCGACGTCGGCCATGGCCCGCAGGTACTCCCGCTCGCCCGGTGTCGCCCGCTCGTACCGCGAGCCGAAGAAGCCCACCGCGAGCTCCGACTCCGCCAGCGGTGCGGCGACCCTCACGTCCTCGGCCCGGATCGGGGACTGTGGCGCGAGGTCCCAGACCTCCTTGCCGTAGGCCTGGATGAAGTACGGGTACCCGCCCGTGGCGGCGTACATGGCATCGAGCGCGGCCTGCTCGAACTCGGCCATCTCGTCCGCGGCCGGGGCGATGAGGGCCTGGTCGGCCTCCGCCCGCGCGAGCCGGTCGATCCGCTGGAACCGGAAGAGCCGCTCGCTGTAGGACTTGCTCGCCGACAGCACCGCCGGCAGGTGCGGCAGACCGGCGCCGACGACGATGAGCGGGGACCCGGCCTGGCTCATCTCGTGGCAGGCGGCACAGATCGCGGACACGTCCTCCGGCCCGAGGTCCTGCATCTCGTCGATGAAGACCCCCACGCCGCGACCGAGGTCCGCCGCGAGGCCGCCGACATCGGTGAAGAGCTCGACGAGGTCGATCTCGATGTCACCGGAGTCCGCCCGACCCTTGACCGCCGGGGCGTCGATCCCCGGGTTCCACACCTCGCGCAGCTTCGTCCCCGGCTTGGCGTCGCGCTGGGCGAAGGACTTGATCACGCCGAGCACGTGGGCGACCTCGTCCTCCTGGGTGTGCCCGAGCTCGCGCACCGCCTGGTGCAGCGCGCTGGCGAGGGGGCGGCGCAAACCCTGGTCGGGGCGGGCCTCGAGCTTGCCGGTACCCCACTTCGCCCGCACCGCCGCCGAGCGCAGCTGGTTGAGCAGCACCGTCTTGCCGACACCACGCAGCCCGGTGAGGACGAGGGAGCGCTCGGGGCGGCCGGAGACGATGCGCTTGAGCACGACGTCGAAGCGCGCCAGCTGCTCGTCGCGCCCCGCCAGCTCGGGAGGGCGCTGACCGGCGCCGGGGGCATAGGGGTTCGTGATCGGATCCACGATGGCACCGTATCCGGGTTTCTAGCCGGATCCGGATATTGAGGCAGACACGGCGATCGGCGCGTCGTCGGCCCACCCCTTCCGGCCGGTGGACCGCATCCAGCGCCCGGCGAAGGGGGTGAGAGACTGGTCACATGCCCGCCGCTACTCCCTCCTCGTACTCCATCACCATCCGCCTGCACACCTCACCGGACTATGCGGTCGTGGGGCGTGTGGCCACCGCCATCGCCGAGCAGGGCGGCATCGTCACCGCCATCGACATCGCCGACTCGCGGCACGACAGCCTGGTCGTCGACGCGACGTGCTCCGGCTTCAACCTCGACCACACCGACGACCTCGTCGCGGCGGTCGAGGCGATCGAGGGAGTGAAGGTGCACAAGGTCTCCGACCGCACCTTCCTGCTCCACCTCGGCGGCAAGATCGAGGTCCGCTCCAAGGTCTCGCTGCGCACCCGCGACGACCTCTCGATGGCGTACACGCCCGGCGTGGGACGCGTCTCCACCGCGATCGCGAAGAACCCCGAGGACGCCCGGCGCCTGACGGTCAAGGGCAACAGCGTCGCCGTCGTCACCGACGGCTCGGCCGTGCTCGGTCTGGGCAACATCGGGCCCGAGGCCGCGATGCCCGTGATGGAGGGCAAGGCCGCGCTGTTCAAGCAGTTCGCCAACATCGACGCCTGGCCGATCTGCCTCGCCTCCCAGGACACCGACGAGATCGTCAAGGCCGTGGAGATGATCGCCCCCGGGTTCGGGGGGATCAACCTCGAGGACATCGCTGCCCCGCGGTGCTTCGAGATCGAGCGCCGGCTGCGCGACAAGCTCGACATCCCCGTCTTCCACGACGACCAGCACGGCACGGCCATCGTCGTCCTCGCGGCCCTGCGCAATGCCCTCCGCGTCGTCGGCAAGTGGCTCGAGGAGTCGCGGATCGTCGTCGCCGGGGGCGGCGCCGCCGGCTCGGCCATCGTCACGCTGCTGCTCGCCGCCGGCGCCAACGACGTCGTCGTCTACGACCGCGAGGGCCTGCTCTCCGCGGACGACGAGCGCCTCTCCGGTGCCAAGCTCGAGCTCGCCCAGCGCACCAACCCCCGCCGGGTCCGCGGCGACCTGCCGGACGGACTGGAGGGCGCGGACGTCTTCATCGGCGTCTCCGCGCCGAACCTGCTCAAGGCTGAGTGGATCCGCGACCACATGAGCGAGGACCCGATCGTCTTCGCCCTGGCCAACCCGGACCCGGAGATCGACCCGGCCGAGGCCGCCCAGTACGCCAAGGTCGTCGCCTCCGGTCGCAGCGACTACCCCAACCAGATCAACAACGTCCTCGCCTTCCCCGGGGTCTTCCGCGGCCTGCTCGACGCCCACGCGGAGGACATCACCGTGGCCATGCTCATCCGGGCGGCGGATGCCATCGCCGGGGTCGTCAAGGACGAGGAGATCAACCCCTCCTACATCATCCCGAGCGTCTTCCACGCCGATGTCGCCGACGCCGTGGCCGTCGCGATCGCCGGTGAGGGCAAGACCTCCGCCGGGGCGACCGGGCCGATCCAGGTCGGCTCCCGCGCGACTGCTGCGCCGATCGACGAGACCGGGACCCTGCCTCGCGTGCGCTGAGGGTCCCCCTTCGTCCTCGCGCGGTCGGTGCGGCAGGCTTGAGCGCGTGAAGCCGCCACGCACCTACCGCAAGGACACCTCCGCCGCCCCCCGCGGGTACTCCTCCTGGGAGGCCGCGGGACTGCTGTGGCTCGCCGAGGTCGAGGGCGGCGCCTCCGTCGCCGAGCTGCAGGACGTCGACGTCGACCACATCGACCTGCTCCAGTACGACCCGGCGCCCTCGACCAATGTCCAGGCGGACGAGTTCGGCGTCGCGCTCGCGCGGACCCACGCGGCCGGTGCGCCGGCCTTCGGTGCCCCGCCGGCACGCTGGAGCAGCCACGGCTTCGTCGGGCCGGCGGACTCGCCGCTGCCCATGCCCCTGGAGCCGAGTGCGACCTGGGGTGCCCTCTACGCCGAGCAGCGCATCCGCCACCTGTTGCGCATCGGCCAGGGCAACGGGCTGTGGGCCCAGGAGGGCGACGCCTTCGAGCGGGTCGCTGCCCGACTCGAGTCCGGTGAGTTCGACGACGGGCGCCCGCCCGCCCGGATCCACGGTGACCTGTGGGCCGGCAACATCCTGTGGACCCGCGCGGGAGCCGTCCTCATCGACCCGGCCGCGCACGGTGGCCACGCCGAGACCGACCTGGCGATGCTGCTCCTCTTCACCGCGCCGCACATCGCCCGGATCATCGCCGCCTACGACGAGGCGGCTCCGCTGGCCGACGGATGGCAGGAGCGCGTCGGGCTCCACCAGCTCTTCCCCGTGATGCTCCACGCCGTGCTCTTCGGTGGCGGTTACGTCTCGCAGTCGGTGGAGATCGCCCGCTCCTACGCCTGACCACCGGGGGCGAAGGGGGGTCATCCCCCCGTCGGGTCGGGGGAGGACACGGCAGACGCCGCCCCCTTCGTCTCCCTAGGTTGGTCCTGTGACCACGCAGACGATGACTCCACCCCTGGGCAGGCTCAGCCTCCCCCGACGCTGGCTGGCGGGCTGGGGGAGCGTGCTGCTCCTCGTGACCAGCGTGGTGACCTCGACGGTGGCGATGGTCCTCGTGGTCCTGATCCTCATGGCCGTCGTGCTCATCAGCGCCGGCGGCCTGGGTCTGATCCTCCTCGTGCCGCTCGTGTGGCTCTGCGGGGTCATCGGCCACGCGGAGCGCCACCGGATCGTCGGACTGTCCGGCCGCCGGGTGGACCCGCCCGCGAAGCGTGCCCAGCCGCTGTGGCGCCGGCTGCTCATCGACCAGCACTCGTGGCGCAGCGTCGCCTACCTCTTCCTCCACTCGGTCTGGGGCGCACTCACCGGCTGGTTCACACTCGTCCTGCTCGCCCAGACGCTGCTCATGCTCGGGGCGCCCCTGCTCGGCAGCCGGATCCCGGACGACGGGATCACCCTCTTCGGGTTCGTGCCCGTCGACGGCACGATGCCGTTCGCGATCGCCTGGTCGGTCGCGCTCGTCATCCTGCTGCTCATGCCGCTGATCGCGCAGCTGCTGACCTCGGTCGACGTGATGTTCGCCCGGTGGTTGCTCGGCCGGGACGAGCGCAAGGTCGTCGAGCACCTCAGCGCCCGGGTCGACACCCTGACCGACACCCGCCGCGAGGCCGTCGACTCGGTCGAGGCCGAGCGGCGCCGGATCGAGCGCGACCTGCACGACGGACCCCAGCAGCGCCTGGTCTCGATCGCGATGACCCTCGGTATGGCCAAGCAGGCCATCGACGACGACCCCGCGTCCGCCGCGGACCTCGTCGACGAGGCGCACCGCTCGGCCAAGGAGGCCATCGTCGAGATGCGGCACGTCGCCCGCGGCATCGTGCCCCCGATCCTCGCCGACCGTGGCCTCGAGGCGGCCCTGCCGGCGCTCGCGGCCCGCTCCGCCGTCCCGGTCTCCGTCGACGTGCGTGAGATCGGGCGCCTCGATCCGACGACCGAGGCGATCACCTACTTCGTCGTCAGCGAGGCCCTGACCAATGTCGCCAAGCACTCGCGGGCCGAGCACGCCGAGGTCAGGGTGACCCGTGGCGACGAACGCGTCACCGTGGTCGTCAGCGACGACGGGCGAGGGGGCGTCGACTCCAGCCGGGGCACCGGCCTGACCGGGCTGCGCCAGCGGGTCACCGCGGTCGACGGGACGCTCGACGTCGAGTCCCCGTCCGGCGGACCGACCCGCCTGACCGCCACCCTCCCCCTTCGCACCGGTAGGAGCCTGCGATGACCGACCAGACCCGCCAGCCCACGACCAGGGTCGTGCTCGCCGAGGACTCGGTCCTCCTGCGCGACGGGATCGTGCGCCTGCTCGCCTCCGCCGGCTTCGACGTCGCGGCCGCCTGCCCGGACGCGGAGACCTTCCTGGCCGCCGTCGACGAGCACCGACCCGACCTCGTCGTCGTCGACGTGCGGATGCCCCCGACCTTCACCTCCGAGGGGATCGTCGCGGCGCTGCGGGTGCGCGAGCAGCACCCCGAGACGGCGGTGATGGTCCTCAGCCAGTACGTCGAGGAGCAGTACGCCACCGAGCTCGTGGCCTCCCGCTCGAAGGGGGTCGGGTACCTCCTGAAGGACCGCGTCGCCGACACCGGCGACTTCCTCGCCGCGCTGCGCGACGTGGCCGCGGGAGGCACCGTGCTCGACCCCGAGGTCGTCACCCAGCTGCTCACCCGCGCGCGGCACGCCGACCCGCTGGCCGCGCTCACCGCGCGGGAGCGGGAGGTCCTCGACCTCATGGCCCAGGGACGGACGAACTCCGCCATCGGCAAGGAGCTCTACGTCTCCGACGGTGCCGTGGAGAAGCACGTGACCTCGATCTTCACCAAGCTCGGCCTGCCCCCGGCCGACGGCGACCACCGACGCGTGCTCGCCGTGCTCCGCTGGCTCGACCAGGAGGACTGAGACGATGACCCCCACCCCGATGACCACCCGCCCGGGCGAGCCCGACGACCCGGGCCTGCGCGACCGCTACGCCCACGATGCGTGGGTCGCGCGCGAGGCCCACCGCGTGGAGGCCGCGCGGGCCGCCGCCGAGGCCCCGGCCTCGCGCACCCCGTCCGGACCGATCCGGGTCATCGCCGCGATCGTCACGGTGGTGCTCGTCGTCGCGGCCGGGATCGCCCTCGTCGGCCCGATGCTCAAGCAGTCCGAGACGAGCGAGCAGGCCCTACCGGCCGTGACGGCGCTCGAGCTGTCCGGGCACGTGGGCGAGGTGCGGATCCGGGCCGCCGAGCCCGGTGAGGCGCCGAAGGCCGTCACGACCAGCACCTGGGGACTGTGGCGTCCGTCCACCTCCGTGGGCACGAGGGACGGTGTGGCGCAGCTGAAGTCGAGTTGCTCCGCCCGGGCGGTCGGCGCGATCTGCAGCACCGACTGGCTCGTCGTCGTGCCCGCCGGGACCGACGTGAGCGTCGAGAGCGGTGTCGGCTCGATCGACGTCGAGGAGGTCTCCGGCGACATCGATGTCGAGGCCGGGGTCGGGGAGGTCTCGATCACCGGGGCCGCGAGCGACCGGGTGAGCGTCGAGATGGGCGTCGGTGAGGTGGTCTACGAGGCCGTCGAGCCGCCCCGCGCGGTGGACCTCACCCTCGGCGTCGGCGACGTCCGGGTCGGGGTGCCGTCCTCGGTCGGCTACCGCGTCGACACGACCGGCGCCTCGGAGGCACGCAACACCATCGGCCACGACCCCGCGTCGGAGCGGAGCATCCGCGTCGAGGCCGGGGTGGGCTCGGTCTCGATCGACCCGAGCTGAGGGTGGCCCGCTACTTGAGGAACTTGCTCGTGCGGCGGTCGGCGAGGGGCTTGCCGCCGGTCTGGCAGGTGGCGCAGTACTGCAGCGAGGAGTCGGCGAAGCTCACCTCGCGCACGACGTCACCGCAGACCGGGCACTCCTCACCGGTGCGTCCGTGGACCCGCATCCCGGCGCGCTTGGCGTCCTTCAGCTGCGCGGCGGGCTTCCCCGAGGCGGTCTCCACGGCCCGCTGCAGGGTCGTGCGCAGGGCCTCGTAGAGGGCGTCCACCTCGGTGTCGGTGAGCCGCGCGGCGAGGGCGAAGGGGGAGAGCCGCGCCACGTGCAGGATCTCGTCGGAGTAGGCATTGCCCACCCCGGCGATGATGCTCTGGTCGCGCAGCACCCCCTTGACCTGGGCGGAGCGCTCGGCGAGCAGCTCGCCGAAGACCGCGCGGGTGAAGTCGTCCGAGAGCGGGTCCGGGCCGAGCCGGGCGACCCCGGGGACCTCCGCGAGGTCACGCACGAGGTAGGCGGCAAGGCTCTTCTTCGTCCCCGCCTCCGTGAGGACGAAGCCCGAGCCGTCGGACAGGCGCAGCCGCAGCGCGATGGGGGACTTGCCCGGTCGCAGCATCGTGCGGGGCAGCTCCTCGCTGAACCGCAGCCACCCGGCGCGGGCGAGGTGGAACACCAGGTGCGTCCCGTCGCAGTCGATGTCGAGGAACTTGCCGTGGCGGTGCACCCCGTCGACGGGCGCCCCCTCGAGCGACTGCGGTGGTGGGTCGAAGGTCTTGAGCACCGAGAAGGAGGCCAGCTCGAGGGTCTCGACCGCGAGCCCTGCCAGGCGCTCGTCGAGGAAGTCGACGAGCGCCTGGACCTCCGGCAGCTCAGGCATCCCCGCGCTCCGGTGCCGGCATGCCCAGGGCCTGACGCATCTGCTCGAACATCGTGTAGCCGTCCTCGGCCCGGCAGACCGGCAGCTCGACACCCACGTGCTGCTCGTAGTCGTCGGTCGCGATGGGCGTGAAGTGGCTCAGCAGTTGCTCGGTGGCGGTGAGCACCCGGATCCCGATGGCGCGCACCCGGTCCGGGCGCTGCTCGGCGAACTCCCCGTACAGGCTCGGGTCGTGCTGCCCGTCGTCGCCGATGAGCACCCACCGCACCTCGGGGAGCTCACGGGCGAGCCGGTGCAGGCAGGCGCGCTTGTGGTCCTGACCCGAGCGGAACCACCCGGTGTTGGTCGGTCCCCAGTCGGTCATGAGCAGCGGACCGAGCGGATAGCCGGAGCGCCGCATGAAGCGCGTCAGCGGCGGCACCGCGTTCCACGCACCGGTGGAGACGTAGACGATCGGGGCGCCGGGGTGCTCGGAGAGCAGCGCGCGGTACATCGTCGCCATGCCCGGGACCGGGCGACGCGTCCCCTCGTGCCGGAAGAAGGTGTTGTAGGCCGCGATCATCGGCCGCGGCATCGTCGTGGTGATGATCGTGTCGTCGATGTCCGAGATGATCCCGAAGGTCTGCTCGGGGTCGACGACGAAGACGGCGGCGGTCGTGTCCGCGGCGCGCGGCGAGGAGATCTGCACGTCGTGCCAGCCCGGCTCGAGGCCGTGGCCGGTGATCGTCAGGTCGAGCACCCCGGAGCGGTCCGCGCGGGTGCGGAACTCCTGCTCGCCGATCGTCACGGTGACCGGCTCGCCGCTGGCCGGGGTGGCGAAGAAGAAGCGCCACCCCCTTCGCTCGCTGTCGGCCGTGCGCAGCTCCAGCCAGGTGGCGCGGGCATCGGCCCCGGCCGGCGCGTAGGGACGGCGGGTCATGAGGACGCGGCCGAGCACGCGGACGCGCTCGGCGCTCCCGTAACCGGTGAACGTCAGCACGCGCGTGCCCCACCCCCGTCGGCGCATGACGCCGGACACCTGACGGTGCCAGGCGTCCTCGATGATCGCGGCTGCGTGCGGTCGCGGCATGGCCCCGAGCCTAGGGGAGGATGTCCCCGTGAGTGACCATGCGAAGGGGAGCGACCGTCACCTGGACCTGGTGACGATGGGGTGCCGCTGGGTGCTGGACGTGTCCGCCCTCGAGGTGTCCGCGGCCCGGGAGATGTCCGCCCGCTGGCAGCGGTGCCGTGACCTCGCGGCCTCGACCACGGTCGTCCTCGACGAGGACCCCATGACGATCACCGCGCGGACCTCCGCCGCCGCGTACGACCTGTCGCGTGAGCTGACCCGTCGCGGCCTGACCCGGCTCACCGGCCGGGCCACCCTGCTGCACGCGGCCGCGCTCGCCGACGAGCACGGACGCTCCCTCGTGCTCGTCGCCCCCTCCGGAGGGGGCAAGTCGACCGCGGCCCGGGTGCTCGGCCAGCGCCTCGGGTACGTCTCCGACGAGTCGGTCATCCTCCTGGAGGACCACCGGATCGCGCCGCACCCGAAGCCCCCGTCGCTCGTCACCGACCCGGAGCGTCCCTTCCACAAGGAGGAGCCGTCGCCCGAGGAGATCGGGTTGGGCCCGACGCCCCCCGCGCCGTGGCTGGGCCGACTGCTCACCCTGACCCGCGATCCGCAGCTGGCCGAGCCGTCGATCGAGACGGTCGGCGTCATCGACCAGATCCTCGCCATCCTCCCCGAGACCTCGTCGACCTGGCTGCTTCCCGACGGGCTGGACCGGCTGGCCCGGGCGGCCACCGCCGGGGGCGCCCCGGCGCGACTGCGGTATGCCGAGATCGCCTCCTGCCACGACCTCGTGCTCGCCCACCTCGGGCGCGAGAGCCCGGATGCCCCGACGTGGGAGCACGTGCCGCCGGTCGGCTCGCAGCGTCTGGAGTACGTGGCGGGCGCGCTGGGCGAGGACGGCGGCGAGGGCGACGACGGCGGCGAGGCGGTCGCCGACACCGATGTGCTCGTCCGCGGTCACTGGTCGGACGCGATCGCCGCTGAGGGTGAGGTGCTCGTGCTGGCGGGGCCGCGCCCCCTTCGCCTGGCCGGTCCGGGAGCGATCCTGTGGCGTGCCGCGGTCGCGCCGGGGCGCCGCGTCGACGAGCTCGCCGCTGCCGTCGTCGCGGAGCTCGGGGAGCATCCGCAGGCACGCTCGCTCGTGCAGACCGCCGCGAGCGATCTGCTCCGCCACGGGGCGCTGCGCCGGGCGTTACCGTGAGGACATGATCCTCATCGTCGTGAAGTTCCGGACCCGACCCGAGTGGACGCAGGGGTGGCCCGAGCTCGTCCGGGAGTTCACCGAGGCGGCCCGCGCCGAGCCGGGCAACATCTTCTTCGAGTGGAGCCGCAGCATCGAGGTGGACGACGAGTGGGTCCTCGTCGAGGCCTTCCAGGACGACGCGGGCGAGGCGCACGTGACGAGCGACCACTTCGCCAAGGGACTGGAGACGATGAAGCCGGCCCTCGCCGAGACCCCGCGCATCATCAGCCGCACCGTCGAGGGCGACGGCTGGGAGGAGATGGGCGAGCTCACGGTCTGAGCGGGTGTCACCGGTTTATCGGGTGACCCGGAAGACCCCTCCTTCGCAAGAGTAAGAAACCCTTGCGAAGCCGATGATTCTCGGGTCACCCGAGAAACATCGGCGCTCCTGGCTCAGCCGCGGCGGGTCAGCCGGCGACGAAGGGGGCGACCCGGTCCTTGGGGCGGCCGATGATCGCGCGCTCGCCCTTGACGAGGACGGGACGCTGCATCAGGCGCGGGTGCTCGAGGAGCACCGCGACCACCTGGTCGACCGTTGCGACGTCCGCGTCGGTCAGGCCCTGGTCGGCGAAGAAGGAGTCGCGTCGCACGAGGTCGCTCGGCTCGTCCTCGAGCCTGCCGATGAGCTGGCGCAGGGCCGCCTCGTCGAGAGGCTCCTTGAGGTACTGGACGACCTGCGCCTGCACGCCCGCGGACTCGGCGGTCTCGAGGGCGGCGCGGGAGGTCGAGCACTTCGGGTTGTGCAGCACGGTGAGGTCGCTCATGGGCACCACCGTAGCGAGGTCACGCGGTCGTGGGTCGATGTACCTGCGGGCGTCCAGGCACTCGCGGGTACATCGACCCGGCGCCGGGATCAGGCGTCCGCGTAGTCGACGACGACGGCAGCGTGGTCGCTCACCCGCTCCGGTGCGCTGGCCGGCCGGTCGGTCCCGGCTGTCACCGCGCGCTTCGCCAGAGCGGGGGAGGCGAGCTGGTAGTCGATCCGCCAGCCGGTGTCGCGGTCGAAGGCGCCGCCCATCCACGACCACCAGGACATGGGACCGGTCTCCTCGGGGTGGACGCGGCGCACGACGTCGATGAGCGTGCGGGGGGAGGTGATCGAGGAGAACCACTCGCGCTCCTCGGGCAGGAAACCCTCGGATCTGCGGTTGGCGCGCCAGTTCGTCAGGTCCTGCTCGCTGTGGGCGACGTTGAGGTCGCCGAGGAGCACGAACTCCCGACCGGCCGCCCCGGCCGCCTTGCGGGAGCGGTCGAGCTGCCGGGCGAAGGCGGCGAGGAAGCCCATCTTCCGCTCGTACTTCGCCCCGCCGTCCGGCTCCTCGCGCCCGCCGGACTTCTGCAGGTGGGCGGGCAGGCCTCCCTTCGGCAGGTACAGGGAGGCGACGGTCAGCGGCGGGGCGTCCCCGGTGCCGTCGATGTCCACCTCGACGTAGCGCCCCTCGGAGGCGAAGGGGGACAGCCCGCGGGCCATCGTCCCCGGCGGCGCGGGCTCGGTGTGGGTGTGCTCCTCGCCGGGAGCGCGCATGAGCACCTCCCCGTCCCAGGTGCGCACGGCGTCGGGACGACTGCGGGTGAGCACGGCGACGCCGTTGCGGCCGGCGAGCCGCCCCGGCGCGTAGGTGAGGTGGTGGGACCCGAAGACGCCGCTGGGGAGCTGCTCGGGCCGGCACCGCACCTCCTGCAGCGCGACGACGTCCGGGTCGCGCTCGGCGAGCCAGGACTCGAAGCCACGACGCTGGGCCGCTCGGATGCCGTTGATGTTGAAGGTGGCGACGCGCACGGGTGGGCTCGGCGGGCTCAGCCGCGGAGGGCGGCGAGGTCGTCCGGCGTCGGCTGGGCGGTGATGTCCTCGTGCTCCGGGTGTGTGCCCAGCCACGTCTTGACGTAGGAGCAGACCGGGACGATCGTCCTGCCCTCGGCGCGGGTCGCGGCGACCGCCTCATCGACGAGGATCCCGGCCAGCCCGCGGCCACCGAACTCCTCGTCGATCTCCGTGTGGAAGAACACGCGTCGCTCGCCGCGGTCGAGGAACTGCGTGAAGCCGGCCACGGCGTCGTCGGCGGTGATCTCGAAGCGGTCCGGGTCGCCTTGGCGGGTCACATGGGTGCTCATGAGACCAGCCTGCCACGGCCCGGCGACAGCCTCCCTTCGCCTGAAATGCTGGTGTGACTCGGTTCTCACCCACGGGACAGCGAGGTCGGTGGCGCCGTGCGCCGGTTACCGTGACCCGCAGACCACTGCCCGAACGACGACGGAGGCCCAGCTTGTCCGCGACCGCGCTCCACCCCCTCTTCCAGGACCATTTCGACGAGGTCATCGCCCGCAACCCCGGTGAGAAGGAGTTCCACCAGGCCGTCTACGAGGTGATGCAGTCCCTGTCCCCGATCGCCGGCCGCGTCCCCGAGTACGCCCAGTGGTCGATCCTCCAGCGGGTCTGCGAGCCGGAGCGCCAGATCATCTTCCGCGTCCCGTGGACCACCGACGACGGTGAGGTCCAGATCAACCGTGGCTTCCGCGTCGAGTTCAACTCCGCGCTCGGCCCGTACAAGGGCGGTCTGCGCTTCCACCCCAGCGTCAACCTCTCGATCATCAAGTTCCTCGGCTTCGAGCAGGTCTTCAAGAACTCCCTGACCGGCATGCCCATCGGTGGCGGGAAGGGCGGCTCCGACTTCGACCCCAAGGGCAAGTCCGACAGCGAGATCATGCGCTTCTGCCAGTCCTTCATGACCGAGCTGTACCGCCACATCGGCGAGTACACCGACGTCCCGGCGGGAGACATCGGTGTCGGTGGACGCGAGCTGGGCTACCTCTTCGGCCAGTACAAGCGCATCACCAACAGCTACGAGTCAGGTGTGCTCACCGGCAAGGGCCTGTCCTGGGGTGGCTCGCAGGTGCGCACGGAGGCCACCGGCTACGGCACGGTCTTCTTCGCGCAGGAGATGCTCAAGGAGAAGGGCGCCACGCTCGAGGGCAAGAAGGTCGTCGTCTCCGGCTCCGGAAATGTCGCGATCTACGCCGTGGAGAAGGTCCACCAGCTCGGCGGCACCGTCATCGCGGTCTCCGACTCCGGCGGGTACATCGTCGACGAGGCCGGCATCGACCTCCAGCTCCTCCAGGAGACCAAGGAGGTCGCGCGAGGTCGCCTCACCGACTACGCCGAGGCGAAGGGGGGCCCCGTCCGCCACATCAGCGACGGGAGCATCTGGGACGTCCCCTGTGACGTCGCGCTGCCCTGCGCCACGCAGAACGAGCTCTCCGAGGAGCACGGGCTCACGCTCGTGAAGAACGGTGTGGAGCTCATCGCCGAGGGCGCCAACATGCCGTGCGTCCCAAC
This sequence comes from Janibacter sp. GS2, assembly GCF_051200835.1. Classification (GTDB taxonomy): domain Bacteria; phylum Actinomycetota; class Actinomycetes; order Actinomycetales; family Dermatophilaceae; genus Janibacter. The sequence goes on from NZ_CP195161.1 coordinate 732,138, forward strand.
GGCGATCGACGCCTTCCGCGGGGCCGATGTCCTCTTCGCGCCGGGAAAGGCCTCCAACGCCGGAGGCGTGGCCACCTCCGCCCTGGAGATGCAGCAGAACGCCAGCCGCGACTCGTGGGGCTTCGACGAGACCGAGGCCCGGCTCGAGGACATCATGCGGGACATCCACCGCAACTGTGTCGAGACCGCCGAGGAGTTCGACCAGCCCGGTGATTACGTCATGGGCGCCAACCTCGCCGGCTACATCAAGGTCGCCGACGCGATGGTGGCGCAGGGCGTCATCTGATCCACCGCGCCCGCTACGAACTACTGCAGGCAGCACTTCGTATCGTCAGCCGTAGCTCGTACTGCTGCTGACGATACGAAGTGCGGCTGACTTCCGCCCGTGGTCAGAACAGCCGCCGCCGACCGCTACACTTGACGAAGCAGCCGCCCAGTTCTGCAGCGAGCTGCCTCTTTCTTGCACCGATGCCAATGCGCCGCGACCGCCTCGTTCGGACCGCGCCGGGCAGAACCGAAGCATCATGACTCCGTTAAGGAGCACCCCCTTCGTGACCACCACCTTCGCCGACCTCGGCGTGCCCTCCGTCCTGACCTCCGTCCTGGAGAAGGACGGGATCACCGTGCCCACACCGATCCAGGCAGCGACGCTGCCGGACTCCCTCGCCGGGCGCGACATCCTCGGCCGCGGGCGCACCGGGTCGGGCAAGACCTACGCCTTCGTCCTGCCGATGCTCGCCCGCCTCACGGCGAGCGGCACGCGTCGCCAGAGCAAGCGTCCCCGTGCGCTGATCCTCGCGCCGACACGCGAGCTGGCGACCCAGCTCGACGACGCGCTCACCCCCCTGGCCGCCACGGTCGGGCTCAACAGCCGCACCGTCTTCGGTGGCGTCGGCCAGAACCCGCAGGTGACCGCCATCGCGAAGGGCGTCGACATCGTCGTCGCCTGCCCCGGGCGCCTGGAGGACCTCATGCAGCAGGGCCACATCCAGCTCGACAACATCGAGGTGACCGTCCTCGACGAGGCCGACCACATGGCCGACCTCGGCTTCCTCCCGAGCGTCAAGCGGATCCTCGACAGGACCCCGCAGAACAGCCAGCGGATGCTCTTCTCGGCCACGCTCGACGGCGCGATCAACCAGATCGTCAAGCGCTACCTGCACAACCCGGTCACCCACGAGGCCGACTCGGCGCAGTCGCCGGTCTCGCAGATGACCCACCACGTGCTGCACATCCAGTCCACGCAGCACCTCCCGGTGCTCACCGACCTCGTCGCCGCCCCCGGCCGCAAGGTCGTCTTCACCCGGACCAAGCACCGCGCCAAGCGCATCGCCCGCCAGCTCAACGCGAGCGGCGTCCCGGCAGTCGAGCTGCACGGCAACCTCAGTCAGGGCGCGCGCACCCGGACGATGGAGGCCTTCCACTCCGGCGCGGCGCAGACCCTCGTCGCCACCGACATCGCGGCCCGTGGCATCCACGTCGACGACGTCTCGCTCGTCATCCACGCCGACCCGCCGGTCGAGCACAAGGCCTACCTGCACCGCTCCGGTCGCACGGCCCGCGCCGGCGCCGAGGGCACCGTGGTCACGCTCATGACCGACGAGCAGGTCCGCGACGTGCGTGACCTCACCCGCAAGGCCGGCATCAAGCCGACCACGACGAAGGTCTCCTCCGGACACGAGCTCCTCGCGCAGCTCGCTCCCGGTGAGCGTGCCTACCCCGGTGGCTTCGTCACCGCGGCACCCCAGCAGCAGGGTGGCGGCGGCAAGGGCGGCTCGCGCAACGGCGGCCGCAGCGGTCAGGGCCGTGGCGGCTCCGGCGGCCAGGGTGGACGCGGTGAGCGCGGTGGCGCCGGACGCAACCGCAACGGTGGCGGCTCCGGCGGACAGAGCCGTGCCGGCTCGGGTGGCGGCTCCCGTCGCTCCGGCGGCCAGGGCGGCTCCGGTCGCCAGGGTGGCTCGCGCGGCGGCGGCAGCGTCGTCGCCTTCTCCTCGAGCAGCTCGGGTCGCAACCGCTGACCCTCCTGCGCACTGACGATGCCCCGTACCCGAACGCGTGCGGGGCATCGTCATGAGCAGGCCCGACCGGGAGAGCCTCGCCTGACCGGGAAAACCCGAGCGGACCGGGTCGTGGCCCGGGCGCCCACGGGTTTCCCGGCCACCACGGGGTAGCCCGGCCGTCAGCGGGCGCTGCCGCTCAGCCGAAGATCGACACCGTCTGACGGCTGATCGCCACGAGCGTCCCGTCCGGCCGCCAGATCCGGGCATCGGTGTGCGCGTACCCGTCCCCGGCCTGGTCGGTGTGCACGGCGTAGGCCCAGTGGGTCTCGGGCGCGGCCGCGACGTCGTCGAGGATCTCCAGCGTCCACGTCAGGCTGCTGCCCGGCGCGGGCGACGGGAGCATCTGGATGACCGCCGGCGGCCAGGCATCGGCGATGCTCACGAAGTGCCGCACGTCGAAGGTCTCCGGTGCCTCCCGGAAGCGCATCCAGCCGGTCATGTGCGAGGTGTCCGCCGCCGAGAAGGGGGGACTCCCGTCGGCCAGGCGCAGCTCGACGTGCTGGAAGAAGTCCGGCGTCGATCCCGGGATGTACGGGAAGGGCTCGAGGGTCTCGGGCGCGGCCAGCTGGGGCATCTGCACGGCAGAGGGCGGGACCGTCACGACCGATGTCCGCGGGGCCCCGAAGGTCGCGAGGGCCACCGCGACGACCGCGTCGCCCTGGTGCAAGGTCACCATCCCCTGGGTCGCGCTCGACCCGGCACGCAGGATCCGCGCGTCGGCGGTGGCCTCGCCGGGCGTGACCGGCGCAACGAAGTTCACGGTGAGACTGCGCAGCGGCGGTGCGGGCTCGGCCGTGATCCGGGCGCGCAGTGCGGAGTACATCAACCCGCCGACGAGGCCGCCGTACGTGGCCCGCCCCTGACCCCATCCCGGTTCGACGTGCACGGTGCCGGTGGCGGCCTGGTCGAGCATCTCCTGCAGGTTCATGAGCTCACCCTACAAACGGGTCTCACGCGTCGATGCGCAGCTGCTCCCGGTACCCCTCGCGATAGGTCGGGTACCGCAGCGCGAAGCCGCTCGCCCGCAGCCTGGCGTTGCGCATCCGGCGTCCGACGGGCTCGGTGACGCCCGTGGGAGTCGGTCGATCCACCCCCAACTCGTCGGCGACGAAGTCCTTGACCGCCCCTGCGGCACAGGGCTCGTCGTCGGTCCCGATGTAGAGGGGTGCCGGGTCCTCCGGTCGCGTCAGCAGGTGGACGACGGCGCCGGCCGCGTCGTCTCGGTGGATCCGATTGGTCCACCGGCCCGGGTCCTTGCTCTGGCCGGCCCTGACCTGCGCGACGAGACGACTGCCCGGGGTGCCGTAGAGCCCGCTCAGGCGCAGCACCGATCCGTGCGGCACGAGGTCGTGGAAGAGCGCCTCGGACTCCAGCAGCGCGCGTGCCCGCCCGGTCGACGGGTGCACCTCGGTCGCCTCGTCGAGGTCGCCCTCGAGGTCGCCGTAGACGCTCGTCGACGACACGAGGACCGCCCGCCGTGGCATCCCGGCCCGCAGGGCGGCGTCGACCCCCCGGCGCATCGCCTCGACGTAGGTGTGCCGGTACCCCGCCTCGTCCCGCTGGTCGGGTGCGAGGGCGACGACGAGCAGGTCGGCCGGGAGGTCGGGAAGGGCGTCTGCCGAGAGGTCGGCGGCGAGCCCCTCGATCTGCTCCGGCAGGGCGGAGACGTCGCGCCGCACGCCGGTCACGTGGTGCCCGGCGGCGGCCAGGGCGCTCCCCACCCGGGTCCCGAGGTCGCCGCACCCGAGCAGCACGGCGCGAAGGGGGGAGTGGTCCGGTGTAGTGGTCACCGGAGAATGCTCCCACGGCGCCGCCCGTCCGCACCTAGGCTGAGGGCATGACGCGACCGGACCCACTGACCGTCTGGGACGAGGCAGCGCAGGACGTGCTCGTCGTCCTGCGTGAGCTCACCCCGAAGGACCACGACCGTCCGGCCCTGCCGGGATGGAGCGTGCGCGACGTCCTCGCCCACCTCGCGCACCTCGAGTCGGACGCCGCGGGCATGCCGCAGCCGAGCGGCGGCCATGCCCACGTCGACCCGCAGCGCAACCAGCCGATGCCCTCCTCCGTCACCGAGGCCGGTGTCGCGGCTCGCCGGGTCCGGTCCGTCGCCGAGCTGGTCGAGGAGTTCGAGACCGCGTGCGCGCGCCGCCGCGAGGTGCTCGCCGACCTCGACACCAGCGACCCGAAGGCCCCCGCCCCGGGGCTCGCCGGCGACCTCGGTTGGGACCTGGGCACCTGGCTGCGCAACCGACCGATCGACCTGTGGGTGCACGAGCAGGACGTCCGCGCAGCGACCGGACGAGCGGTCGTGACGACGGGGACCGGCGCAGCCCACGTGGCGGCGGTCATGACGGCGGCCTTCCCGGCCTCCCTTCGCCGGCTGCCGGTGGGCACGGGCGTCGTCGCCCGCGTCACCGGACCGCAGGGCCGGGTCCTCGCGGCCCGGGTCGGCGAGGACGGGCGTGCCGCGCCCTTCGCTCCGGACGAAGGGGGTGACCTCGCCCTGGACATGGACGACGTCACCTGGCTGCGGCTCACCGGCGGTCGCCTCGACCCGGCACGGGCCGAGGTGCGCGTGGACGGTGACGATGAGCTCGCGGCGACGGTGCTGCGCCAGCTCAACGTCACGCCCTGACCTCGCCGCTGTCGGACCACCCCGACGCAGGCGTAGCGTGCCTGACATGGAGTATCGATACCTCGGAAACAGCGGTCTGAAGATCAGCGAGATCGCGTACGGCAACTGGCTCACCCACGGCTCGCAGGTCGAGGCCGACGCGGCGAAGGCCTGCGTGCGTGCGGCGCTCGACCACGGCATCTCGACCTTCGACACCGCGGACGTCTACGCGAACACCGCGGCGGAGAGCGTGCTCGGGGAGGCGCTCGAGGGCGAGCGGCGCGAGTCGCTGGAGATCCTGACCAAGGTGTACTGGCCGACCGGGCCCAAGGGGCACAACGACTCCGGCCTGTCCGCCAAGCACATCCGGGAGTCGATCGACGGGTCGCTCACGCGCCTGAGGACGGACTACGTCGACCTCTACCAGGCACACCGTTTCGACACCGAGACCCCGCTCGAGGAGACGATGCAGGCCTTCGCCGACGTCGTCCGCTCGGGCAAGGCCCTCTACATCGGGGTCAGCGAGTGGACCGCCGACCAGATCCGCGAGGGGCAGGCCCTGGCCCAGCAGCTCGGCATCCGCCTCGTCTCCAGTCAGCCGCAGTACTCGATGCTGTGGCGGGTCATCGAGGACGAGGTCGTGCCCACGTGCGAGGAGCTCGGCCTCTCCCAGATCGTGTGGAGCCCGATCGCCCAGGGCATCCTCACCGGCAAGTACCTCCCCGGTCAGGCGCCGCCCGCCGGGTCGCGCGCCACCCACGAGGAGGCCGGTCAGGCGATCGAGGGCCGGGTCACCAACGACGCCCTGCTCACGGCGGTCCAGGGCCTGCGCCCGATCGCCGAGGAGCTGGACCTGTCGATGGCCCAGCTCGCCGTCGCCTGGGTGCTGCAGAACGACAACGTCGCCGCCGCGATCATCGGGGCCTCCCGCCCGGAGCAGGTCGAGGAGAATGTCGTCGCCTCCGGCGTGCGGCTCGAGCCCGCCGTCCTCACGAGGATCGACGAGGCCCTCGGTGAGCACGTCGAGCGCGACCCGCAGAAGACGGCGAAGCAGGCCCCGAGGACCCGCCCGAGCTGACCCTCCCGGTCAGGCCGGGCTCGGCCTGACCCGGGTCATCGGGACTCGTAGCGCTCCAGGGCGACCTTGCGCTCCTCGGCGTGGTCGACGATCCGCCGCGGGTAGTCGTGCTCGTAGCCGTCCGCGTGCCGCCACGGCTCGTGGGCGGCCTTGCCGGGCAGGTGCGCCAGCTCGGGGACCCACCGGCGCACGTAGTCACCGTCCGGGTCGAAACGCTGGCCCTGGGTGACGGGGTTGAAGACCCGGAAGTAGGGGGCGGCGTCCGTGCCGGTCCCGGCGACCCACTGCCAGCCGTGGTTGTTCGAGGCGAGGTCCCCGTCGACGAGGTGGTCGAGGAAGTGCTGGGCACCGGTGGGCCACCACACGTGCAGGTCCTTGGTGAGGAAGCTCGCGGTCACCATGCGCACCCGGTTGTGCATCCAGCCCTCGGTGAGCAGCTGGCGCATCCCCGCGTCGACGAAGGGGTACCCGGTGCGCCCCTCGCGCCAGGCCTGCACGGCGTCCTCGGGCTCGTCGTAGGGGATCGCCAGCGGCCGCAGGTCGCGCCAGGCCGACTCGGGGTCGGCGAGCAGCACGTCCGCGTAGAACTCCCGCCACGCCAGCTCCGTGCGGTACGTCTCGACACCCGCACCGGTCCGGGCGTCGAGGTCGTCCAGCAGTTGCCGCGGGTGCAGGACCCCGAGGTGGAGGTCGGCGGACAACCGTGACGTGCCGTCCCGGTCGGGCCGGTCCCGGTCGCCGTCGTAGTCCTGCAGCGGCCCGTCGCGGAAGCGCTCCCACCGTCGTCGGGCGGCCTCCTCGCCGGCCGCGGGCAGCTCGATCGGGCACTCCCGGATCGCCCGGTCGATCATCGCCGCGACGCGGCCGTCGCTGTCCGCCTCGACCCAGCGCACCCCGCGCGGTGCCGGGAGGGCCGACGGCCACCCGTGCTCCTGCCAGGCCCGGGCGAAGGGGGTGAACACCCGGAAGGGGGTTCCCCCCTTCGTCGTGAGGGTGCCCGGATCGACCGCGTACGGGGACCCGGTCGCCACACCCTCCACCCCGGCCTCCCGGAGCGCCGCGACGACCCGGTGGTCCCGCGCCATGCCGTAGGGCTCGTTCTCACGGCTGACGTGCACCGAGTCCGCCGCGACCTCGGCGGCCACCCGGGGCACGACCTCGGCCGGGTCCCCGAGCCGCACGACCAGCCGCCCGTCCATCGACTCGTCGAGGCTGCGCAGGGTCGCGGCGAGCCAGGCGAGCTTCGCCCCGCCGGAGGGCTTCCACAGGGACGGGTCGATGACGAAGAGGGGCAGCACGTCGCCCCGGCCGGCGGCCTCGTGCAGGGCCGGATGGTCACGCAGCCGCAGGTCGCGCCGGAACCACAGGAGCGCGGTGCTCATCAGAGGCGGACGAGCATCTTGCCGGTGTTGGCCCCCTCGAGCAGGTCGATGAAGGCCTGCGGGGCGCCGTCGAGCCCGTCGCGGAAGGTCTCGTCGCCGCGCAGCCGGCCCTCGGCGAGCCACCCGGCGGCCTTCGCGCGGTACTCGGCCGCGAGCTGGGGGTACTGGCCGACGATGAAACCGCGCAGGGTCAGGCCCTTGCCGATGGCCTGGAAGAGGTTGCGCGGACCCGCGGGGGCCTCGGTGGCGTTGTACTGCGAGACCGCACCGCACAGGGCGACCCGGCCGTGCAGGCGAAGGGCGGAGATGGCCGCCTCGAGGTGGTCGCCACCGACATTGTCGAAGTACACGTCGATGCCGTCCGGGGCGACCTCACGCAGCCCCTCGGCCACGGGCTTCTCCTTGTAGTTGAAGGCCGCGTCGTAGCCGAGCTCGAGCAGGCGCTCGACCTTCTCCGCGGACCCGGCCGAGCCGACGACCCGCTCTGCGCCGAGCAGCTTCGCGATCTGACCGGCGACCTGGCCGACCGCGCCGGCCGCGCCGGAGATGAAGACGGTGTCCCCCTCGCGCATCTCGGCGACCGCGGTGAGCCCGACGTAGGCGGTCAGGCCGGGCATGCCCAGGAGGCCGAGGTAGGCGGACGCGGGGGCGATGTCGGTGTCGACGACCGTGGCCCCCTTCGCGGGGAGGACCGCGTGCTCGCGCCAGCCCAGGCCGTGCACGACGTGTGACCCGACGGCGACATCATCCGATCGCGAGGCGATGACCTCGCCGACGGCGCCACCCTCGAGCGGGGCGTCGATCTGGAACGGCGGGACATAGGACTTCACGTCGTTCATCCGGCCGCGCATGTAGGGGTCGACCGACATGACCTCGTTGCGCACGAGGACCTGACCGTCCGAGAGGTCCGGGACCTCTGCGGTCTCCAGGCGGAAGTTGTCGTTCGTCGGCGCGCCGTGCGGACGGGAGGCGAGGACGAAGTGGCGGGTGGACGTGGGAGTGGTGGTCATGTGCATCAGTCCTTGGTGACCGTGACGGTCACATCGATGTTGCCGCGGGTGGCGTTGGAGTAGGGGCAGACCTCGTGGGCCCGGTCGGCGAGCTGCTGGGCGGCGTCGCCCTCGACGTTCGGCAGGGTCACCTCGAGCTCGACCGAGAGCTGGAAGCCGCCGTCGTCGGTCGGGCCGATGTGCACCCGGGAGCCGACCGCGGAGTCGCTGGTGTCGGCCTTCGACTCCTTGGCGACGAGCTGCAGCGCGGAGTGGAAGCAGGCGGCGTACCCGACGGCGAAGAGCTGCTCGGGGTTGGTGCCCTCGCCCGAGCCGCCCATGTCCGTCGGGACGGCGAGGTCGAGGTCGAGGCGTCCGTCGGCGCTGCGGCCGTGGCCGTCGCGGCCGGCGCCGGTGGCCAGTGCCTCGGCGGTGTAGAGAGTCTTCATCGTGGTGCTCCTTCGGTGGGGTGGGTGGTGTCGCCGACGGACTCGCTGAAGCGGTGCGCGAGCCGGCGCAGGGTGGCCAGCTCGTCACTGCTCATGTCGACGGCATCGTGCAGGCGGCGCTGGATCGCGGCGACCCTGCTCTCGAGATCGCGACCGGCGTCGGTGAGGTGGATGCTCACCTGTCGCCCGTCCGCCCCCTCGCGCCGACGCTCGATGAGGCCGTTGGCCGCCAAGCGCGTGAGAAGGGGGGAGAGGGTCCCGCTGTCGAGGCGCAGGTCGGCGCCCAGGTCGGAGACGGTGCGGGCGTCGCGCTCCCAGAGGGCGAGCAGGGTGACGTACTGGGTGTAGGTCAGGCCGAGCTCGTGGAGGGAGTCGCGGTAGGCCGCTGTCGCTGCCTTCGCCGCTCCGTAGAGGGCGAAGCAGAGCTGCTGGTCGAGCTGCTGGTCCGTCTGCACCCGATGAGGATTGCACACAACTGAGTTGTGCGCAATGGGACGGGGGTGTTGGATGGACGCATGGGCACCCGACGCGTCATCGACCGCTTCGACGGACGGATCCTCGGCGCGGGGTCGAGCAGCGGGCTGCGTCTCGTCGTGGGTGACTGGCACCGCTCGCCGCTCGGGCGCTTCACCGATGTCATGGTTGCCACGACCGACGAGCGGCGCATCCTGCTGGCACCCGATGAGCGGGTGGCCGAGTACGTGACGCGGACCTACTCCTTCGACGAGGTCGTGCTCGCCCCCGTACGCGTGGCGGAGCTCGACGGCGGCGCCCGGTGGGAGGTCGACGCCGGCCCCCTCCGGGTGGGTGTGGGGATCGGGACACGCACCGGGGTCGGGAGGCTGCTGTGTGCCGTACCCGGCCCGGTCGCCCGCAGCCGGACCTTCGCGACCGTCGCCGATCCCGTCGCTCGCGTGGTCTTTCCGGGAGTGCGCACCCGCGGCAGCGCCGGTCACGGCCGCCGCGAGTACTACGGCGCCCGGGACCAGCACGCGGTGACCGACCTCGCGGGCACGTGGGACGGCGCCGACCTCGGGGAGGTCGCCGGCGTCACCCCACCGCCGCGCTTCGGGTTCAGCTCGACGCCCGAGCGCCCCTCCCTGACCCGGGTGACGACCACCGTCGTACGCCGCGTGTGAGAGCGACCCTGAGCGGGTAGGACGGGGTGTGCCCCACCGAGACCGATGCAGTCAGGAGTCATGACATGGCAGACCACAAGGACCTCGTCACCGAGATCATGAAGGACACGCGGATCGCGGTCCTCACCTACGTCGACGAGCGGGGACGCCTCGTCTCGATGCCGATGGGGACGCAGGACTTCGACGACCCCGGGGTCGTGCACTTCCTCACCCGGGCCGACGCGGACAAGATGCCCGCCATCGCGGCGCACCCCCAGGTCAACGTCGCCTACTCCTCCGACTCCGGGTGGGTCAGCCTGAGCGGGGCAGCGCAGCGCAACGACGACCAGGCCCTGCTGGAGGAGCTCTGGGACGCGTCGGCGAGCGCCTTCATGCCCGGTGGTCCCGAGGACCCGAACTGCACGGTGCTCACCGTCACCGCGGACACGGCCTCCTACTGGGAGTCCCCGGGCAAGGCCGCCCTCGTCATCGAGCTGGCGAAGGGGGTCGTCAGCGACCACCAGGCGCAGCCCGGCGACTCCGGGACCGTGTCACTGTGACCGGGTAATGTCGACGGTGTCCGAAGCTCGATCTCGAACTCTCGATGCCCGGCGGGGTACGTCAGACCTCGTCGCACGGAGGACACCATGACCACCATCTCTGCTCGCCCGGAGGCCTCGGCCCTGCTCGACCGCTTCCGCGACGTCCGCTCACGCACCGACCGGCTCACCCGGGACCTCGGACCCGAGGACCAGACACCGCAGTCGATGACCGCGGCCAGCCCGGTGAAGTGGCACCGCGCCCACACCACGTGGTTCTTCGAGGAGTTCGTCCTCGGGACGGACCCCGGGTACCGGCCGCGGGACCCGGCCTTCCGCTACCTCTTCAACAGCTACTACGAGGCCATCGGCGAGCGGCACCCACGATCCGCGCGGGGCCAGGTGACCCGGCCCGGTGTCGCCGAGGTGGCCGCCTATCGCGAGGACGTGGAGCAGCAGGTCGCGGACCGGGTCGCCGCCGGGACGCTGGACGAGGAGGCGCTCGCGCTCGTCGAGCTCGGCTGCCACCACGAGGAGCAGCACCAGGAGCTGCTCCTGACCGACCTGAAGCACCTGCTCTCCGGCAACGTCCTGCAGCCGGCGTACGTCGAGCGGCCGCTCGACCCCGACCCGACGGCCGGACCGGGCCCCCTTCGCTGGACGCACGTGCCCGGCGGGCTCACGCACGTCGGTGCCGGCGAGGAGGGCTTCACCTTCGACAATGAGCGGCCGCGCCACCGGGTGTGGCTCGAGGACGTCGAGGTGGGGTGCCGCCAGGTCACCAACGCGGAGTGGCAGGACTTCATCGCCGACGGTGCCTACGAGCGCCCGGACCTGTGGCTCTCCGACGGGTGGGCGGCGGTGCAGTCCGAGGGCTGGCGTGCGCCCGGCTACTGGCGCCACGACGAGGACGAAGGGTGGACCACCTTCACCCTGTCCGGCCGGCGGCCGGTCGTCGCGACCGAGCCGGTCTGCCACATCTCCTTCTTCGAGGCCGACGCCTTCGCGCGGTGGGCCGGTCACCGCCTGCCCACCGAGCACGAGTGGGAGGCCCACGCGTCGAGCGGCCAGGCGGCCCTGGGCGGCCTGCTCGACCCGTCCCGCTGCCACCCCGGCGTGGCTCGCGAGGTGAGCCTCGGCGATGTGTGGGAGTGGACGGCCAGCGCCTACCTGCCCTACCCGGGTTTCGAGACCGCGCCCGGCGCGGTCGGCGAGTACAACGGCAAGTTCATGAACGACCAGCACGTGCTGCGCGGGGCCTCGGCGGTCACGCCGCCGGACCACCCCCGGGTGACCTACCGCAACTTCTTCCCCGCGGACTCCCGCTGGGTCTTCGCCGGACTGCGGCTCGCGCGGTGAGCCGTGCCGAGCTCGAGGCCGACCTGCGCGCCGGCCTCTGGGGCGAAACGCCGTCCCTTCCCCCGCGCTGGTTCTACGACGAGCGGGGCAGTCGTCTCTTCGACGAGATCACCGGCCTGCCGGAGTACTACCCGACGCGCGCCGAACGCGAGATCCTGCAGCAGCGCAGCCCCGAGATCATCGAGATCACCGGCGCCCACGGCGTGGACGAGCTCGGGGCCGGGACGTCCGCGAAGACCCGGGTGCTCCTGGACGCACTCACTGCCGGAGGGCGTCGCGCGGTCTACGCGCCGCTGGACATCAGCAGCGAGGTCCTGCTGGAGACCGCGGAGGAGCTGCGCGCGGAGTACCCGACGCTCACGGTCGAGCCCGCGGTCGCCGACTTCCACCACCTCCCGCCGCTCGTCGGCGAGGCGGGGGAGCGGCTGCTGCTCTTCCTCGGGGGGACGATCGGCAACTTCACCGAGGAGGAGCGCGGCGGCTTCCTGGCGATGGTGCGGCAGGCACTCGCTCCGGGCGACCACTTCCTCCTCGGGGCGGACCTGGTCAAGGACCCGGCCCGGCTCGTGGCGGCCTATGACGATGCTGCGGGAGTGACGGCGCAGTTCGACCTCAACCTCGTCGACGTCATCAACCACACCGTCCCGGTCACCGGGCTGCACCGCGAGGACTGGGTGCACGAGGCGGCCTGGGACGAGGGGGCCTCGCGCATCGAGATGCGGCTGCGGGCGGTGCGCGACATCGACGCGGACTTCACGGGCATCGGCCGTCGCTGGCGCCTGGCGAAGGGGGAGTACCTGCGCACCGAGATCTCCCGCAAGTTCCGGCTGGAGGGGCTGCGCACCGAGCTGGCAGGCCACGGGCTGGAGCCGGTCACCAGCTGGACCGACGAGGCAGGCGACTTCTCGCTGACCCTCGCCCGCGCGAGCGAGGACCTCAGGGAGCCCAGGGCCTGAGGAGTTCCGTCAGGGGCTCGGTGAGCGCCGCCTGGAGCAGCGGTCCGAAGGTGATGCGCTGCACCCCCAGCTCGCGCAGCTCGGCCAGCGAGCCTGACGGCGCCCCGTCGACAGGGTGGGCGGTGACGTTGACCGGGATGGACAGGGCGGCCTGCAACGCCCGCAGTGATGCCGCGTCGGGGACCTTCACCGGGTAGGCGCTGCGGGCGCCGGCCGCCTCGCAGGCGGTCATGCGGGTGATGGCCTCCGCGAGCGGGTCGGTGAACCGGGACGTGCCGTGCAGCAGCGCGTCGGTGCGGGCGTTGATGACGAGCTCGACGCCCGCGTCGTCCGAGGCCTGGCGCAGGGCCGCGATGTAGTCGGCGTGCTCGGCGACCTCGCGCACCCTCCCTTCGGAGTGCACGGTGTCCTCGACGTTGATCCCGACGGCACCCGCTTCGAGTACCCGCTCGACGAGCTCGCCGGCGGGCGTGTCATAGCCGGACTCGACATCGGCGCTGACCGGGAGATCAACCGCGGAGCAGATCCGGCGGATGCCGTCGAGCGACTCATCGAGGCTCATGTCCTCGCCGTCACCCTGCCCGCGGGAGTTTGCGAGTGGGTGGCTGCCGATGCTCAGGGCGGCGAAGCCGGCGTCCGCGGCCACCCCCGCCGACCAGGCATCCCAGACGGTCGGGAGGACGAGGGTCTGACCCGAGTGGTGGAGTCGAAGGAGTTCGCTGGCCCTGCTCTGCACGGTGCCCATCCGCCCAGCCTCGCAAGCCGTGCCCGATGCGGCAAGGGCCCTCCCCCCTGAGCGGGTCGATGTCCGACGGAGCCCCTGGGCGCACTCTCGAACATCGACCCGGGGAGGGGACGGGGTCGATCAGGAGTCTCCGGTGCCGCCATCGGTCCCCGGGAAGCGTCTCAGGTCGAGGGTGACCGGGAAGTCCGTCACGGCCGGGCCGAGACCGGTCAGCGGGTCGGGCAGCGCGGCGACGTCGATGGGACCGCCGGTGTGTCCGTCGGTGACGAAGCGTGCGGCCCGGCGCGACTCCGCGGCAGCGGCGTTGACGGGGTAGGAGTCGTAGGAGACGCCGCCCGGGTGGGTCACGTGGTGGGTGAAGCCCCCGAGGGAGCGGCCCGACCACCGGTCGACGAGGTCGAAGACGAGTGGCGCGTGCACCCCGATCGTCGGGTGCAGCGCCGACGGGGACGTCCGGGCGCGATAGCGCACGCCGCCGACGAAGGCGCCGGTGCTCCCCTTCGACCCGACGGGACCACCCCACCCGTGCTCGGCCACGGGGGCCATCGGGACGGGGACGCCGTTGCACGTGACGACGTGACGTCCCTCGACGAGGCCGACGGCGCGCACCTGCAGCTTCTCGACGGAGGAGTCCACGGTCCGGGCGGGGCCGGTCGGGCCGGCCTCGCCGAGGACGGGCCACGGCTCGAGCGCCGTGCGCAGCTCGAGCTCCACGCCGCCGACGAGCGTGTCCCCGAGCCGGGGGAAGCGGAACTCGAGGAAGGAGTCGAACCAGGCGGGGTCGATGCGCCCGGCGCCGGCCGACTCGAGGTAGCGGTTGACGTCCTCGATGACGTCGCGCAGATCGGCGGCGACGAAGGCCGGCAGCAGGTAGCGGTCGTGCAACCGGGTGCCCCAGCGCACCAAGGGACCGGAGTAGGGCTCCGCCCAGAAACGGGCGACGAGCGAACGGACGAGCAGCGCCTGCAACAGCGCCATCCGCGGGTGCGGGGGCATCTCGAGGCCACGCATCTCGAGCAGGCCGAGCCGACCCTGCTCCGGGCCCGGGGCGAAGAGCGCGTCGATGCACAGCTCCGACCGGTGCGAGTTGCCGGTGACATCCGTCAGGAGGTGGCGCAGGAGCCGGTCGGCGAGCCACGGCTCGGCGCCGTGCTCCTCGACGGGCTCCCTCGCGAGGAGGTGGTCCATCTGGGCGAAGGCGATCTCCAGCTCGTGGAGCGCGTCGGGGCGGCCCTCGTCCACACGGGGGGCCGGCGAGCTCGGGCCGATGAAGCGACCCGAGAAGAGGTAGCTCAGCGCCGGGTGGTGCTGCCAGTAGGTCAGGAGCGAACGCAGCAGGTCCGGGCGGCGCAGCAGCGGGCTGTCGGCGGGGGTCGCGCCACCGAGGGTCAGGTGGTTACCGCCGCCGGTGGGGGTGTGCGACCCGTTGAGGTCGAACTTCTCGCTCGCGAGGTGGATCTGCCGCGCGTGCTCGTGGATCGACTCGGTCTGCTCGACGAGCTCGTGCCAGGACGCGGTCGGGGCGACGCCGACCGTGATGACCCCGGGCTCCGGCGTCACCGACGTCGTGCGCACCCGGTCGTCGTCGGGGAGCGGATGGCCCTCGAGGACGACCGGCTGCCCGAGCTCGGCGGCGGCGGCCTCGATGGCGGCGACGAGCTCGATCGCCGCCTCGAGGTCCTCGAGCGCCGGGAGGACGACGAAGAGGTGTCCGTCGCGGTGCTCGACGGCCGGGGTGGCGGGGTCGACCCCGAGCCGACGGGCGATGCCGGTGGCGAGGTCGCGGGCGGCGTCGGCCGCCTCGGGACTGCCGGAGTCGAGACGGCCGACGCCCCATGGTGAGTCGAGCAGCGTCGGGTCGTGCCACAGGGGCAGGCCGTCGGCGCGGTCGGCGAGCGTGATCTGCCAGCCGGGGAGCGGGACGCCGGGGCGCCCCCGGCCCGGACCGTGGTGGCGCAACGTCCCCGACCGGGACAGCCGGACCGCCAGGGCCATCGCCAGCGCCTGCTTCTCCTCACCGTCCGCGGCGGTGTGCCACTGGGGGTCGCTCGTGCCGCCGGCCGCGACGAAGGTCGGCGCACCAGCCATCGTCAGGCGCACGTCGCCCTTCGCCAGCAGCGCGTCCACGGCCTCGCCGAGCTCGTCGACCCGGGCCCACTGCGTGGCGTCGAGCGGTCGGGTGACCCGGGGGTCCTCGGCGAGCCGGGTGACGCTGTTGGCGAAGTCGAAGGAGACCTCGACCGGCCCGGTCGACCCGGTGATCGGCGCGGCCGAGGCGGGGTGCGGGGTGGCCGAGAGCGGGATGTGTCCCTCGCCGCAGAGCAGGCCGGAGGTGGCGTCGAGGCCGACCCACCCGGCGCCGGGGATGTAGACCTCGGCCCACGCGTGCAGGTCGGTGAAGTCCTCCGCCGGTCCGTCGGCGCCGTCACCGACGGCACCGAGGTCGGCGGTCAGCTGGACGAGGTATCCGGAGACGAAGCGGGCCGCGAGACCGAGGTGGCGCAGTGCCGCGACGAGCAGCCAGGCGCTGTCCCGGCACGAGCCGATGCCGCGCTGGAGGGTCCGGGCCGGGGTCTGCACGCCGGCCTCGAGCCGCACCGTGTAGTCGACGCTGCCGCGGATCGCCCGGTTGAGGCCCACGACGAAGTCGACGATCGGCGTGCCCCGGCCGGGCGCGGCGTCCGCGGGGCCGCTCAGCAGGTCGGGCAGCTGGTCCTCGAGCCAGGCGACGACCTCCGGTGCGGTGGTGCCCCCGTCGTCGCCGATGGGGTGGAGGTACGGGGCCAGATCGGCCCGCAGCTGCTCCGGGAGGACGAAGGGAAAGGTCGTCGCCCAGTCCTCGACGAAGAAGTCGAAGGGGTTGATCACCGTCATGTCGGCGAGCAGGTCGACGGTGATCTCGAGCCGCTCGACCTTCTCGGGGAAGACGACCCGGGCCAGCCAGTTCCCGAAGGGGTCCTGCTGCCAGTTGATGAAGTGGTTCGCCGGCTCCACCCGCAGCGAGTAGCTCGGGATCGGCGTCCGGGAGTGCGGGGCGGGCCGCAACCGGATCGTGTGCGGGTACACCTGCACCGGCTCAGCGAAGCTGTAGCTCGTGCGGTGCTCGAGGGCCACGCGGATGGTCACGTGCCCACTGTAGGCGTGCCGGTGCGCAGCTCACTTCGCCAAGTTGTCGAGGATCTCCTGGGCCTTCTTCTCCAGCTCTTCGGTGCCGTTGCTCTCGCGGTAGCTCGCCGAGCGCACGGACACGAGGTTGTGGCCGACGCGGACGTCGAGGTGGTCGAGGTAGATCCGGTGGGTCCTGCCCTTGAGCGTGACGAAGCTCGTGAGTCGCACGGCGAAGGTCTGCTCGCCGATGTTGCGCACCGGCAGGCCCTCGGCGAGGATCCGGTCGTCGAAGGAGCTGCCCGCGGAGGTGCCGGTGAAGGCGAAGGCCTCGCACTGGCCGAGGGCGTCGCCGGCGCGGCTGAGCAGGCCGGGGCTGACCGGCGAGGAGTGCGAGGAGACCGAGAGGGTGTAGCCCTGGTAGGTCTCGAGGTCGTCGGCGTCGGTGAAGTAGTCGCTCTCGGCATACGCCGTGCGCATCGTCTTCGCGGTGCGGCCCTGCCAGCCCAGACGCAGCAGGTCGATGCAGACCTCGGGGTCGGTGCGCCGCTGCTTGACGGTGGCGCTCTCGTTCGGCGTGGCGTCGGCGGGCCTCTCCGGCAGGACCTGCTTCGCCTCGGCGTCGGTGAGCTCGCGCTCGGCCCGCCCGAAGTCCGTGGACCGGGTGGGGCTGGGGGTCGTGCCCTGCGACGCGGAGGAGGACGAAGGGGGCGAGGACGGGTCGTCGCCGGCGAGGGGGCCGACGCACCCGGCGACCGCGAGGGCGGTGACGGTGGTGACGGCGATCGCCCGGGCGGGCCTCACGTGCTCTCCCGAAGGTTCTTCAGCGCGGCACGGGCGGCCCGCTCGGTGGCCGAGGTGTCCGGCTCCTCGAGGTAGTCGCCGTTGACGACGAAGACGGTGTTGTGCCCGACCTTGATGACGACGTAGTCCATCGTCACCGTGCGCAGGCTCTGCGAGATCTTCGTGCGCAGCGCCAGGGTCCGGTCCCCCATGTTGGGGAAGGGGAGCTGGCTGCTGCGGTAGGTGCTGACCGAGCCGGTGTCGGCCTGGGTGACCTCCATGCTGGAGCACGTCCCGATGAGCGACCCGGCGTCGTCGAAGAGGCGCGAGGGCATCGCCTCGTCGGTCGAGTAGGCCCAGATCCCCATGAAGGAGCCGTGGCCCACCGTGCTCTCGCCCCGGACGTAGTTGTCCTGGACCCGGGCGCGCTGGCTGGAGAGCACCTTGTCGCGCTCCGGCCCCTTCAGCAGCAGGGGAGCGCACGCGCTCGGGGAGATGTCGCTGGTCTCGGTCTCGAAGATGGTCTTGGCCGGGTCGTGCGCCCAGTCCGGACCGAGGTCGGCGGGCGAGGGCAGGACCCTGTGCAGCTCGGCCTCGTCGAGGGGACGCCCGGCGCCGGTCACGGGACCCTCGTCCGTCGTCGACTCGGACCCGGAGGACGTGGCGGGCGGTGAGGTGGGCTCGTCCCCACCCGGGAGGGCCGAGCACCCGGCCAGGGCGAGCGCGGCCAGGACGCCGACGACGCGGGCGGACCGCATCACAGCTCCTCCAGGTTGTCCACCGTGGTGCGGGCCATCTCCTCGACGACCTGGGTGGACAGCTGGGACTCGGGAGCCGCGCTGTAGACGATGTAGACGAGGTTGTGACCCAGGGACACTCCTGCGAGCTGGACCTTGCCGCCGACGAACATCTTGTCCCCCGACAACATCTCCAGCCCCACGACGTAGGTGCGATCGCCCATCGGGGGCAGCGTCGCCGGCTCGATCGCCCACTTCGTCGTGCCCTGCTTGTCGATCTTCGTGAACTCGGCGCACGTGCTCTGGGCCGCCCCGGCGGCGTCGAAGAGCTCGCCGGGCACCGCGGTGTCGTGGCTGACGACCGTCACGCTGACGACCCCGCCGAAGTCTCCGGAGTAGTTCTGGCTGGTCTTGGCCCGGACGTGTGTGTCGAGGGTTCGGCCCTCCTCGCCGTCGAGCTCCACGTCGCGGCACGTGGCCGGGTAGGAGGTGGACTCGGGATCGCGCGGGGAGTCCTCGGTCTCGTCCACGGTGAGCTCTGCGGGGAGCTGCTCCTTCGTCGGCAGCGCGGACGTGGCCTGCTCCTCGGTGAGCTGCTGGCCCCCCTTCGCCGTCGACTCGGGCTCGCCGCCGCCACCACCTCCGTCGCCATCGCCGGGCAGGCAGGCACTGGTCAGCGCCAGGGCGGCGACCACGGCGCTGCCCCGGACGACTGCTCGTGCGAAAACCATGATGTTCCCTTCGTCTCCTCGGGACCACGATAGGTCCGGACGAGGGCGAGGCAGCAGTTGTGTCCCGTCTCGGTGACAATGCGGGGATGGTCATCTCCGCCTCCACACCCGTGTGGCGCACCCCCGGCATGCCGGCGGTCCTGGGCATGACCCTCGCCGGGTTCTCCGGGTTCTCCGCGCTCATGCCCGTCGCGCCGCTCTGGGCCGCCCACGGTGGAGCCGACTCGGTCGGGGTCGGGGCGGTCAACGGCGTGCTCATGCTCTTCACCGTGCTCACCCAGCCCTTCGTGCCGGCGGCGGTCCGGCGCTGGGGGTGGGGACCGGTCATGGCGGTGGGCAACCTGCTGCTCGGGCTACCAGCGCTCGGCCACCTGCTCTCCGACGACCTGCGGCTGATCCTCGCGCTCGCCGCGGTGCGCGGGCTGGGCTTCGGGATCCTCACCGTCACCGGCAGCGCCGCGGTGGCCAACCTCGTCGATCCCCGACGGCAGGGCGCAGCCGTCGGGGTCTACGGGCTGG
This sequence comes from Janibacter sp. GS2, assembly GCF_051200835.1. Classification (GTDB taxonomy): domain Bacteria; phylum Actinomycetota; class Actinomycetes; order Actinomycetales; family Dermatophilaceae; genus Janibacter. The sequence continues at coordinate 751,305 of NZ_CP195161.1, forward strand.
CGATCGCCGTCCCCCAGGTGCTCCTCATGCCGGCCGGTCCCTGGCTGGCGGAGGAGGTGGGCTTCGGGGTGGTGTTCGCCGCCGGAGCTGTGCCACTCCTCGGCTGCATCCCTGCGTTGCTCGCGGGGCGGTCGATCATCGTCGTCCCGGATGACTCGCCGGTCACGCACTCCCGCCGGCAGGTGTACCGCTCGCTCCTGCGCCCCATGCTGCTGCTCCTGGGTGTCACCCTCGCGGGGGGTGCGCTCATCACCTTCTCCAGCGACCTCGCCGGGGCGGCCTGGCTGGCCACCTCCGCGCTGCTGCTGCTCACGGGCGCGGCGGCCCTGAGCCGCTGGAGGATGGGCGCCTGGGCCGACCGCTGGGGACCGGGAACCTTCCTGTGGCCACTCGTCCTCCTCACCGGTCTCGGGCTCGTGCTCGTCGCCGTCTCCCTCTCGCAGGAGGGGGGCACCGCTGCGGCGCTGCTACTCGTCGGCGTGCTCTGCGTGGGTCTGGCCTACGGCGGGTTGCAGAACCTCACGCTCGTCCTGGCGCTGTCCTCGGTCTCCCGCCGGGACTACGGCACGGCGAGCGCGGTGTGGAATGTCGGCTTCGATGCCGGCACCGGCCTGGGGTCGGTCCTCGTCGGGGCCATCGCCGCCGGGGCCTCCTTCACCGAGGCGCTGCTCGTTGCCGCGGCGATCTCGCTCGCGACCCTGCCGCTGGCGCTGGTGCGCCGCAGGGGTCAGCCCTCCAGGTCCTCGAGCACGCTGTCCGCCAAGTCGGACATGGTCTCGTCGGAGTAGCGCGAGTAACTGGTGAGCACCCGGATGTTGATGACGTTGTGGCCGCTGCGCACCCACAGCTGGTCGATCGTCAGGTCGAGATCGAACACGCCGGACCGGTGGGCGTAGCTCTGGTCGCCGACCACCGGGGCGACGATGTTGCTCGTCCTCTTGTCGATCCAGGTGCCGCTCGCCGAGCCCTTCTCCTCGAAGGTCGCGCACTTCCCGAGCATCGAGCCGGCCTCGTCGAAGTACTCCTTCGGGAAGGGCTCGTCGTAGGTGGCGATGAAGGTCGAGGCACTCGGCCGGCCGGCCCGGTCGCCGGGCTCGGAGTAGCGCACGCCGTCGATGGCGGTGAGGTGCTCCTCCTTCCACGCGCGGATCTCGTCGGTGTCGAGGTAGACCGCCCGGCACCGATCGGGGTCGGTCTGCCGGGTGCTGGCCTCCCCCGACTCGATGCGGTCGTCCTTGACGAAGCCCTTGGGCGCGTCCTTGAGCGTCGGCAGGGCAGCGGCGATCTGCTTCGTCGTCAGCTCCTGCTGGGCCGGTCCGTCGGTCCTCTCGGGCGCAGCCGTCTCGGTGACCGTCACGGTCGAGGACTCCGGCTCGGGCGGGCTCGTCGATGCCGAGTCCTCGCCACTGCCGCAGGCGGCAAGGAGCCCCAGGGACAGGACGGCGGCGAAGGGGGCCAACCTGCGGGTGCGTGCGGTCATGAAGCCGTTCTCAGGTCGTCGACGAAGTGCGGTCCCCACGGGAGAAGGTTCTCACGCCTCGTGCGTGGCCGGTGGAGATCGCACCACGTATCGTCGGCGTGGACGATCGAGGAGGGACCGTGGAGCAGATCTCCCGCCGCAGCGTGCTCACCACCATCGCCGGCCTCTCCGGGGCTGCCGCCCTGACGGGCTGCTCGGACGAGACGGAGCCGAGCCTCGCCGACCAGAAGTCCACCACCTACGACTACGGCGACGATGCGCCCTCTTCGTCCTCGACCGCAGAGGCGTCCGGCGGCGGCACCACGGGTGCGCTGACCACGGTCGACCTCGACTCGCCGGAGGACCTGCGGAACCGGTGGGCCGCGTACGTGGCCGTGTGGACCGCGGCCGACATCGGCGTCGCCGACGATCACGGTCCGCGGGCGGAGGACGGCGACTGGGTCTACGTCATGGAGGTCGGTGAGTGGGCCTGGCTCGTGCGCTTCGCGGACGGACGGGCCGTGCTCGCCGGGCAGGGGAACCCGGACACGCGGCGCGACGACGCGCAGGAGAAGGAGGCCCGGGCAGCGCTCCTCGCCGGTGCGCCCTCGTGGTGGAAGGCCTACGAGAAGGTCGTCCCGGAGTTCAACTCGGTCGGCTTCGTCCTCGGCTGGGACGGGAAGAAGTGGCAGCGAGCCGGCGCGCCCGGTGCCCGCGGCGGATTCGGGGCCCTGACCTTCTACCTCGCCACGGCCGAGCGGCTCGGTGAGCAGCTGGCGCGCTGGGGCAGCGAGGGCAGGACCGGGTACACCGGAAGCGCCCGCGTCGCCGCCGATCGGGTCATGAAGGCGGGACCGAAGGTCACCGCCGCCCAGCTGAAGGCTCTCGGCCCCGGTGTGGACGCGAGGCGCCTGTCGGCCGCGACGAAGGCCGCCCGGGCCTTCGGGGGGAAGGGCACGCACTGACCCCGGACGCAGGCCCGGCGCCGGAGGTTACTCCGGCGCGGCCTGCGCCGTGCACACGCACGCAACATTGCCGTCGGCGTCGGCGAGCACCCACCACGACGGGGCGAACTCGTCCGTGACGAGGCGCCCACCCGCTGCGATCACGGCGTCGACGCGCTCGCGGGCGCGGTCGTGGGGCACGTAGACGTCGAGGTGCACGCGGTCACGACCCTCGCGCAGCTCGCTCTCCTGGAACCAGATCTCCGGCAGCTGCCCGTCAGGACTGGGCAGGGAGCCGTCATCGGCCGGGGAGTGGCCGGTGAGGGCGGCCCAGAAGCCGCGGATCGCGCCGGCGTCGGGGGTGTCGATGCCGACGGTCATCTGCGTGCCGACCTCGGGAGTGACTCCCGCGCCGACGTCGTCGGCGATCCGCGAGATCGTGCCGGCGAGCTCGATGTCGCGGGAGGTGAGACCGCCGACGTCGTGGCTGGTCAGGCCCAGCCCGACCCAGTTGTACCGCACGTCGATGTCGGGGTGGTGGTTCGCCTCGTCCGCGGCGGCGGCGATCTTCACCACCAGGTCGAGGGCCTCGGTGAAGCCGTCGGTGGTCAGCCGCGTGCGCAGGACCCCGCCGACCTCCCGCCACGCCCCGGGGGCCCGGTCGTGGACCTGTGCGCTGGTCAGAACCTGCTTGGCGTCGTCGCTCATGTGACCCACGTTAGGGCGCTTTCGTGTTCATCCCAAGGGTTTGCGTGGGTAGCCTCCGAGTATGACCGGCGCAGCCTTCTTCGACCTCGACCGCACGCTGCTGCCCAAGGCATCGGGCCCGGCGCTCTCGGCGGCGATGCGAGAGACGGGCGTCGTCACCTCACGACTGCCGGGGGAGTCGCTCCTCTTCGGCTACTTCAACCTCCTCGGGGAGTCGCTCGGCTCGATCGCGCTGGCCCGTCAGGCCGTGCTCGTGGCCAAGGGGCGCCCGGCCGACGCCTTCGACGAGGCCGCCGAGGTCGCGGCAGACGTGCTCGAGCCGATGGTCGCCCCCTTCGCGCGGATGCTCATCGACGAGCACCACGAGGCCGGCCGTCTCGTCGTCCTCGCGACGACGACTCCGGAGCACCTCATCCTGCCCTTCGCGGAGCGTCTGGGCATCGACGTCGTCATCGCCACCCGGTACGAGGTCGGCGAGGACGGCGCCTTCACCGGACGCAATGACGGCCACTTCGTGTGGTCGATGGGCAAGATGGCGGCCGTACGCGAGTGGGCCGACGAGGAGGGCATCGACCTCGAGGAGTCCTTCGCCTACTCCGACTCGATCTACGACGCGCCGCTGCTCAAGGCGGTCGGCAACCCGGGCGCGGTCAACCCCGACCCCCGGCTGCAGGCACTGGCCACCGTGGCCCGCTGGCCGGTGCTGCACTTCGACACGTCGCCGGGGGTCGTCAAGGTGCCGATCATCGGCGTGGAGCTGCAGCAGATCGTCACGACGCTCACCCGCCCGGAGTTCTTCCCCTACGCCAAGTTCACCATCGAGGGCGAGGAGAACGTGCCCAGGACCGGCCCGGTCATCCTCGTCGGCAACCACCGCTCGTACTTCGACGTCACGACGATGCTCGTGGCGATGGGTCGCACCGGGCGCACCGGGCGCTTCCTGGGCAAGAAGGAGCTCTTCGACGTGCCCCTGCTCGGGCTCTTCGCCCGGGCCATGGGCGGGATCGTCGTCGATCGCTTCAACGACGACCCGGACAGCCCGGGTGCCTTCGCCAACGCCGTGCGCACCCTCGCCGGCGGTGAGCTCGTCGCGATGATGCCCGAGGGGACGATCCCGCGCGGCATCCACTTCTTCGAGCCGGGCATGACCGGTTACCCCGGCGCGGCGCGCCTGGCCCACCTGACCAGCGCGACGGTCATCCCCTTCGCGCTGTCGGGCACCGAGAAGGTCTGGCCACGGTCGGAGCGGCTGCCGCGGATGACCCAGCTGCTCTCCCGGCCCGAGGTGAGGGTGCGCTTCGGCGAGCCGGTCGACCTGAAGTACCGGTCCGTCCCGCGGGACATGGACCGGATCTTCGACGCGATCACGCAGATGCTCCCGCCCGAGGTGCGCGAGCCGGCGCGCCCCACGCTCGCCGAGCTCGCCCTGACCTATCCCGAGGGCACGGTCCCGGACGAGGACCGCTGGTTCGCGGTCGACGGCGATGAGCAGGTGCGCGAGGTCTAGCGCCTCGCGGACGCGTCGCTCAGACCGAGACGCCCCAGGCGTCGTAGGCGTAGACCCAGTCCGCGTTGCCGCCGTCCTTGAGCCACTCGTTGCCGCGCGAACCCACCTGGATCTGCGCGGTGCGTTCCTGGCGCAGGGCCTCGTAGGACCGCAGTCCGTCCGGGGCCCCGTGGGCGGCCAGGCTGCGCGCGAGCACGACGGCGTCCTCGATCGCCTGGCCTGCGCCCTGGGCCATGAAGGGCATCATCGGGTGGCAGGCGTCCCCGATGAGGGTCACGCCGTCCTTGCCCCAGGTCGGCAGCGGGTCGCGGACGTAGAGCGCCGAGATGAGCACCTCGTCGCAGGCGTCGAGGAGCGTGCGGGCATCGTCGTGGAAGTCCGCGTAGGCAGCCCGGAGGTCCTCGATGCGCCCGGGAGTCGTCCAGGACTCCTCCGACCAGCTCTCCCGGTGCTCGGTGGCGAAGATGAAGGTCTCCTCCCCGCGGGTCAGGGGGAAGGTGACGATCTGCGTGTACCGGTCCCGGCCCCACCACTTCGTGAAGGAGCCGACGTCCTCCAGGTGCGCGATGCGTGAGGTGGGGACGACACCCCGGTAGGCGACGGTCCCCGTGAACTCGGGGTGCTCGGTGCCGAGGATGCTCGCGCGGACGGCCGAGTGGATCCCGTCGGCGCCGACGACGACGTCCGCCTCCTCGGTCGACCCGTCCGCAAAGCGAAGGGTGAGCGCCTCGCCCGTCGTGTCGCAGGACTCGAGCTGGTGACCGAGACGGACGGCGTCGGGGCCGACGGCGGACTCCAGAGCGGTCATCAGGTCCGCGCGGTGGATCGTCAGCTGTGGCGCTCCGTATGCCTCCTCGGCGGCATCGGACATCGGCAGCCGGGAGGTCTCCTCCCCGGTGTACCCGTCCCTGCTGATCCGGTACCGCGGGCGGGCGGCGTCGCGACGCAGGATGTCACCGACACCCAGCGGGTCCAGGGCCCGGACCGCATTGGGAGTGAGGTTGATGTCGGCACCGACCCGACCGAAGGCGCTCGTGCGCTCGTGGACGACGGCGTCCAGTCCCTCCCGGCGCAGGGCGAGGGCCAGCGTGAGTCCGCCGATGCCGCCACCGATGATTGAGATCCGCATGATCGTCCTCCTGTCGACGGACTCCCTTGTCCGTCTTCGTCGTTCGTGTGACGCACTGTCCGTGGAAATGGTGGGCGTCAGCCCTTGACCTTGAGTGGCTCTTCACCACAAAATAACTTACTACAAAAAGGTTGAGTACAAAGATGTGCTCGCCAGGATTCTCGGAGGAACTCATGAGAACGACGCGGACAGCAGTCACGGCTCTGATTGCGGGTGCGGCGCTCACAGCAACGGGCTGTGGCGGCGATGATGGTGCCGGTGCGACGGACGGGGAGCTGGAGACGACGGAGCTGACGGTCGGGTCACTTCCCCTGGCGGACTACGCCGCCCTGTACTGGGCTGACGAGAAGGGTTTCTTCGAGGAGGCCGGTCTCGACGTGACGATCGAGACGGTCCAGGGTGGTCCGGCGGGTGTGCAGCAGGTGGTCTCCGGTGAGCTCGACTTCACCAACTCGCCGGCCTTCGTCGCCGCCACCGCACACGACTCCGGTCTGCCCATCCGTTCGGTGGTCGTCACCAGCGCACTGGCGGAGGACGGCATGGGGATCTACGTGCGGGAGGACTCCCCCATCAAGGACATCAACGACCTGGACGGAAAGTCCATCGGGACCAACACCACGAAGAACATCGGTGACATCACCTTCACCGCCTACGCCGAGAGCGAGGACGCACAGGTGACGCCGAAGTGGGTCGAGGTCCCCTTCCCCGAGATGGTGAGCGGGGTCAAGGCCAAGTCGGTCGAGGCCGGGTACGTGCCGGAGCCCTTCGCCTCGCAGGCGCGGGCCGAGGGCCTGCGCAAGGTCGTCGACCTCACGACGGGACCGAACGAGGGCCTGGCCGCGGCGAGCTACCTGTCGAGCGAGGCCTTCATCAAGGACAACCCGGAGACGACGGCGGCCTTCTCGGAGGCGATGTACCAGGCCGGGGAGGACATGGCCTCGAAGGAGGACGAGGTGCGCGAGTGGCTCCCGAGCTTCAGCCAGCTGGACGAGAAGACGGCGGAGCAGATGCCCCTGCCGAGCTACTACGGCTCGTTCGACGAGGAGGGCCTGGAGAGGGCGCTCGACATGCTCAAGGACCAGGACCTGGTCGAGGACGACCTCGAGGTCTCGGACGTCCACTGGACCGCCGAGAAGTGACCCGACCCGTGTGACACGCACGAGGGGGCGCCGGGAACCACCCGGCGCCCCCTCGTGCGTGCGTTCAGGAACGGCGTCCCGAGGCGATCTCCCGCGCCAGATCGATCCACGCGGGGTCGTCCGTGCCGATGATCGTCAGGGACACCGACGGGGATCGCCGGGCCCCCAGGATGCTGGTCACGGCCGCTCCGAGGAGGGCTCCGGCGAGGATCCCCACGGCCTGACCGGCCCAGGCCCCGGGTGCGACCGACTGAGCGGCGCGAGCAGGCGCGGAGAGGGCGGCGGGAACGGCGGTGCGCTCCGGCTCGACGGCGGCCGGTGGCGCCTGGGCCTCGCCAACGGGGCCCTGGAGAACCTGTCGCTCGAGGTTCTTGCCGAACTGGGTGGCGAGACGGGTGACGACCTCCGAGAGGATTCCGCGCCCGAACTGGGCCGGCTTGCCCTGCAGCTCGAGGTCGATCGACACGTCGAGTCGGGTGGAACCCTCGGCTCCCTCGTGGACGGAGACGTCGACGACGGCGGATGCGCTGCCGGCCCCGCGCGCCTCGCTGCCGGCGGCCTCGATGTGGATCGATCGTGCGGCCTCGTCGTAGCGCAGGGTTCCCTTGCCGCCGTACTGCAGGCGCATCGGGCCGAGGCCCACGGACATCTTCCCGGAGAAGTCCTCGCCGTCCAGCGACGTGAGGGTGACCCCCGGAAGACTCTCGACGACGGCCTCCGGCTTCTGCACCAGGGGCCAGACGCGGTCCATCGGGGCGTGGATGGTCAGGGTGTGGTCGATCTGCACGGGCTCACTGTCCTTCGGCTGGCGTGGGCGCCACGGCGTCGCGCAGCAGCCTTCTGATGTGATCGGGGTTGACGGGGGTGGAGTGGATGACGACGTCGTACTCGCGCAGGGCGTCCTCGACGGCGTTGGCGATCGCGGCCTGGGGACCCACGGCGCCCCCTTCGCCGAGTCCCTTGACCCCGAGGCGGTTCGTCGGCGTCGGGTAGAAGACCTCACCGAGGCGGATCTGCGGCGTCGTCTCGATCGTGGGCAACAAGTAGTCCATGTACGTGCCGGTGGACGGCTGCCCGTTGGCGTCGTACTTCATGTGCTCCAGCAGGGCGCCTCCGATGCCCTGGACCGCGCCGCCGATGATCTGGCCGTCCGCGATTGCCGGGTTGACGATGTTGCCGGCCTCGTGGACGACGACGTAGTCGTGGATCGTCGTGGCGCCCGTGGCCACGTCGACGTCGACGACGGCTGCGTGCAACCCGCTCGACGTGGCGTAGTTCGGTGGTTTGAAGTAGGCGTGGGCGGACAGCCCGGCGCTGGGGTCGTCGCTCGGCGACTTGGTCAGCGCCCGCACGAGCTCGGCCAGCGTCATCGGCTGGGCCCCGGTGACGAGGACCTTGCCGTCGTCGATGACGACGTCGGAGGGGTCGACCCCGTGGAGCCCCGCAGCAGCGAGCGCGATCTGGCTCCGCAGCTCGCGCGAGGCCATGTCGATGGCATTGCCGGCCGTGACCATGGCGCGGCTGGCGATCGTCCCCACTCCGTACGGGAGTGCTTGCGTGTCGCCGCCCACGAGGCGGATGTCGGCCATGGGGACGCCCAGGGCATCGGCGGCGACCTGGACGAAGGTCGTGGCGTGCCCCTGGCCCTGGGAGGGGGCCCCGGTGGAGACCCGCACCGTACCCGAGGGGAGGACGGTGGCCCGGGCGGACTCGAACGGGCCCAGCCCGGACATCTCGATGTACATCCCCAGCCCGAGACCGCGGTGGACGCCCACGGACCGCAGCCGCTGCTGCTCCTTCCTGAACGCGGGAACGTCGATCATCTCCTCGACCACGTCGAGCATCTTCACGTAGTCACCCGAGTCGATCTCCTGCGGGAGTCCTCGTCGGTCGAGGAGGCCGGAGAAGTAGGGCATGTCCTCCTCCGTGAGGAGGTTGATCCGCCGGACCTCAGCGGGCTCCTTGCCCAGGCGGAGCGCCAGTCGGTCCATGGCGCGCTCCATCGCCAGAGCCGCTTCGGGCCGACCGGCACCGCGGTAGGGCGTCGTGAACATCGTGTTCGTCAGCGCACCGAAGACCTCGAGGTCCTGGGCCGGCACCCGGTAGGCGCCGGTGAGGTGAACCAGGGCGTTGTAGGCGACGACGAGTCCGACGACATTGCGGCAGCCCATGGCCGTGATGCACCTGTCCCGCACACCCAGCAGTCGCCCTTCGGAGTCCGCTGCGACGGTCAGGTGGTGGATCTGCTCGCGGGCGTGGGTGTCCGCGGTGAGGTTCTCCGTGCGGTCGGCCTGCCACCGGACCGTGCGTCCGAGGGCGTGTGCGGCGTAGGGGATGAGGATCTCCTCGACGATGAGGATGCCCTTCTGGCCGAAGCCACCGCCGACGTCGGGCGCCGTGACGGTCACGTCATCGGTCGAGAGGCCGATGGCGTGCGCGATGTGGTCGCGGACCCGGTGCGGGGTCTGCGTGTTGGACCACACCGTGAGGCGACGGGAGTAGGGGTCGACGGTGGCGACGATTCCGCGGGTCTCCATGGGGGAGGGGACGTAGCGCTGCGAGGCGAAGGTCTCCTCGAGGACGATGTGGGCGTTCGCGAGGGCCGCTTCCATGTCGCCGGTGCCCATCTTCGCGTGCACACCGATGTTGTCGTCTGCCTCGAGCAGGGCGAGTGGTGCGCCGTCCTCGAGTGCCGCCTCGGGGTCGATGACGACCGGGAGGGGCTCGTAGTCCACCGTGATGAGCTCGACCGCGTCCTCGGCCAGGTACCGTGACTCGGCCACGACCATGGCCATCGGCTGACCGACGTAGTTGACCTCGTCGTGGGCCAGGGGTGGCATGGGCTGGATCTTCACCGTGGGCGCGACGCCCTCCACAAGGCCCGGAGGGACCCTGACCTCCTCGATGTTCACGAGCGGCTCGACCACTCCGACGAGGGAGTCGCCGTCGTAGACCGCGACGACTCCGGGCGAGGTGACGGCTGCGGAGGTGTCGATCGAGGTCACCCGGGCGTGGGCGTGCGGGCTGCGGAGGAAGGCCACGTGCAGCTCGTCCGGGAGTCGGATGTCGTCGACGAAGCGTCCGGCACCGCGGAGCAGGCGCTCGTCCTCGACGCGCGGCACCGACTGCCCCACGAGCGGGGGTGCAGCGGTCGTGTCCGTCATGTCAGTCATCGTCCGACTCCCTCTCGACGACGGGCACGGCCTGCCGCGCCGCGCGCTCGATACCGCGGTACCCGGTGCAGCGGCAGATGTTGCCGCACAGCTGGTCCATGAGCTCGTCCTCGCTCGTGCCGCCCTCGCGGTCGTGCAGCTCGGCGAGCGACATGAGGAACCCTGGGGTGCAGAAGCCGCACTGCAGCCCGTGGTGCTCGTGGAAGGCGCGCTGCAGGGGGTGCAGGCCGTCGTCGGCGAGGTCCTCGACCGTGGTGACCTCCCGGCCTGAGCACGCAGCGGCGAGCGTGAGGCACGAGCGGACGGCACGACCGTCGACGAGGACGGTGCAGGCCCCGCAGGCTCCCTGCTCGCATCCGACGTGGGTCCCGGTGAGGGCCAGTCGCTCACGCAGGAAGTCGCTCAGGAGCAGTCGGGACTCCACCTCGGCGGACACGGTCGTGCCGTTGACCGTCAGGTCCACCGGGCACCAGGCCGATGGCTCGACGAGGCGAGGGGTGGTGGCAGTCGTGGTCGGTGTGGGTGTGTCATCCATGGTCATCAGCACAGCTCCCAGGCGCTCAGGATCGATCGGTTCAGCAGGGTGGCCGCCAGCTCGAGGCGCAGCTCTGCGCTGGCATGCACGTCGGTGGGTGGGGTGAGCGCAGCAGCGATGGCCCTTGTCACCTCGGCGTCCTCCCCGTGGGAGGGGGCGCGGCCGGTGAGGATCTCCTCGACGGCGGGGACACGCACCGGGGCACTGCCGACACCGAAGAAGACGGCACGGGCTCGGGCCATGGCATCGCCCTCTCTGCTGACCCGGGTCGCGACGCCGACGGTGGCGAAGTCACCGCGCCGCTGCGTGAACTCCGTGATGTCGTGGCGAGCCCCGGGCGACGGGGCGGGAAAGCGGACGCTGGTCACCAGCTCGTCCGGTGCAAGGTCGGTGGTGAAGGTCCCGAGGAAGAAGTCCGCGGCGGCGACCTCGCGCCGACCGTGGGCACTCGTGACGTCGATGACGGCATCGAGCAGGACGGCCACCGCGGGCAGCTCGGCCGAGGAGTCGGCGTGGGCGAGGCTGCCGCAGACCGTTCCGCTGTTGCGGATCTGGGGGTGGCCGATGTGTCGGATGGCGGACGCGACCGCCGGCCATCGACGGCGGATCTCAGGGTTGGCCAGCGCGTCCGACTGGCGCACGGCCGCACCGATGCGCAGCTCGCCGGCAGGACTCACCTCGATCTGCTGCAGGTCGGCGATCCGGGTGATGTCGACGAGGACCTGCGGGCGGGACATACGCATGTTCAACACGGGGATGAGCGACTGGCCGCCCGCGAGGACCTTGACCTCGCGGTCGGTGGTGGACAAGTGGTTGACCGCGTCCGCCGTGGATTCGGCTGCGACGTAGTCAAAGGGGGCGGGCTTCATTGCTGCTCCTCGGGGCCTCGATGTCAGATACCTTACCGCTCAACTGCTTTGGGGTAAATGGATGCCGGCCGCCTCTGACCGCTGGTCGCAGCGCGTCCAAGTCGTGACGTCCTCCCCTTGACCGAACGGCCCCGTCTGACGCTAATATAGTTTTTAGCCAAGTAGTTGAGCACAAAGATGTGCACCTGGGCCGACTCGGAGGGAACCTCATGAAGACAACGCGCAAGGCAGTGCTGGCCGGTGCGGCAGGAGCAGCGCTCCTGCTGGCAGGCTGCGGCAGTGACAGCGAAGGGGGCGCGGGCGCCACCGACGGTTCGCTGGAGAAGAGCGAGCTGACCGTGGGCTCCCTGCCCTTGGCGGACTACGCCGCCCTCTACTGGGCGGACGAGAAGGGCTTCTTCGAGGACGAAGGGCTCGACGTGACCATCGAGCCGGTCCAGGGTGGCCCCGCCGGCGTGCAGAAGGTCGTCTCGGGCGAGCTCGACTTCACCAACTCCACCCCCTTCGGTACGGCGATGGCGGTCGACTCCGGCCTGCCGATCCGCTCGGTCGTGCTCACCAGCGCCCTCGCCGACAACGGGATCGGGATCTTCGTGCCGAAGAACTCGCCCATCAAGGACATGGAGGACCTCGACGGCAAGTCGATCGGGATCAACACGACGAAGAACATGGGTGACATCACCTTCAACGCCCTGGCGGAGGACAAGGGGATCGATGTCTCGCCGAAGTGGGTAGAGGTGCCCTTCCCCGAGATGATCAGCGGCGTCAAGGCGAAGTCCATCGACGCCGGCTACATGCCCGAGCCCTTCATGTCGGCAGCCCGTGAGGGCGGCCTGCGCCAGGTCGTGGACAACACCGAGGGCCCGAACAAGGGGCTTGCCGGTTCCACCTACGTCTCGAGCCAGAAGTTCCTCGACGACAACCCGGACACGGCAGCGGCCTTCGCCACGGCGATGTACAAGGCCGGCGGCGACCTGGAGGAGAACGAGGACGAGCTGCGTGCGTGGCTGCCGTCCATCGCCCAGCTCGACAAGGACCTCGCCAAGAAGCTCCCGCTGCCGACCTACTACTCGGAGATGGACGACGAGGCCTACGGCGAGGCCATCGACATCCTCAAGGAGCAGGAGCTCGTCAAGTCCGACCTGGACGTCGAGACGACCGTCTGGGCCCCCAAGGAGTCCTAGTCCCAGCGAAGGCGGTCCCGGGACCGGGACCGCCTTCGAGAAAGGAGACTCGCATGCGACTCATCCGTGAACCGCTCGGGACCCGGCGTCAGATCGTCCTCGGCGTCCTCGGCGTGGTCGGGGTGGCTGCGGTGATGGAGCTGCTGACGGGGACCGTCCTCACCAAGGAGGGCCTCCCCGTCCCGAGCCGGATCTTCGGCAGCATCGGTGACCTCCTCGTCGACACGGCCTTCCGGGAGGCCGTCCTCTTCACCCTGGCCGAGTGGATGCTCGGTCTGGCGGTCGCCTCCGTCGTCGGCGTCCTCGTCGGGGCCGCCATGGGCGCCTCCCGGGCGGCGATGATCACCTTCGGCCTGCCGGTGGAGGCCTTCCGTGTGCTGCCGTCGATCGCCCTCGGGCCGATCCTCGTGCTCCTGCTCGGCAACGGCATGCTGCCGCTGGCCCTCACCGTGTCCCTGGCCTGCGTCTGGCCGATCCTGCTCAACACGATGTACGGCGTGAAGGGGGCCGACACGACGGCGATCCAGACGGCAGAGAGCTTCGGCCTCTCGCGTCGGGAGGTCGTGCGCCGGGTCATCCTCCCGAGCGCCCTCCCCTTCGCCTTCACCGGCGTGCGGATCGCCGCCTCGATCGGCCTCATCGTGGCCGTCTCGGCAGAGCTGCTCGTGGGTGGCGGTGTCGGTATCGGCGGCTACGTCCTCGTCAACAGCGCCAACGCGACCAACCTCGACATCGTCTACGCGGCGACGCTCGTGGCAGGTGTGCTCGGCGTGCTCGTCTCGCTGGCGATGTCCGCCATCGACGCGAAGGTCTTCAACTGGAAGAAGGGACTGGCCCAATGACGGTTCAGCACCTGCAGCCCACGCTCGAGCGTGCCGCGCCCGAGCCGGCCCGACGCGCGAAGCCGCGTGGGCACCTCCCTCTCCCGGTGCGCGTGGGGCTCCGGCTCCTCGTGCCGGTGGTCCTCCTGGTCGTGTGGTGGGCGCTCTCGCGCTCGGCCACTGCCGGGTACTTCATCCCCGGGCCCTGGGAGGCCTTCCGGACGGCGGGCTCGATGTTCCTCTCGACGGACCCGACCAAGCTCTTCCTCGGTCAGGCCACCTTCGACCACTTCCTGCCCAGCGTCGCGCGTGCCCTCGCGGGACTGGCGCTGGCGATCGTCATCGGCGTCTCGGTGGGCGTCGTCCTGGGCGTCTTCCCGGTGATGCACGCGCTCTTCCAGCCGCTCGTGCACCTGGGCCGCTCCCTGCCGAGCCCGGCACTGCTCGGGGTGTTCTTCCTCCTCTTCGGCATCGGCGACTCCCCGAAGATCTTCCTCATCGCCTTCAGCGTGGTGTGGCCGATCCTCTTCAACACCATCGACGGGGTGATGTCGGTCGGGGAGATCCGCTCGCAGGCGGCCGCCGTCTACCGCATCCCGTCCCGGCTCGTGCTGACCCACATCGTCCTGCCCGGGGCGTCACCGAAGATCTTCGCCGGCATCCGCACGGCCATGTCCATGTCCCTGATCGTCATGATCATCTCCGAGCTGCAGAAGTCCGACAACGGGCTCGGCTACCTGCTCGTCTCCACCCAGCGGGACTTCAACTACTCCGGGTTCTTCGCGGTACTCATCGTGCTCGCGCTGCTCGGAGTGGTCATGAACTTCATCTTCCTTCAGATCGAGCGTCGGGTCCTGGCCTGGCACCGAGGAGTGACGGCACAAAATGACTGATCCGACCGCACAGACCACCTCGGCCGTTCCCGAGCTCCAGCTCGACCGTGTCGCCAAGCGCTACGGCGACAACCTCGCCGTCCGCAGCATCACGGCCGAGATCCCCGCGCACAAGGTGTCGGTCATCGTCGGCCCCTCCGGCTGCGGCAAGTCCACCCTGCTGCGCATCATCAGTGGGCTCGACGACCCGAGCGAGGGCAGCGTGAGCTTCGAGGGCCAGCTGGTGACCGGCGTCCCCGAGGGGCTGGCCATGGTCTTCCAGGACTACTCGCGCTCCCTCTACCCGTGGATGCGGGTGGACAAGAACGTGGCCTTCCCCCTGTCGAAGGTGCCGAAGAAGGAGCGCGAGGAGCGCGTCCGGGAGGCGCTGGAGGCCGTGGGCCTGGCCGGTCGCTCGCACCTGTACCCGTGGCAGATGTCCGGCGGCATGCAGCAGCGGGTCGCCATCGCCCGGGCGCTGGCCTCCCGGCCGAAGCTGCTCGTCATGGACGAGCCCTACGCCTCCGTCGACGCCCAGACGCGCGGTGACCTCGAGGACCTGCTCCTGCGCATCCAGCGGCAGCTGGGCATCACCGTCCTCGTCGTCACCCACGACATCGATGAGAGCGTCTACCTCGCCGACCACATCATCGTGCTCTCGACCCCGCCGAGCATCGTCGCCGAGACCATCGACGTCGACCTGCCCCACCCGCGGGACCACGTGACGACGAAGACCGACCCGCGGTACGTGGAGATCCGCAGTCACGTGACCCAGCTGCTGCGCCACCGTGAGCTGCGGGCGGTCGAGGACGCATCGTGACGCGTCGTGTCGTGGTCGTCGGGCACGGCGTCATCGGGGCGCGGGTCGCCGGTGAGCTGGCGAAGGGGGGTGTCCCCGGTGCCGAACTCGTCGGCATCGTCGCCCGCAGCGTCCTGCAGGACCCGCCGGCGCCGCAGTGCACCCTCGAGGAGGCCCTGCGGATCGCCGACGTGGTCGTCGAGTGCGCCGGGCAGCCGGTCGTGCACGAGATCATCGACCCCGTGCTCGGCGGAGGGGTCGACCTCGTCGTCACCTCCGTGGGTGCCCTGCTCGACGAGCAGCTCGAGGCCCGACTGGGGTCCCTGGGGCCGGGGCGACTGATCGGTACCCACGGCGCCGTCGGTGGGCTCGACCTGCTGGCCTCGGCCGCCCGCGCCGGTGGACTCGACGTGGTCCGGCTGCGCACGACGAAGAAGTCGTCCTCCCTCGTGCGGGAGTGGATGAGCCAGGAGCGGGCCGCGGAGATCCTCGCCGCGGGTGACCCGATCTCCGTCTTCTCCGGGAGCGCCGACGAGGCGGCGCGACTCTTCCCCGACTCCCTCAACGTCGTGGCGGCCCTCGCCACGGCCGTGGGGTCGACGCAGCGCGTGGACGTCGAGCTCGTCGGCGACCCGGCGGCATCGATGACGACCCACGAGATCACCGCCACGGGTGAGCTCGGGGA
Source organism: Janibacter sp. GS2 (assembly GCF_051200835.1). GTDB lineage: Bacteria > Actinomycetota > Actinomycetes > Actinomycetales > Dermatophilaceae > Janibacter. The sequence continues at coordinate 767,129 of NZ_CP195161.1, forward strand.
GTACCACTTCACGATCCGCAACACCCCCAGCAGCCAGAACCCGCGCACGAGCGCGGTGACGGCCTGGTCGGTTCTGCAGACGGTGGCTTCGCTCACCGACCGCGCTCCGCTCATCGCGTGACCCGGACCTCCCCGGAGTGTTTCTGGTGAAGTCTTGACAGAAAGTATCTTTGCGCTCAGACTTAATGCAACGACGGAAGGTAGGCCTCGGTTCAATGTCGACTGAGATCGCTCCACTGATGGGAGGGCAGGCCCTGGGCCACCTCCTGCGCGACGAGGTGTTCGTCGGCGGCCGCTGGCGCGCCGGTACCGGTGACGTCATCGAGACCGTCGACCCCTCCACGGGCGAGGTCTTCGCCCGCCTCCACGCCGCCGACGTCGAGGACGTCGACGAGGCAGTTCGAGCGGGGGAGCGCGCCGCACGCGAGAGCGGCTGGCGTGACGCCGCGCCGCACGAGCGCGCAGCGGTCCTGCGCCGGATCGGCGACGCCGTCGAGCGGCGGGCGGACGAGATCTCGGCGCTGCAGACCCTCGACACGGGCAAGACCCGCGCGGAGACCACGGCCCTCGCCCGCAGCGCAGCGGCCACCTTCCGCTACGTGGCTGCTGCCGTGGAGACCCTCGAGGACCAGGTCACCCCGCCCCGCGGCCCCTACCTGACCATCGCGACGTGGGAGCCGGTCGGTGTCGTCGCCTCGATCACGCCGTGGAACTCCCCGATCGCCAGCGACGCGCAGAAGATCGCCCCGGCCCTCGCCGCGGGCAATGCCGTGGTCGCCAAGCCCCCGGCGTGGGCCCCGTGGGTCACCCTCTTCCTCGCCCGGATCGCCGAGGACGAGGGGCTGCCCGCCGGACTGCTGTCCGTCCTGCCCGGCCCGGGCCGCACCGTCGGGGAGGCGCTCGTCGCACACCCCGGCGTCGGCAAGCTGACCTTCACCGGTGGCACGTCCACCGGACGCCACCTGGCCCACGTCGCCGCCGACAAGCTCATGCCGGCGACGCTCGAGCTCGGCGGCAAGTCACCGACGATCGTCTTCGAGGACGCCGACCTCACCCAGACCATCGCCGGTCTGCTCTTCGGGATCTTCTCCTCGAGCGGGCAGAGCTGCATCGCCGGGTCGCGGATCTTCGTCCAGCGCACGATCTTCGACGACCTCGTCGCCCGCCTCGTCGAGGCGACCCGACGGCTGCGTGTCGGACCGGGCTCGGACCCCCGCACCCAGGTCGCGCCGCTCATCAGCCACGCGCACCGCGACCAGGTCGCGGCCATGGTCGACGCGGCCGTCGCCGATGGGGCCCAGGTTCTCGTCGGCGGGGCGCTCCCGAGCGACCCGGAGCTCGCGGACGGTGCCTACTACCTGCCGACGATCATCGCGGGCGTCGACAACTCGGCCACCATCTGCCAGGAGGAGGTCTTCGGCCCGGTGGCGGTCGTCCTCCCCTTCGATGACGAGGCCGATCTCATCGCCCAGGCGAATGACTCCCGCTACGGCCTGGCCAGCGGCATCTGGACGGCCGACTACCGCCGCATCCACCGCATCGCCCGTCAGCTCGTCGCCGGGACCGTCTACGTCAACACGTACAAGCAGTTCAGCATCTCCACCCCCTTCGCCGGCGTCCGCGACAGCGGGATGGGCGTCGAGAAGGGTCGGGAGGGCATCCGCTCGTACATGCGCCAGAAGAGCATCTACATCGACCTGAGCGGCGAGCCCCTGCCCTGGGCAGCAGAGCAGGCGCGAGCGGTCGACCCCACACCGGTCGACTGACACCCCACCACCGAGCACCACACGAGAAGGAGCAGAAGATGACCCAGAGCAACGACCAGCAGACCGAGCAGACCCTCCAGCCGGGAGACGACCTCGACGCGCTCATCGACTCGTGCATCGCCAGCCGCGAGACCCGCCTCGAGGACTGGGACGCACTCGGTTTCCAGGCCGAGGCCGGCGGTGACCGCTTCCGTCGCGCCCAGATCCGCTACCTCGGCTCGGGCGCCACCGGGAACTTCGACAACGACAACCGGATCATCCCCTCGCGTGGCTTCACCTTCTCCAACATGCGGCTGCCGGCCGGTGCGGTGGGTCCGGAGCACACGCACAACGACGTCGAGGAGGTCTTCTTCGTCCTCGAGGGTCAGATCGAGGTGGCCGTCCACGACGTCGCCGACGGCACGAAGACCGCGACCCGCACGCTGGGGTACCGCGACCTCATCGTCGTCCCGGCCGGGGTGCCGCGTAGCCTCGCGAACACCACCGACGAGGACGCCCTCTTCTGCGTGATCATCGGCACGCAGAAGCCGCAGCTGCCGACCTACCCCGAGACCTCAGAGATGTACGGCGTCACCCGCTGAGGGGACGACCGCTACGGCCAGCGCGAGGAGCACACCACTCATGAAGATCGGTTCCGAGACGAGCCAGGTCCTGCGGGTCCACCAGAAGACCTGGGAGGCCCAAGGCATCACGAGCGTCACCTTCGTCCACCCCGACGGTGAGCCATTGCCACGGTGGGAGCCGGGGGCACACCTGTCCCTGCACCTGCCCAACGGACTCGTGCGCGAGTACTCACTGTGCTCCGACCCCGATGACACCTCGCGCTGGACCGTGGCGGTACTGCGGGTCGCCGAGTCCCGCGGCGGCAGCAGCCTCATCCACGACCAGCTGCAGATCGGCGAGGAGATCCTCGTCGACGGCCCGCGCAACCTCTTCCAGCTCGACGACTCGAAACCGCGGCACCTGCTCATCGCCGGCGGGATCGGGATCACCCCGATCGTCGCCATGACCCGCGCCCTGCAGGCGAAGGGGGCGGACTGGCACCTGCTCTACACCGGTCGCGCGCGGGAGCTCATGGCCTTCGTCGACGAGATCGTGGCGCTGCCGAGGGAGCGGGTCACCGTGCACGTCGACGACGAGGTCGGTGGCTTCGCCGACATCTCCACGCTCGTCGGCGGGACGGACGACGACACGCTCGTCTACTGCTGCGGGCCCGCGGCGCTGATGGAGCAGGTCGAGATCTCGGTGCCGGACACCTCACGGCTGCGACTCGAGCGCTTCCGGGCACCCGAGCCGGTGGCGGACCCGGAGACGCCGGACGGTGCCTTCGAGGTCGTCATCAACAGCACCGGCGACCGGATCCCCGTGGGCGCCGAGACCTCCATCCTCGACGCGCTCGCCGAGGCGGGTCACGAGGTGCCCTCCTCCTGCACCGAGGGCATCTGCGGCACCTGTGAGACGGGCGTCATCTCCGGGGAGATCGACCACCGCGACTACCTCCTCTCCGACGAGGAGAAGGAGTCCGGGTGCACCATGTGCGTCTGCGTCTCCCGCTGCCGCGGTCCCGAGCTCGTCCTCGACCTCTGAGCCCCCAACCACCGACGAAGGAGTCCCCCATGCACTACTGCGACGAGCCCGTCGTCACCCTCCGCGGCCTGCGGTCGGTGACCCTGCGGGTGCCCGATGTCGTGACGTCGAAGGACTTCTACACCGAGGTGTGGGGTCTCGGCCTGACGGAGGAGGACCACGACCGTTTCTGGCTGCGCGGCACGGGCCAGGAGCACCACATCCTCAAGCTCGAGCAGCACGAGGCCAACTCGCTCGGCGGCCTGTCCTTCGCGGTGGGCACGCCCCGCGAGGTCGACGAGGCGGGACGACGTCTCGCCGCGGCCGGCATCCCGCTGCTGCGTGAGCCCGGACGGCTCGACGATGCCGCCGGGGGCTACGGTCTGGCCTTCGTCGACCCGGAGGGCCGGGTCGTCGAGCTGGCCTGCGAGATCAACGCGGTCGTGCGCGGCGACGAGCACGGCCACCCCAGCGTTCCGCGGGCGCTGGCCCACGTCGTGCTCAACACCGTCGACATCGAGGTCGCCACGCAGTTCTACACCCAGGTGCTCGGGATGCGGATCTCGGACTGGTCGGAGCGGCAGATGGCCTTCCTCCGGTGCACGCCCAAGCACCACGTCATCGCCTTCAACCAGGCAGCCTGGACCTCGGTCAACCACGTCGCCTACGAGCTGTCGACCATCGACCACTTCATGAGGGGCATCGGCAACCTCAAGGCGCACGGCATCGACCCGCAGTGGGGCCCGGGCCGGCACGGTCCGGGCAACAACACCTTCTCCTACTTCACGGACCCGGCCGGCCTCGTGTGCGAGTACACCTCCGAGGTCGAGGAGATCAACGAGGACACGTGGCTGTGCCGCACCTGGCGGCGCACCCCCGAGCTCTCCGACCAGTGGCGCACCGCGGGGCCGCCCACGAGCGGTGTGCGCTCCGCCATGGCGGGCGTGCCCGACCTGGGCGCCCGCACAGCCGTCGAGGCGTCGTCTAGCTACTTCCTCGACGACGTGCAGCCGGGCGTGGAGACGCCGGACCAGCGCGCCGCCACGGGACGGTTCTGATGTCGACCATGACCCACACGACCTACTCCCGGCTCCGCGCCCCGGACGGGACCTCCTTCGTCGAGTTCCGACCGGACGGACCCCCGACCCGCACCGTCGTCCTCCTGCACGGCATCGGCGGCAGCGCCGCCTCCTGCACGGACGTCGGCCAGCGGCTCGCGGAGCGCGGCGCCCGGGCCCTCGCCTGGGACGCGCCCGGCTACGGGCGCTCGCGCGACCCCTTCGGTGACGTCGACCTCGTCGACCGTCTGGCCGGCTCCGTGTCGGCCCTGCGCCTGGGGCCGATCGACCTCATCGGCACCTCGTGGGGCGGGGTCATCGCGACCTGCCTGGCACACCGCCGCCCGGGGGTGGTCCGGTCCCTCGTCCTGGCCGACTCGACGCGCGGCTCGGCGACGAACCCCTCGAGGGCCAGCGCGATGCTCACCCGGGTCACGGAGCTGGAGCACCTGGGGCCGGAGCAGTTCGCCGCCCGGCGGGCCGGACGGCTCGTCTCCCCCCACGCGGAGGACGCGGTCGCGGTCCGCGTGCGCCAGCAGATGGCGCGCGTGCGGGTCCCCGGCTACCGCGCGGCCGCGGAGTTCATGGCGCGCACCGACACCAGTGACCTGCTGCCCCGGATCGCTGCCCCCACGCTCGTGGTCGTGGGCGAGGACGACGTCGTGACCGGCGTCCCCGAGTCCCGGCTGCTGGCCGAGCAGATCCCGGGTGCCCGGCTGACGATCATCCCGCGTGCGGGTCACGCGGCCATCACCGAGCGGCCCGACGAGTTCACCGACGCGGTCACCGCCTTCTGGGACGGCGTGGCATGAGCAGCCCTCGGCTCGTCGTCATCACCGGTGCGGCCCGCGGGCTGGGCCGGGCCATCGCCGAGCGCTTCGCCGAGGACCGCCTCGTCCTCGGGGACGTGCTCACCGCGGAGCTCGAGGAGACGGCCGAGGCCCTGCGTGCCGGTGGCACCGAGGTGCACGCCCTGCCCCTGGACATCGCCGACCGGGACTCGGTCCGAGCCCTCGGCCGGATCGTGGCGGAGCTCGGCGGTGCCGACGTGCTGATCAACAACGCGGCCAAGGCCGACGGGGTCGGCGGCGACACCTTCTGGGAGCTGGACGAGGACCGCTTCGAGGAGCTCATGCGGATCAACGTCCTCGGCACGTGGATGGTCAGCAAGTACGTCGGCGGCCCGATGGTCGATCGCGGTTCGGGGGCGATCGTCCACATCGCCTCCGACGCGGCCTTCTACGGCTCCCCGCGCCTGGTGCACTACGTGGGGTCGAAGGGGGCCGTCCTGGCCATGACGCGGACGATGGCCCGCGACGCCGGCCCCCACGGTGTGCGGGTCAACGCCGTGGCGCCGGGTCTGACGAGGGTCGAGGCCACCGAGGGTGTGCCCGCCGACCGCTATGCCCTCTACGAGGACAACCGGGCACTCTCCCGGGACCCCGTTCCGGCCGACGTCGCCGACGTCGTCCACTTCATCTCCTCCGCGGCCGCCGGGTACATGACGGGGCAATCCCTCGTCGTCGACGGCGGCTTCGTCATGCCGACCTGATCGAAGGACACGATGGATCTCCACCTCACCGACCGCACCGTCCTCGTGACCGGCGCGAGCTCCGGCATCGGCCTCGCCGTGACCGAGATGCTCCTGCACGAGGGTGCCCGCGTCGTCGCGGTCGCCCGCGACCGCAGCCGACTCGACGAGGCCGCGGCAGCCCTGGGGGCTGACCCCTCACGCCTGCTCGTGGCCTCGGCGGACGTCACCGCCCGAGCGGAGGTCGAGGCGGCCGTCGCCGCAGGCGTCGACCACTTCGGCTCGCTCGATGCCGTCGTCTGCAACGCCGGGCGCTCGCTCATGGCGTCGATGAGCCAGACGAGCGACGAGCAGGTGCGCGACGAGCTCGAGCTGAAGATCTTCGGCGCCTGGAACGTCATCCGGGCGGCGCGCCCGCACCTGGCCGCGTCCCCGGTCGGTGCGGTGGTCAACACCAACGCCATCCTCGCGAAGCAGCCCGAGGCGAAGCTCGCGGTCACCTCCGCGGCCCGGGCCGCGCTGCTCAACCTCAGCCGGACACTGGGGGAGGAGCTCGCCCCCGAGGGCATCCGGGTCAACTCGGTCAACCTCGGGCTCATCGACACCGGCCAGTGGCGGCGTCGCTTCGAGGCCTACCGCAGCGACGGGGGCGAGCTGGACTACGACGTCTGGAGCGCCGACCTCGCCGCGGAGCGAGGCATCTCCCTCGGCCGGTTCGGCCGTGCCGAGGAGGTCGCCTTCGCGATCGTCTCCCTGCTCTCACCCCGTGCTTCCTACATCACCGGCGCGCACATCGACGTCGGCGGAGGAGTGACCCGTCAGCCATGACCAACACCCAGACCCACGACCCGACCGCACCGTCCGGCTCCCTGGAGCACGACACGGCCCGACCCGCGACCGGCGGGGACGTGCTCGTCGAGGTGATGCGACGACACGGCATCACCCACGCCTTCGGCGTCATCAGCATCCACAACCTCCCGCTCGTGGAGGCGGTCGCCCGTGACCTCACCTTCGTCGAGATGCGCCACGAGGCGGCCGCGGTCAACGCCGCCGATGCCTTCGCCCGCGTCACCGGGGGGATCGGTGTGGCACTGACGAGCACCGGCACCGGAGCCGGCAATGCCGCGGGATCGATGCTCGAGGCCCTCACCGCAGGGTCCCGGGTGCTGCACGTCACCGGCCAGGTGGAGAGCGAGTGGGTCGGCAGCAATCGCGGCGTCATCCACGAGGTCCCGGCCCAGCTGGAGATGCTCACCGCGATCTCGAAGGGAGCGGCGCGCGTCCCCTCGAGCGAGGCCGTCGCGCAGAGCCTCGAGGCGGCGATCGCCACGATCCGCACGGCGCCGCACGGGCCCTTCTCCCTCGAGTGGCCGACCGACCTGCAGTACCTCGCCCGACCCGATGCGCAGGTGGACGGTGACCCGCTGCCCGTGCCGACACCCCCGGCCCCCGACGAGGCCGCCCTCACGGCCGCGGCCGAGCTGCTCAGCTCCGCCCGTCGCCCCGCCCTGTGGCTCGGTGGTGGCGCGGTCGACGCGGGCGCCGGCATCCGGGAGCTCGCCCACCGGCTCGGAGCAGCGATCCTCACGAGCAACTCCGGTCGCGCGATCGTGCCGGAGGACGACGAGCTGGTCATCGGCAACTTCGCCTCCACGCCCCAGGGCGCCGCGCTGCTCGCGGACGCGGACGTCCTGCTGAGCATCGGCACGCACTTCAGGTCCAACGAGACGCGGACCTACTCCCTTCCCCTGCCGACGGCGCACGTGCAGATCGACGTCGACCCCGCCGCCATCGGCCGCGTGCACCCTGCGCGGGTCGGCATCCGCGGCGATGCGCTCGTGGCCGTCGGGGCACTCCTGGAGCGGGTGACGGACCCGGCCACCGAGCCCGGGTGGCGAGAGCGCGTCACCGCCACCCGGCGGGAGGTCCGCGAGCAGCTCACCGGGTACATCGGGGGCTACGCCGAGATCTGCGGGGAGCTGCGCCGACAGCTGCCGCGCGAGTCGGTCTTCGCCCGTGACGTGACGATCCCCTCCAGCCAGTGGGGCAACCGCCTGCTGGAGCTGTACTCCCGTGACACCAACGTCTTCCCGCTCGGCGGGGGCATCGGCCAGGGCCTGGCCATGGGTGTGGGGGCCACCGCAGCCTGCCCCCAGGCGCCGACGGTGGTCATCGCGGGGGACGGTGGCCTGGCCGTGCACCTCGGTGAGCTGGCCTCCCTCCGGGGGCTCGATGGTCCCTGCGTGGTCGTCGTCTTCAACGACTCGGGTTACGGCGTCCTGCGCAACATGCAGCAGGCCAACGGCCTGGACCGAGCCGCTGTTGACCTGTGGACTCCGGGCTTCGAGGACCTGGCCCGCGCGATGGGCCTGCCCTACTGGCGCACCGGTGCACCGGGGACCTTCGGCCCGGCCCTGGCCGCGGCGCTCGACACCGGCCGCCCGACCCTCATCGAGGTCGACGTCACGGCGCTCGACCCCGCTCCGGGGGCCTTCACGCCGCCCGTGCACATCCCCCAGCCCGACCACGGAGGTGGAGCATGACCGACGACCTCACCCGGCCCGTTGCGCTCATCGGCGTGGCCCCGGCAGACGCCCCGCCGGGGCTGACGGCGATCACCGTCGTCGGCAGCGACCGGCAGCAGTGGGCCGCCAGCGCGGCGGAGCAGCTCGCGGAGGCGGTGCACGTCGTGGCCATCGGAGCGGATGCCCCGGGGGCGCTCTCGCTCGCGGCCGGCCACGTCGAGCGGGTGGTCTCCCTCGTGCTCGTCGACCCCGCGGTGCAGACCGACGACCCGGAGCACCTGGCGACGATGGCGCGGGTGAGCGTGCCGACGCTGGTCATCGCCTCCGCGCCGACCCCCGACCACGACGTCGAGGAGCCCCAGTCGGTCGCCGGTGGTGTCGACAACGGGGTCTTCGTCATCATCGACGGCTCCGAGGCGCCGACGCTGGTCGCCCGCCCGGAGTCGGTCATCGAGTGGGCCAGCGCCTTCATGTCCATCGCCGAGGGGCTCGCCGAGACCCGCGACGACCTGATCATCAACGCCGACCAGTCCTGAGGAGGAGCAATGTCGCAGTACCTCGAGGTGCACCAGACGCACCCAGAACCCTTCAGCCCCTACGAGTTGAAGCTCTCGGGCTCGATCCAGGAGATCTTCGGTCGTGGGATCCACGACCTTCCCGGGCTCGTCTCGGGCCTCAATGACCTCGGTCTCCACGCCCCCGACGGCTCGTCGTGGACGCAGGAGTCCTTCCGTGACGAGATGCGCAGGATGGGCCGCTGACATGACGACGACTGAGACCACGACCGCCACCGCCCCGGCGAAGGCCAAGCCCCGGCACGCCGTCGGCACCCGCCGCACGCTCACCGAGCAGGAGCTGGCCGCCACCGGCCTGCGGGACCGCTGGTACCCGATCCTGCCCTCGCACATGCTCGCCAACGGCACGATGCAGAAGGTCACCCGACTCGGCATCGACTGGTTGCTCTTTCGCGACGCCACCGGCCGGGTGCGCATGCTCGAGGACCGGTGCCCGCACCGCAGCGCACCGCTCTCGGCCGGGCAGCACCTCGGTGACCGCGTGGCCTGCCGCTACCACGGTGTCCAGGTCGACGGCACCGGCACGGTCGTCTCCGTGCCCGGCATGCCCGGCTGCGCCCTCGAGGGCCGCCAGGCCACCCCGTCGCTCGAGGTCGTCGAGGCGGCCGACGCGATCTTCGCCTTCGTGCCGCTGACCGAGGACTCGGTGCCGACCCCCTTCGAGCTGCCGGAGCGTTTGCAGCACGAGGAGAACTCCGCCTTCCTCAACTATGTCGAGTGGGCCGGACCGTGGCGCTTCTACATGGACAACGTCCTCGACCCGATGCACGGTGCCTTCCTCCACCGGGACTCGCACTCGATGTCCGGCGGGGACGTCACGGCGCGCTTTCGCATCCGCGAGACCGATCGCGGGTTCTTCTTCGAGAAGACCGACCAGCGCGGCAAGAACTTCGACTGGGTCGAGTTCGTGCGCGGCGCGATGGACCACGTCGACCTCGAGATCCCCTACGGCGACGAGGCCGGCCCGGGTGGGCCCTTCGGGATCGTGGGGATGTCGGTGCCGATCGACGCGGACAACGTGGCCGTCTTCCACTGGCGCACCCGCAAGGTGGACGGGTGGGAGCGCGAGGTCTGGCGCTTCCTCTTCCGCACGAGCCTGGAGGAGAAGCACTTCGGCGTCCTCGAGCAGGACCGCGCGGTGCTGGAGATCCTCGCCGGCGACGCCGACGCCGACGAGCACCTCTACCAGCACGACCTCGGGGTCTCGCGCATCCGACGGATGTACAAGGCGGACGCCAAGGCGCAGGCGAAGGTCCTCGCCGGGGAGGCGTGATGGCGGTGCTGGAGGGCGGTGGCCAGCTGATGCTCACCGTCTTCCTGCGTCACGACCAGTCCCAGCACCTCGAGCAGATCCAGTCCTCGCTCGAGGAGCGGGACTGGTGGCACGGATTTCCGCCCGAGGGGTGCGAGGTCGTCTCCTGGGTCGTCGCGATGGGGATCGGTCAGATCGTCACGCTGCGCTTTCCCGCGGAGCGCCTGGCGGCGGTCAACGTCGAGCTCGAGCGCCGGGCCTGGGGCGTCTTCGAGACCGACTTCTACCCGACCTACGACTTCATGCCGGTGCGCGAGCGCCTCACCCGTGAGGCCGATGAGCGGCGGGGGCGGTCATGAGGGTCTCCGCCGCCTCCGTCCCGGAGGCGCCCCGCGCGGGGATGTTCAGCAATGCCGTCGTGCGGGGTGACCGCTTCTGGACCTCCGGCATGCACGCCGGGGGGCCGGAGGGTCCCGTCGGCGGCGAGGACGCGTACCTGCAGGCGCAGGAGGCCTTCCGTCGGGTGGCCGAGCTGGTCCGCTCCTGCGGCGCGACGACCGCGGACGTGACCGTCCTGCGCGTCTACCTCACCGACGTCGACGACAAGGCTGCCGTCGGCCGGGCGCGGTCGGAGGTCTTCTCCGGGGAGATGCCCTGCTCGACCCTGGTCGGGGTGGCGGCTCTCGTCGAGCCCGGGCTCAAGGTCGAGGTCGAGGCCGAAGGGATTGTGGGTTCCGGCGCCCTGCCCGAGAGCGAGAGCGAGAGGAAATCATGACGGAAATGAGGAGCATTCTCGTCTCCGGAGCGGGGATCGGCGGCTGCGCGGCGGCCATCGCCCTGGCCGAACGGGGTCACGAGCTCCGGCTGATCGAGAAGCAGGACGAGTGGGCCTTCGCCAGTTCCGGGATCTTCCTGTACTCCAACGCACTGGTTAGTCTCGAGGCGCTGGGGGTCCTCGACGAGATCCTCGCCGCGGGCTTCGTCATCCCGCAGGGGCGCAACCGCTACCTCGACCACCGTGGGGATCCGATCGTCACGACCTACTACCCGACGGCCGCCGGAGGCCGGATCCCCGCAATCGTCGGCATCAAGCGGGCCGAGCTGCACCGGGTCCTGGCCGCACGCCTGAGGGCCGTCGGAGTCTCGGTCGAGCTCGGGACCACCGTCACAGAACTGGACGACGGCGCCGACGGTGTTCGGGTGGGCACCAGTGACGGTGGTTCGGCCACCCATGACCTCGTCGTGTCGGGGGAAGGGTTGCGCTCTCCCCTCCGCCAGCACGTGGCCCCGGAGGTGGAGGTGCGCTACTCCGGGTTCGGGATCTGGCGCAGCATCCACGAACGGCCGCGGGGCCTGACCGACAAGATCATGCAGATGGGGACCGGCACCCGCCTCGGCATCATGCCGATCAGTGATGATCGGCTATACACCTTCGGGACGGTGAGTGACCCGGGCAAGACCCGGCACGCGCCTGACGAGTGGCCCTGGCTCATGAGGGAGGCGCTCGCGGAGCACCACGGGCCCGCGCGGAGCCTGCTCGACGAGATCGGTCCCGGCAGTGACGTGCTCTACACTGCCGTCGAGGAGGTCGTCCTGCCTTTGCCCTGGCACCGTGGGCACGTTCTGCTCATCGGTGACGCAGCGCACGCCGGAACCCCATTCATGGGACAGGGCGGGGCGATGGCCCTTGAGGACGCCCTCGTCTTGGCTGAGACTCTGGATCACGTTGAGGACCTCGAGGCCGCGCTCACCCTCTTCGGGCATCGGCGCCAACCGGTCTGTCGCTTCGCTCAGGACGTCTCGCGTGCGGTGGGGGAGTCGGGCGCAATGGCTGGTGATGAGTCCGCACGTCGGGAGGAGATGCGCACCACTGCGCAGGAGGCGGTGGACTCGTTCTATGCGGAGTTGGATCGGCTACGGGGCGATTCCGCGGCTGGGTAGGCATCGCTCACTCGCTGGGGACGGCTCCGGTGGCCATGGTCATGGACTGCTCGAGCTTGTTGAGGCCGCCGGCGAGGGCGCTGCGCTCGCGCTCGGACAGGCTCTCCAGGAGCCGCCCGAGGTTGGCGAAGTGCCGCTCGGCGACCCGGTCGACGAGCGCGTGGCCCTTGTCGGTCAGCTGGACGTAGACGACGCGGTTGTCCCGCGTGTCCCGCGAGCGGGTGACGAGTCCCTCCGCCTCGAGGCGGCGCACGCGCAGGGTCAGGCCGCCGGTCGTCACGAGGGTGCTCTGGGCGAGATCGCCCGCCGCGGCCCGGAAGTCGGGCTGCCGACGCAGCGCGGCCAGCACCTCGAAGCCGGAGGTGCTCGTCCCCAGCTCCTCGAAGAGGGCGGTGATCTCCTGCCGGTAGAGCAGGTAGGCCCGGTGCAACCTGCCGAAGACGTGCATCGGTGAGACGTCGAGGTCGGGGCTGACGTCACCCCACGAGCTGATGATGTGGTCGACGGGATCCGGCTTCGTCTTCACGGGCGGCCTTCTCGACGTAGTTGCTGACACACTAAGGATCTTAGCCCTAAGAGGTTCTTCGTGCATCCCGGGAGGCGACCTCACCCTCGCGCGCATGACGAAGGGGGTGGCTGGCGGCCACCCCCTTCGCCCCTCCTCTCCCCCGGAGGTCATTTCACCGAGACGGTCACCCCGCCGCTGAACATCGAGTCGTGCAGCTCGATCTGCGTCGGCTGGGCTCCGGCCGGCATGTCGTAGACGAGAGTTCCCTCGACGGTGTTGCCCGGGTTGATCTCGTTGATCCACACGTCGTTGTCCTCCATGAAGATCGAGGCCGTGCTGTCGGTGGCGAAGGAGCGCCCCTGGGCGTCGATGAGCTTCTGCTCCGAGTCGAAGAGTGTCTGCGCCTCGTCGCCGATGTTCTTCACCGTGATGTGCACGAGCACGAACTGACCGTCGGCCGTCTCCGTGAGGTACTCGGAGCCGACCTCGGAGACGCCCGTCTCGACCTTCGTCACGGTGAACTCGAACTTGCCGTCGCGCACCGGCGACCCCACGCCGGGTGCGGACTTCGCGGCGGGCTGCTTCTTCTCGGTGGCCGTGGGTTTCTTCGTCGGCGTCCTCTTCTCGTTCTCCTTCGCGCCCTTCGAGGTGCCTCCCGGCTCCGGCGTGGCGTCCTCGGCCGTCGACGAGTCGCCGGCTCCCGGGTCGGCGGACTCCTGGGTCGTGGGCTCGTCGGTGGCGCCGCCCAGGGCGAGCGCGCCTGCGCCGCAACAACACAGGACGACGAGGAGGACGATCCCGAGGACGATGGACAGCACCGGGTTCCGGGCGAACCAGCCCTTCTGCCGGACGGGTGGGATGGGCGGGTTGGTGGGCTGCCACTGCGGGTGCTCGCTCATGGGGAGGTCCTCGGCTCGTGCGGTCGGTGTCATCGACCATGCAAGCGGGTGGCGGGGTGCCCGCGCCTCGACCGATCGGGTGGACCTGGGTGACCGAAGGGAGGAGGGTCTGCGTCCTGACCGCCGGGCGTACCCTGTCGTCGTCGGCACCGCCATCACGCACCCGACCACGATCACCGGCTGGTTCGTCGACGCACTGAGGAGTCCCTGATGGAGGTCGTCATCCTGCCCGGCGAGGAGCAGATCGCCGCCGTGGGCGCCGACATCATCGCGCAGCACGTCGCCGCGAGGCCTGCGGCGGTCCTCGGCCTCGCCACCGGGTCCAGCCCGCTGCGGGTCTACGAGCAGCTGGGTCGCCGGATCGCCGCGGGGGACCTCACGCTGAGCGGGTGCAGCGCCGTCCTCCTCGACGAGTACCTCGGTCTGCCTACCGGCCACCGTGAGGCCTATCGGCAGGTCATCGAGCGCGAGTTCGTCGAGCGCGTCGACATCGACTCCACCCGCGTCCACGGGCCGGACGGGTCGGCCTCGGACGTCGTCGTCGCGTGCGCGGAGTACGAGGAGCAGATCCGCGCGGCCGGTGGTGTCGACGTCCAGCTGCTCGGCATCGGCGGCAACGGTCACATCGCCTTCAACGAGCCCGGCGCCTCCTTGGCCGGGCGGACGCAGGCCAGGATGCTCACCGAGCAGACCCGACGGGACAACGCGCGGTTCTTCGGCGATGACATCGACGCGGTGCCCCGGCACTGCCTCACCCAGGGCATCGGCACCATCCGCGAGGCGCGGCACCTGCTGCTCATCGCCCTGGGGAGCGCGAAGGCGGAGGCCGTCCAGCAGCTCGTCGAGGGGCCGGTGAGCGCGCTCTGGCCGGCGAGCGCGCTGCAGCTGCACCCGCACGTCACGGTGCTGCTCGACGACGCTGCCGCCTCCCGGCTGGAGCTGCGCGAGCACTACCTGGCCTCCGCCGAGCACCGGCTCGCCGGGCAGCGGTACTGACCGGCGTCCGCGACCACGAAGGGGGTGGCCGGTGGCCACCCCCTTCGCCTCCCCCCGGAGGTCACATCACCTGGTCGACGGCGTACTCGGCCTGCTCCGTCGTGTACCCGTCGCCGGCGTCCGATGACAGCTGCTGGATCAGCTCGCTGCGCGAGAAGGGCATGAGGTCCAGGTAGTCCTCCGCGGCCTGCACGGCCTGCTCCTTGAAGTCCACCTCGAGGGTCTCCACGGCGGCCCGCGCCACGTCCTTCGGGTAGCCGTCGCCCGCGTCGGAGGAGAGCTGCTCGATCAGGCCCTGCTCGGAGAAGGGCATGAGCTCCAGGTAGTTCTCGCCGGCCGCGATCGCGTTCTTCTGCTCCGTGGTCATCTCGGGCTCGGCCGGCGTGGATGCTGCGGGCTCCTTCGTCGTGCCCGTCGAGGAGCGCGCCGGCTCCTGGGCCGTGGGCTCGTCGGTGGCGCCGCCCACGCCGAGCGCGCCGACCCCGCCGCCGCAGAGGAGGGCGAGCCCGAGGACGAGCGAGAGGACCTTGTGCCGGGCGAACCAGCTCTTCCGTCGGACGGGCGGGACCGGCGGATCGGTGGGCTGCCACTGCGGTTGCTGACTCATGGGAGGTCCTCGTCTCGTGCGGTCGGTGTCATCGGCCATGCAAGCGGGTGGCGGGGTGTCGCTGCCTCGACCGAAGAAATGGACCTGCGTGACCGAAGGGAGGAGGTCGTTGTCCCCGAGCGGCCCTACGATCGGCGTCATGAACCTGGGCGAGAGGGCGAAGGGGTGGCTGCGCGCCTCGTGGTGGCGCTCGGTGCTGTGGACCGTCGCCTGCCTCGTGAGCACGACGCTGGCGGTCGCCGTGGGCGAGGCTCGCGCGGACCGGGCAGCCGGTCGGGTGCCCGACGAGATCGCCAGCGGCGGGTGGCTGCTCCTGTGGCTGCTCGGGATGGGGCTGATCGCCCTGCTCTGGTGGCGTCGTCGCTGGCCGTGGCAGATCACCGTCGTCGCCTCCGTCGTGACCCTGGCGACCCCGCTCGACCCCCTCGTGGCCCTCGTGGCGCTGATGCAGGTGTGGATCCGCTCCGGTTGGGTGGCCATCGCCTCGTGCACGGCGCTGGTCACCGCCGCCACCTTCGCGGCCACGTGGCGGGACACCCGCGGGGAGTCCGCGGTCGAGTCCGTCTGGTGGGTGCTCTTCGCCGGCGACCAGGAGGCCGTCATGGGGTCCTTCGCCTGGTGGGTCCCCGTGGTCATCACCGCGGTCGTCGTCGCGCTCTTCGCCGGGATCGGAGGGCTGCGGCGCGAGTTGTCCCGGAGCCAGGCGACCGGTGAGGGGCACCGGGTCGTCGCCAGCCGGCTCGCGGACGAGGTCGTGCGTCAGGGCGAGCGTGAGCGCATCGCCCGTGAGGTGCACGACGTCATCGGCCACCGCCTGTCCCTGCTGTCCATCCACGCCGGCGCCCTCGAGGCACACACCCGCGACCAGGACGAGCGGCTCTCCGGGTCGGCGACGCTGGTGCGCGAGTCCGCGGCCCGGACGGCGTCCGACCTGCGCTCGCTGCTGGAGGTGCTCCGCCGGCCCGACGACCCGGACCTCGCCGAGGCCGTCCCGGGACTGGCGGCCCTCCCTTCGCTCGTCGACGAGACCGTCTCCCACGGGATGCCCCTGGTGTCCACGGTCGTCGTGGACGGGGCCACACATCTCGATCCACCGGTCGGTCAGACGGCCTACCGCGTCGTCCAGGAGCTGTTGACCAATGCCCGACGGCACGCGCCCGGGGCAGGGGTGCGCCTGGCCGTCGTGGCCCGTCCTGACCTCGCGGTGACGATCGAGGCCGCCAACCACCGCGCGGAGCAGGGCCCCCTGACCGAGGGCAATGGCCTGACCGGTCTGCGTGAGCGGGTCGAGCACGTCGGCGGTGAGGCGAGGATCCACATCGATGACGCAGGGGTCCTGCGCGCTGCCGTCCGACTGCCCTGGCGCGTCGCCGCGACCACCAAGGAGCTGACGTCATGACCGAGGTCCGCATCCTCCTCGTCGACGACGACCCACTCGTGCGCTCCGGGCTGCGGCTGATGCTCGAGGCCTCGACCGACCTCCTCGTCGTCGGGGACGTCGGCTCGGGAGAGGAGGCGGTCCCGGCGATCCACGCCCATCGTCCCGACGTCGTCCTGCTCGACTACCGGATGGGTGAGCTGGACGGGATCAGCACCACCCAGGAGATCAGGCGCCTCGAGCACCCGCCCACGGTCGTGCTGCTGACGACCTTCGACCTTGACGACCTGCCGGTGAGGGCGGTCCGGGCCGGGGCCGACGGGTTCCTGCTGAAGACCGCCGCTCCGGGCGAGATCACCCGCGCGGTGCGGATGGCGGCGGCCGGGCACGCGCCGATCTCGCCGGAGTCGGCGGGGCACGTCCTCGCCCACGTGCGGGATGACGGGCCCGCCCGGCGAGGAGAGGAGGCTGCCCGGCGCGTGGCGGACCTGAGCGAGCGGGAGCGGGAGATCTGCATCCTCCTCGCCGCCGGCGCGACGACCGCCTCGGTCGCAGCCCGGATCCACCTGGCCGAGTCCACCGTCAAGACCCACCTGCGGGCGGCCGAGGCCAAGCTCGGTGTCGGCTCGCGCGCGCAGCTCGCCGTCCTCATCGACCGAGCGGGTTTGCTGGCCTGAGCCCCGGCCGCTCACTCCTGTGCGGTGTGGATCTCCTCCATGGCCGCCTGCGCCTCGCTGACGATGAGGCGCGTCGTGTCCTCGGCGAGCTCGGGCCGACCCTCGGCGATGGCCTCCGCCACCGCGAGGTGCCAGTCGATCGCCTGCCGATCGGGGACCGTCGGCATGAGGTCATGGTCGGTGCGGCCCGTCAGCGCCTCGGCGACGAAGGGAGCGAGCCCCGCCAGCAGCGCATTTCCGGAGGCGGTGAGCAGCGTCGTGTGGAAGTCGATGTCGTGCTGGAGGTAGGTGCGCAGATCGCCCTTCGGGCCGGTCTCCTCCATGCCCCGGGCGGCGGCTCGCAGCGCGGCGATGTCCCCGTCGCCGGCCCGCTGCGCGGCCAACCAGGCAGCCTGCGGCTCGACCCCCCTTCGCAGCTCGCTGACCTCGCGCAGCTGGTCGAGGCGTTGCGGGCCGCCGAGCCGCCAGTGAATGATCACCGGGCTGAGCGCCTCCCACTCGCCCTCGGGTCGGACGGTCACTCCGACGCGACGTCGTGAGGTGGCCACCCCGATCGACTCGAGGACCTTGACCACCTCGCGCACGACGGTGCGGGAGACGCCGTAGCGCTCCTCGAGCTGCTCCATGGAGAGCACGTCGCCGGGGGAGAGCCGTCCGCGCACCAGGTCCTGCCCGATGCGGGCGAGCACGCTGTGGTGCAGCCCCCCGCCTCCCTCGCTCCTCATGTCGCGGAGTGTGGCAGAGACGGGGCCACCCCTTCCAGCATGTCCGGGACGAGTCTTGCCAAATAAGCATACTTTTTGTCATGGTTCTCCCGTCGGCCAGCACCTGGTCGCATCCACGCCACCGGAGGACCACCGATGTTTCTCGTCGCTGACGCCGTACCGGAGCCCGCCTACAGCTCCGGTGTGCTGCTCGCCATCGCTGCCGGAGCCGTCGCGCTCCTGCTCCTGCTCATCATCACGTTCAAGATCCACGCCTTCGTCTCGTTGGTGCTCGTCAGCTTCCTCACCGCACTCGCGACGAAGATCGCACCGGGTGACGTCGTCGCGACGATGACCGACGGCTTCGGGTCGACCCTGGCCTCGGTCGCCCTGCTCGTCGGCCTGGGCGCGATGATCGGCCGGCTGCTCGAGGTCACGGGCGGGGCCCAGGTGCTCGCCGACACCCTGATCAACCGGTTCGGGGAGAAGCGTGCCCCGCTCGCCCTGGGCGTGGCCTCGCTGCTCTTCGGCTTCCCGATCTTCTTCGACGCCGGCCTCGTGGTCATGCTGCCGATCATCTTCAGCGTGGCCCGGCGCTTTGGTGGGTCCGTGATCCGCTACGCCTTCCCCGCCGCGGGTGCTTTCGCCGTGATGCACGCCTTCGTGCCGCCGCACCCCGGTCCGGTGGCCGCCGCGGACCTCGTCGGCGCGGACATCGGTCTGCTCCTCTTCGTCGGCCTCCTCATCGGCCTGCCGACGTGGTACCTCGCCTCCTACCTCTACGGACTGTGGGCCGGCAGCCGGTACATGGTCGAGGTCCCGCCCCTGCTCTCCGGGACGGACGGGCCGACCTCCGCCACGCCCGGCAGCGAGTCGACGACGGACGCCAGCCGACCCTCCTTCGGGCTCGTGCTCGGGCTCCTGCTGCTGCCGATGGTGCTGATCTTCATCGACACCGGTCTCAACACCCTGGCCACGGCCGGCGTCGTCGACGGCGATGCCCCCTGGGTCGCCCCGCTGCAGATCATCGGCAAGACGCCGATCGCGTTGCTCATCACGACGCTCGTCGCCACGGTCGTCCTCGGCTGGCCCCGGCGCACGAAGGCCGAGGTCGAGACGATCTTCAACGATGCCCTCGCTCCCGTCTGCGCGATCATCCTCATCACCGGTGCCGGTGGCATGTTCGGTGGTGTCCTGCGGGCCAGTGGCATCGGCGAGGCGCTCGCCGGGACCCTGGACTCCACCGGCCTGCCGGTGATCGTCGCGGCCTTCGTCGTCTCCGCCACGCTGCGCGTCGCGCAGGGCAGTGCGACCGTCGCCCTGACGACCGCGGCCGGGCTCATGGCCCCGACCATCGAGGCGACCTCCGGGTTGAGCTCGATCGACCTCACCCTCATCGTCATCGCCATCGCCGGTGGTGCGACGGTCCTCTCGCACGTCAACGACTCGGGCTTCTGGCTCGTCGGACGCTTCCTCGGCATGGACGAGAAGACGACGCTGAAGACGTGGACGGTGATGGAGACCCTCATCGGCACCATCGGCTTCGTCTTCGCCTTCCTCCTCAGCCTGGTGCTGTGAGATGACCGGGCACGTGGTCGTCATGGGCGTCTCGGGCAGCGGCAAGACCACGGTGGCCGAGGGGGTCGTCGCGCGCACGGGGTGGATCTTCGCCGAGGCGGATGCCTTCCACCCGCAGGCCAACATCGACAAGATGGCCAGCGGGACGCCGCTGACCGACGAGGACCGGTGGCCGTGGCTGCGTGACCTCGCCGCGTGGATGGCCGAGCACGGGGCGAAGGGGGAGAACACCGTCATCACGTGCTCCGCCCTCAAGCGGGTCTACCGCGACGTCCTGCGTGAGGACGTCGCCGCGCTCGAGGGCGAGCACCG
The DNA here is from genome assembly GCF_051200835.1 of Janibacter sp. GS2. Classification (GTDB taxonomy): domain Bacteria; phylum Actinomycetota; class Actinomycetes; order Actinomycetales; family Dermatophilaceae; genus Janibacter. The sequence goes on from NZ_CP195161.1 coordinate 787,002, forward strand.
GGTGGTCTTCGCCCATCTCGACGGGTCCGCCGAGGTCCTCGCGGCCCGTCTCGAGGGACGCCGGGGGCACTTCATGCCGGCGTCCCTGCTCCAGTCGCAGATCGACACCCTCGAGGACCTCGACCCCGACGAGGACGGCGTCCGGCTGGACCTGACCGAGCCCCCCGCCCCGCTCATCGACCAGGTGATGGGGTCGGTCGCGCCGGGGCAGTGACCCACCGCGCCTGACAAGACAAACCTCGCCTTCGCAAGAGTTTGAAACTCTTGCGAAGGCGAGGTTTTCCGGGTCACCCGAGAATCTGGAGGCGCCTGGTGCGGCGGGCTAGCCGAAGATCGCCACCGCCAGGAGCGTCGAGATGATCAACCCCGTCATCACGGGGAGGAAGCACATCCGTGCCAGCTCCAGCACGTTCACCCGGGCGAATCCGGCGACCGCGATGAGCGAGGACCAGGCGACGAAGGTGCCACCACCGGACCAGATGTTGCCCATCTGGCCCACCGCGGCGAGCGTCTCCGGGGAGACCCCGACGACGGGACCGAGGCTGCCGGCCAGCGAACCGGTCAACGGGAGGCCGGAGAAGCCCGAGCCGTCGAGGCCCGCGATGACGCCGATCGCGAGGATGCCCAGCGCGGAGACGTAGCCGTTCTCCGGGATGTACGCCTGGGCGTTGAGGACCGCGTCGAAGAGCAGCGACGGGCCCGCGGGGGTACCGTCCGCATTCGGTTCCACACCGAGGATCTGACCGGAGAAGTCGCCGTTGCCGATGAAGAAGAATCCAGCGATCGGCAGGACGACACCCATGGCGCGGAAGGCGAAGACGAGACCGTCGGTGACGTGCTCGGCCGACCGCTCGAGGAAGGTCTTGCGGCTCTCGGCGAAGGCGGCGAAGAAGATCGTCATCGCCGCGATGCCGCCGACCAGTGCCGCGGCGTCTCCGCCCGAGACGCCCTCGTCGGCCCCACCCTGCGAGAGGGTCCACATGAGGTAGACGATGAGTGCCAGGTAGGCCAGTGGGACGGCGACGGCGAAGGCCTTGGACACCCGGGGCGAGATCCCCTCCGGCGTGTCGAAGTCCTGCGACCCGGGGGCGACGATGTCACCCTCTCGGGCCCGGGCGTGCTCGGCCATCTCGTCGCGTCGCAGCGCGGCGCCGTGGCCGGTCGTCGGGGAGTCGACGGCGACGTTCTCGTCGAAGTCGTCCTGGCTTCCCTCCCACTCCGCGAGGAGCTCCGGGCTGCCGGGCCGCATCTTGCGGAACTCCATGACGTAGCCGATCGCGAGGGCCACACCACCGGTGATGAGCGAGAGCGCGAGCGCGCGGTTGGCGACCATGTCCGGGTCGGCGTTGGCGGCCGTGGCGGACAGGCCGGGCGCGACCCGGATCACGAAGTCGCTCGAGAGCGCCATGCCCTGACCGGCGACGGCGATGGCGAAGCCGGCGGCGAGGGGCCGGAGGCCGGACCGGATGGCCACCGGGACCAGGACCGCACCGATGAGCGGCACGGCGGGAGTGGGCCAGAAGAAGAGCGAGATGGAGTACGTCGCAACGACGATGGTCCAGAAGGACAGGTGTCCGTTGCGCATCACCGGCCGGAAGGGGGCGACCATCCGCTTGTCCGAGCCCAGGGCCTGCAGGGCCCCGAGCATGCCCGTGACCAGGGCGATGATGAGGAAGATGTTGAACAGTTCCTGGGCCGCGACGAGGGTGGCGTTGAAGATCGCGGCCAATCCTGCGGCGAGGGAACCCGTGTAGATGATGCCGACGAGCAATGTGAAGAAGACGGCGGGGACGATGATGTTCTTGCGGGCAAGCATCGTCGCGAGGATCGCGACGATGCCGACGAGATATACCCAGTGTGCTGCGGTGATCTCGATCATTCGGGGACTCCTGACACGACGGTGCTGGTGATGGGTCAGCCTGCCGAGGGCGCAGCAGGGGGTCTACGTCAGGGGTGCACAGTTGGCGACAGCAGATCCTGTGCACTTGTGCACTACACCGACTCGGCGGGTGGGTGCAGGGTGGAGTCGGGACACACGTCTCCCTCCGGATGGTGGAGATCGAGCGAAGGGAGATGGGCGTGGGTGCTGGCCAGGACCGGCGGGCGACCGTCGTGGCGGCCGCGGCGCTGCTGCTGGTCACCATCACCGGCACGATGTCCAACAACATCATCAACGTCCCGCTGCGTCGGGTGGCCGCCGACTTCGACCAGCCGGTCGCCTACGCCGTGCTCTGCGTCAGCGCCTTCACCCTCATGCTCGCAGTCTCCCTCCCGCTCACTGGTTGGTTGGGGGATCGATTCGGTCGCAAGCGGGTCCTCGTCTCCGCCCTGGCCCTGATGTGCGTCGCCCAGGTCGCAGCCGCGCTCGCGCCCTCGCTGCCCTTCCTCATCGTGATGCGAGCGCTGCAGGGTCTCGGCTGCTCGGCCATCCCCCCGTTGGTCATGGGCATCCTCATGGTCGTCTACCCGGAGAGCCGTGGGCGGCTCATGGGTGCCTGGGCGGCCGCCAACGGTGTCGGCCAGGCGATCGGTCCACCGGTGGGCGGGGTGCTCTCCGATGTCGCGGGCTGGCGCTCCATCTTCGTCCTCGTGGCGGTGCTCTCCCTCATCGCTCTTATCGTCATCCAGGCCACGGTGCCCCCGATCGAGCCGAAGCAGACCCCCTTCCACGTCGCTGGTGCGGTGCTGCTGACCTCTGGTGCCGGGTTCCTTCTCCTCGGCGCCACCCTGCTGTCCCAGCCGTCCGTGCCGCTGCGGATCGACGCCGCACTCGCTCTCGTGGGGGTGCTCCTCCTCGCCGGCTTCCTCAAGGTGTCGTACGGCAACCCGCGCGCCCTCATCCCGCTGCGGCTCGCGGCCGAGGTGCGCTTCCTCCGCAGCTGCTTCGCCGCCTTCGCGCAGATGTTCCTCCTCGGCACGAGCCTCGTCGCGATCCCGCTCGTCCTCACGGGGCCGATGGGCCTGTCGTACAGCAGTGCGGGTGGTCTCTTCTTCGTGCTGCCGGTGGTCATGGCCGTCACCGCGCCACTCGTCGGCCGGATGAGCGAGCGCGGCTCGCCCCGTACGGTGCTCCGCCTCGGACTGGCGCTCATGGTCGTCTCGGCGACGCTCACCGCGCTCGCCGTCGGCGGGCAGACGCCGCTCATCGCCCCGGTCCTCGCCTGCCTCCTCCTCGTCGGCGGGGCGATGGCGATGGTCCAGACCCCGGCGGCGACGGGGGCCACTCGGTCGCCTGCCGGCGCCCACGGAGCCGCGCTGGGACTGTTCAACCTCACGCGGTTCGCGGGGATGACCGCCGGTGCGGCCTGGGTCGGCCTGCTCACGCCCTTCGACGGGCGGGTGGCGATGTTCGTCGGGGCAGCGGTCATCGCCGCGATCGCCTTGGTGATCAGCTTCGCGGGGACCAGCCCACAGCGGGAGGCCCCCGCGGTGACGGCCGGGGCCTGATCAGCCCGAGTCGACGGCGCGAGAAGCATTGTCGGCAGTCTCTGCGAGGAGGTCGAGCTTCATCGCCAGCCACAGGGAGAACTGGGTCTCGGGGTCGCGCAGGTCCTGGGAGATCGTCTTGGACGCCCGGTCGAGCTTGTAGAGCATCGTGTTGCGGTGGACGTTGAGATCGCGGGAGGCGCGGGTGAGGTTGCCGCCGTCCTCGATGTACGTCCGGGCCGCGTCCTCCAGGTCGCCGGTGGCCTGACGAAGGGGAGTGAGCATCTCCGACGCGTAGGCCCGCCCCTCCTGGCTCAGGGCGAGATCGAGCAGGACCACGTGCGTGCGCATGTCGAGGAAGCCGACGGGCTCGGTCTTGCCGAGCTGGCCCGCCAGGGACAACGCGATGCGCGCCTCCCGATAGCTCTCGCTGATCCTCATCGCACCGTCGACCGGACGGCCGTAGGTCACGAGGAGCTGGCGGTGGGTCTCCGACTGGAGTCGTCGGTGCAGCGCCGTGGCGTAGGCGGCGACCTCGGCACTGCCCTTGTCGGTGCCCGAGCGGGTGGCCGGCGCGACCTCGCGCACCACGGCGATGACATCGCCGACGACGGCGGACAGGGCGGCGCGGTCGTCGGCGCCGCGCAGTCGCAATGCGGTGCGCGCCATGTTCGACAGGTGCTGCGGTGAGTCGTTCTCCGCGATGAGGCCGTGGACCTGGACGATGACGACCCCGAAGCGGCGGTCGGTCGGAAAGCGTCGGTGGGCCGCCCGCGCGACGAGGTCCGCCGTGTTGGAGAAGCGACCGTGCAGCAGCGCGTGCACGAAGTTGCCTCGGGCTCGCTCCTCGGCCCGCTCGATGCTGCGCATCCGCAGCACCTCGGTGCCGACGATCGACACCGCCTCCTGCAGGGCGATGACGCGCGTCGCGGTGTCGTGGCCGGTCTGGTCGTCGGAGGCGGCGATGAGCACCAGCCAGCCCTCGGACCGCTCGGCGACGGTGACCGGCAGGCACAGGACCTGGGCGCTGTGTCCCTCGACCTCCACGACGTGCTCGTGGACGGGGTGGTGGCCACCCAGGGCCCCGGGGACGGTGCCCTCCTGCGTGCTGACCCGCCGAGCGATCGACCCGGCCGTGCTCGAGTCGATCCACGGGTGCTGGTCGCGCGCGATCGCCTGCAGCGTGTTCGTCGCGTCGAGGAAGGCGACGGCACACCCGGTGAGGCGCTCGATCTGCTGGCAGATGGACTCGATGCCGACGCCTCGGTGGAGCAGGGTGGCCAGCTTCTCGTGGACGCTCGTGGCGTAGCGGAGCACGTGACTCTCGTGGGCGAGGGCGAGCTGGGCGACGAGCCGGATCACTCCGTCGATCGAGGCGCCGGAGGAGAAGCCCAGGACCGGCAGGCTCGCGGTGACGTGGGCCCAGCGCCCCTCGTTGGGTTCGCGGACGAGCACGAGCGCGGCTCCGCGCTCCTCGAGGACGGGCAGGACGTCGGGGGTGAGCACGCCGTCGTCGCCGACCACGACCGTGCGCGTGAGATCGCTGGCATTGGCCAGTGCCTCTTGGGCCGAGCGGGCCCACTCGAGCGGGACGGTGCGGTCGCCGTCGACGATGGGCCACGCGTGCCGGAGCAGCTGTTCCTCGAGAAGGCCAGCGATGGTGAGGTGCTCCGAGACCTCGACATCGACGGTGTTCATTTGTGCAGTATAGCCATCTGCAGGGGGCATATTCCGTGCTGTCGGTCCCTTGAGTCGGCTCCTCTCGTCGGCCAGTGTGGATCCTGACCAGCAGCCATCCCCACGAAGGACGCCTCCATGCACCGCATCTACCGGATCACCCTTGACGACGCCCTCCCCGCACTGGCCGCAGCGCGTGCCAAGGCGGAGGAGATCGGGGTGAAGCAGACGTTGTGCATCGTCGACGAGAGCGCCAACGTCATTGCCCTGCACCGCCTCCCGGGCGCCCGTCTGACCGGCGTCGACATCTCGATCGCGAAGGCGTACACCGCAGCGGGGCACGAGCGGCCGACGCACAAGTTCAACGAGGAGCCCAACGGGCCCGCCCTCCCGGGCAACGAGGCCTTCGGTATCAGCCACATGATCCCGGGCAAGTTCGCGATCTTCGTCGGTGGCTTCCCCCTGGAGTACGAGGGCCAGATCGTGGGCGCGATCGGAGTCTCCGGCGGCAACGGGGAGCAGGACAAGGCCGTGGGAGCGGCGGCGATCGACGCCTTCGCCCAGCACATGGCGGCCCATCCGCCTGCCTGACACCGCACGGCGAAGGGGGGTGGACCGTTGGCCGGTCCACCCCCTTCGTCCTGACCACGTCCGTCAGGCGATCATGAGGGCGTCCGAGGCGATCCACCCAACGAACGATGAGGTTCAGCATGCAGGACGACGTGGCTCCCGGCAGCGCTCACTCGCGCACCTCGGGGCAGTGGAAGCAGGACATCCTGCGGACGTACAACCGAGTCAAGCAGGACGTGTCGGGCACGGGGGTGGAGCGGCAGCAGATCCACCTGCACGACGCCCATTTCCTCATCGTCGCCGTGCACCAACGAGTCCCCGCGCTGGCGACGATCGCCCGGGTGGATCCTCAGCTCGGGCGGTGGGGAGACGTGGCGATCATCGACGCGAACAAGGAGATGTTCGCGACGGCGCTGAGCGAGGACCTGGGCATCCAGGCGCACGGGATGTTCCAGGACTACGACCCCACGAGCCAGACGGCCGTGACCGTCGTGCTCCTGGCCTCTCCGCTGCCGTTCTCCTGACCACCCGTTCGTCACCGGGGGAGGTGCCTGACCTCGGCCGAGGTCAGGCTGCGACCGAAGGCCGACTCGTAGTGGGCCACGGATGCCGCGTGCACGGCCTCGTCCTCGGCGGCGAGGCAGTCGCGCACGAGCCAGGCGTCGAATCCGCGCATCATGGCATCACGCGCCGTGGACTCGCAGCAGATATTCGTCTGGGTCCCGGCGATGAACAGATGGTTCACTCCCTCGACCCGCAGGAGCTCCTCGAGCCCGGCGTCCGGCTCGATCATGGCGCTGTACCGGTGCTTCAGGACGATGTCGTCCTTCGCCTGGACGTCCATCCCGGGCCACATGCGGTGGCCGGGTGAGCCAGGGCTGAGGACCCGGGTGCGGTGGTCCATGGCCGTGGCGCCCAGCAGCCTGCGAAGGCTGGGCCAGTCGTCCGGGTCATCGCGACTCGTCGTCTGGACCCAGACGACCCTGGAGCCGCTCTCCCGAAACCAGCGCGCCAAGTGGTTGATGGGGGCGACGATCTCCCGGGCGGGAGGGGTAAACCTGAATCCGGCGTCCGGGTCCAGGAAGGCGTTCTGCATGTCGATCACGACCAAGGCGCTGGTGGCTGGCGAGAACGTGGTGCCGATCGGGTGCTGGGCATCATTCACGGTGTTCACTTCCTGACGACTCAGTAGATGAGGGGGGCGAGGAGGGCTGCGACCACGAGCCCCGAGACGACGGGAACGAAGAGCCTGCGGGCCAGTTCGATCACGGATATACCGGTGACGCCCGCGACGGCGACGAGTGACGACCAGATGACGAGGGTCCCGCCCCCGGTCCACGACGCCGCGTTCTGCCCGATCGCCGCGAGTGTCTCGGGGTCCACCCCGGCGTCGGGGCCCAGGGCGGATGAGAGGGTGCCGATCAGCGGAAGCCCGGCCCACCCCGATCCGTCGAGGCCGATGAGCATGCCGGCGAGCATGATCGCCAGTGTGGTGAGGACGGGGTTCGCCGGCACGTAGGCCTGGCCCGACTGGATCGCGTCGAAGAGGAATGCCGGACCCGCTGTCTCCTCACCCAGGCTCATGATCGTGGAGGAGAAGTCGCCGACGCCCATGAGGACGAAGCCGGCGACCGGCAGCACCACGCCCATCGCCTTGAAGGCGAAGACGAGGCCGTCGACGATGTGCTCTGCTGCGGCCTCGAGGGGGTCATCGGAACTCAGGAGAGTGACGACGAAGAGGACGACGAACCCGATGCCGCCGATGAGGGCGGCCCCCGACAGCTCCTCCAGGACGGGGAGGAGGTCGGTGAACCGGGAGACGAAGAGCAGGGCCACCATGGTGAGGAAGGCCAGCGGCACACCCACGGCGACGATGCGTTTCTGCCGGTGCGTCGTCGGTCGCGCCTCGTACTCGTCCGCCGCGTGGGCGGCCGCCTCCGACAGGCCTTCACCCCCTGCAGGCTCCGCCGGCCGCGGGTCCCGGGTGACCAGCGCCGAGGACAGCGCATCGGCGATGTCCTCGTTGTCGGTCAGCTGTCGGCCGGCCCGGGCTACGGTCAGGCGCCCCCGCGAGGTGAGGAAGTAGGCCACCGTGACCGCGACCCCTCCGACGATCCACGAGAGCACGAGAGCTCGCTCCGCGATGAGGGAGGCATCGAGGGCGCCCCCGCTGGCGGTGATCCCCGGAGCCACGCCCATGACGTAGTCCGAGCCGAGCGCCATGCCCTACCCCGAGATCGCGATGGCGATGGCGGCACCCAGTCGGGTGAGCCCCGCGGCGAGGGCGGCCGGGATCAGGGCGGCGGCCAGGATCGCCAAGGTGGGCGTCGGCCAGAAGACGAGGGACATGAGGTAGGACGCGAGGAACAGCACGACGAAGGCGGTGTGACCGTTGCGCATGAATCGCGTCAGCGGTTGCGCCATGAGGGAGTCGGTCTTCATGACCCGCATCGCGCCGGTCATCGCGCTGATGACGGCCAGGACGAGGAAGAGGTTCAACAGTTCGGTCGTGGCGACGATCAAGCCGTTGAAGGGGGCTGCCAGACCTTTGAAGAAGGATCCGGTGAAGGCCCACGCGGTGATGATGGTCGCGATGACCGCGGGGACGATGACGTTCTTGCGTCGGAGCATGACAAGCAGGAGCACTGCTACGCCGATGAGGTACAGCGACTGCGCCACGGTGTCCATCGGGGGTCCTCTCGGTGATGGCGCCCTCGGACACGATGCGGTGTCCGCTAGCGGGTCTCGCCCGGACCTGCGGCCTGCGAGCAACCGCGACGGGTCCGGGGAGGGCGCCTGTGCCGGGCGCGCGCCCAGCGGGATGTGCGGGAGGGGCGTGGAGGACTGACCGAGCCCATGAGGTGACGATGGGCGGTGCTGAGCACGGGTCGGGGCCCTTCAAACGAATGGGTCGCGGGGACACGCTGGGCGTGTTGCGACCGGATACCGCCGACGACTGGCAGGCGCTTCACCGTGGAAGGTCCCTCAGTCATTCGTGCTCTGTGCCTACCGTTCCGACGATCGCGAGGAGGCAACCGTGCGGCAAGGTGCGCTCAGCCAAGCAGGCTGCCCTGTCCGCGTCAACACCCGGTCGCCCACTGGACGGCCTGGCGACTCAGGCCACGAGCGCGGTCAGCTCGATCTCCACCGGGGCGCCACCCGGGAGGCTGGCGACGCCGACGGCGGAGCGGGCGCACCGCCCCAGGCCGCCGAGGTGCCCGACGAGGACGTCGGTGGCGGCGTCGGCGACCGCGGTGTGCTGGGTGAAGCCGCTCGCCGCGTGCACGTAGACGGTCATGCGCACCAGCCCGACGATCCGGTCGAGGTCACCTACGGCGTCCACGACGGCGGACAGGGCGTTGGCCGCGGCGATGGCGGCACCCCGTCGCGCCTCCTCGAGGTCGATGGCATCCCCGACGCGGCCGGTGATCGCCAGGGTGCCCTCGACCCGAGGCGTCATCCCCGCCGTCGTCACGAGGTTCCCGGCCCGGCTCGTCGGCACGTAGTTCCCCTGGGGTTGCGGGGGTGGGGGAAGGCTGGGTGGGGTCACCATGCGACGGCGGTTCCTTCCATCCGGGGATCGGCACCCGCGGAGAGGACGCCGGTGTGGGGGTCACGCGAGATCGCGAGTGCGGAGCCACCGGGGCCACCGCGTTGGACGGGGATCTCGCGGACGAGGTGACCGGCGGCACGCAGCGCGTCCACCGTCGCGGCCGGCAGGCCCTCCTCGAGGCGTACCTCGCTCGGACGGTCGATGACGTCGGCGTCCGAGCCGGGGAAGACGGTCAGGCGGGGGAGGGACACCGCGTGCTGGGGATCGAGGCCGTGGTCGACGAGATGGCTGAGGACCTGCATGTTCCACTGGACCTGCCCGTCGCCACCGGGACAGTTGCCGACGTGGGCCAGGCCCTGGGGCCCGTCGGCGATCCAGGCGTTGAGGGTGTGCAGGGGCTTGCGCCGGGGGGCGACCTCGTTGGGGTGGTCGGGGACGAGGTAGGCGCCGCGGCCGAGCCGGTTGTTCAGCACGATGCCGGTCCCGGGCACGGTGATCCGGGCGCCGAAGGTGAAGGCGAGGGAGTGGATGAAGCTGACGGTCCGCCCTTCGTCGTCCACGACCACGGTGCTCGTCGTGTCCCCGTCGATGCTGGCGTGCAGCGACTCACCGGGGCGGGCGGGGTCGGCGAGGTCTGCGCGCTGACGCGCCAGGTAGTCGGTCGAGAGCAGCTCGCGCCACACCGAGTTGTCGGCGTTGACCCCGGCGTAGCGGTCGTCGAAGGCGGTGCGTGCCGCCCCCGCGAACAGCCCGCAGGCCTCGGGTCCGAGAAGGTCGAGTGCGCCCAGCGAGCCGTCGAGGAGCCCGGCCTGGTGCAGGACCATCCACCCGGCGGAGGGCAGGGGCGTCTGGTGCACGGTGAGGGTGCCGTAGCGGCCGGTGATCGCGGGCTGCTCGGTCAGCAGCGCGCCGGCCTGCCACTCCTCGCCGGCGAAGGGGGCGCCCCCGCGCGTGAGGAAGTCGAGACTGCGCTCGGCCAGCTCCCCGCGGTAGAAGGCCATCGGGTCCTCGGCGAGGACCTCGAGCGTGGTGGCCAGGTCACGCTGGTGCAGCAGGCGCCCGACCGCCGGGACGTCGCCGTCGGGGAGGAAGCACGCGGCGGTCGACGGGTCGGCGGCGAGCGGCGCGCGGCGTTCGGTGATGTCGGCGCGGTTCTTCGCGGTGCAGGCGAACCCGTGCCGGGCCAGGCCGATGCCGCCGGCCCAGAGGCGAGCGAGGTCCCAGCGGGCGTGCCGGGCGAGGACGGCGTGTGCGGCCGGGGCACCGGGCACGGTCACCGACAGTGCCCCGGTGAGGGGGATCGCGGAGTGTCCGCGCTCGCGGTAGAAGTCGGGCGTGCCGCCATCGGGTCCGTATCCGCTGCCGCCCACGGTCCACACGCGTCCGTCGGGCTCACGGACGATCGCGAAGGCGTCGCCACCGATGCCGCACTGACCCGGCAGCACGACCCAGCTGACCGCCGCCATCGCCAGGGTGGCGTCGATGGCATTGCCTCCCGCCGCGAGCACCCGGGCACCCTCGGTCGTGATCAGCGAGTGGCTGGAGGCGATCGCGGAGGATCGTCCGAGCACGACCTGCTGCTGCTGACCGAGGGCGGCGGGTGCCGCGGGGGGAGGGGTGCTCATGCGCGGGGCTTCTTGCGGCGTGGGCCACCGTGCTCGATGTCTGCGCGGCTGACGCCCACGTAGACGTCGCCGTCCTCCTCCTTGACGTCGTAGACGGCGATGGGCTCGGTGGCCGGCGGGTAGATCGGCTCGCCACCCTCGAGCTCGAAGACGCTGCCGTGGCAGGAGCAGCGGATGCCGTCGTCCTGGAGTTTGCCGCTGCTGAGCAGGCAGTCGAGGTGGGTGCAGTAGTTGCTCGTCGCGTAGGCCTTGCCCTTCAGCCGGGCGACGGCGCACTCGAGCTCGTCGACGTAGAAGCGGCGGACATAGCCCTCGGGCACCTGGCCGCTGCGGCAGACCCGGTGGAAGACGACCTCGTCGTCGCTTGGTTCGGGAGTCTCGGTGGTGTCGGTGTGCTCGCTCATCATGGGTCCTATCGGGTCGTGTCAGGGAGTGAAGTAGACCGTCTTGTCGGTCGTGTAGAAAGTCATCATCGACGCACCGGCCTGCTCCTTGAAGGTCTGCGTGGAGGAGTGCTTCATCCCCCCGAAGGGAGCATTCATTGCCATGCCGTTGGTCGCCTGGTTGACCTTGACCAGTCCGGTCTCGACGTCGTCGGAGAATCGGATCGCGCGGCCGATGTCGGACGTGACGATGCCGGCGGACAGGCCGTAGCGCGTGTTGTTCACCGCGGTGATCGCCTCGTCGTAGGACGAGACGGTGATGAAGGCGAGCACGGGGGAGAAGATCTCCTCCTGCGCCAGGGCGGACAGCGGGTCGACGTCGCGGAAGAGCGTCGGCCGGACGAAGTGTCCCCCGCCCGGAGGGTCGGCCTGGTGACCCGTCGGCTCGACGAGCCGGGCCCCCTGCCCGGGCGCGTCCCGGACGTAGTGGGCGAACTTGTCGGCCTGGGCCTGGTTGGCGAGGGGACCGAAGGTCACCCCGTCGTCGAGGCCGTTGCCGACGCGGGCTGCGCCGGCCACCTGGGCGATGCGTGCGATGAGCTCGTCCGCGACGGCTTCGTGGACGATGACCCGGGAGGTGCCGGTGCAGGCCTGGCCCGAGAGGCCGAAGGCGCCCTTGGCGATCATCGTCGTCGCTCGATCGAGGTCGGAGTCGTCGAGCACGACCAGGGCGTTCTTCCCGCCCATCTCCAGCTGGGTGCGCACGTCGACACCGGAGACCTCGTGGATCGCCGTGCCGACCTCGGTGGATCCCGTGAAGGTCACGGCCTGCACCTCGTCGTTGGCGACCATCGCCCGACCCACCTCGGCGTGGCCGTGGACCAGCGCCAGCGCGCCGCCGGGGACTCCCGCCTGGACGAGGGCCTCGACGAGGCGTTGACCCATGAGCGGGGTGACCTCGCTCGGCTTGAAGACGACCGCGTTCCCGGCGGCGAGAGCCGGACCCAGCTTGCGCGAGGGGATGTTCAGGGGGAAGTTCCACGGGGTGATCGCGGCGACGACGCCCACCGGCTGACGACGGGTGAAGACGAGACTGCCGTCGCCCGTCGGGTAGGTCTCGCCGGTCATCCGCAGCGCCTCGCCGGCGAAGAAGCGCAGGTTCTGCGGGGTTCTCATGGTTTCCATGCGCGCCTCGGCGAGCGTCTTGCCCTCCTCGCGGACGAGCTCGACCGCGAGGTCGTCGGCCTGCGAGGCGAGGATGTCCGCAGCGGCGACGAGGACGTCGGCCCGCTTGTCGGGGGAGGTCGCGGCCCACTCGTGCCGGTGCTCGGCGAGGTGCGTGATCGCCTCGTCGACGTCGGTCGTGCTGGACTCGGGTGCGGTGGCGACGAGCTCGTCAGGACGAGCGGGGTTGGTCCGGTCGAAGGAGGCGCCCGATCCGGGCCACACCCATTCACCCCCGATGAAGTTGCCCTTGAGTCGGGTCATGTTGCGGCTCCTTCCAGGGCCTCGAAGAGATCCCGTTCGGGATCGGTCAGCAGGGTGAGGGGCACGGTGAGATTCATGTTCACCAGTTCACGAGCGATACCGACGGTCTCCTCGTCGTTGAGTGCGAAGACGGCAGCCACCGCGCCCTCCCGGAGGAAGAAGGCGGTGAAGCTGTCACTCCCGAGGTCGCCGCGGACGACCATCTCGTCCCCGGGGTGGGGTTGGCCGACGCCTTGGAGGTTCACGCCGAACTGGTCGGACCAGTACCAGTGCGGGTCGCTGTTGGTGGTGTCCGCCCCGAGCATCGACTGGGCGGCGACGGAGGCCTGCTTGCTCGCGTTGTCGAAGTGCTCGACCCGGATGCGCCCATCGACCTGGGGGTGGTCCTGGTTGGCCACGTCGCCCGCGGCCCAGACGCCCGGCATGCTCGTGCGGCCGGAGGCGTCGACGAGGATCCCGTTGTCGCACTCGATGCCGGAGGCCACGGCGACCGCGGTGTCGGGGACGATGCCGATGGCGACCACGGCGTGGTCGGCACTGATCTGACCCGCGTCGGTGTCGAGGACGACACCGGCCGCTGTCTCCTGCAGCGAGTTCACTCCGGTGGAGAGGCGCAGGTCGACGCCGTGGTCGCGCTGCAGGCGCGAGCACACCCGGCCCAGGTCGGGCCCGAGGGCGCGGTGCATCGGCTGCTCGGCCGCCTCGACGACAGTGACCTCGACGCCGGCCGCCCGGGCGGCCGAGGCGATCTCGGCGCCGATGAATCCGGCGCCGACGATGACCAGGCTCGACCCCGACGCCAGGGCGGCGCGCAGACGGTCCGCGTCGTCCCGGGTCCGGAGGTGGTGGATGCGTTCGCCGGTGGCGCCCCCGAGGGTCCGGGGGGTGCCACCGGTGGCCAGGAGCACGGCGGAGGCGGGGAGGCGGTCCCCTGAGGAGGTGACGACGACCGGTCCCGTCTCGACGCGCTCCACGCGGTCGTCGGTGCGCACGGTGACGTCCTGGGCCTGCGTCCAGTCGGTCGGCAGGAGGTCGACGCTGGCCTCCGGGTCCTCGAGGTACTCCTTCGACAGCGGCGGGCGCTGGTAGGGACGATGCGGCTCCTCGCCGACGATGGTGATGGGGCCGGTGTACTTCTTGCGGCGCAGGGTGCGCGCGGCCACCGCGGCGCTCTGGCCGCCACCGACGATGACGACGCCGTCGGGAAGGGGGTGGGTCGTGTTCTCGCTCATGCGCCTGCCACCGCCCCGGAGTCCGCGGTCTTGTCCGCCGGCTCGAGGCTGACGGAGATCGTCCCGTCCTCGGCGACGCGCACCGCGTAGGTCGGCTGGCACCCGTCCTGGTCGTCCGGTTCGCCCGTCGCGGGGTCGAACTTCCACTGGTGGCCGGGGCAGATGACCTTGCCGAAGAGCAGGGTGCCCTTGCTCAGCCGCCGTTCCTCGTGGATGCAGATGTCGTTGAGTGCGTAGACCTTCTCGCCCACGTAGAAGAGCGCGATCGGGGTGTCACCGATCTCGACGGCCTTCTTCTTGCGCAGCTTGAGGTCCTTGACGTTGCCGACGTCGTGCCAGTTGCTCATCTCAGGCTCCTGTGAGGTGAGGGCGCCGGGGGTCCGGCGAGCAGATGTGGGTAGACGAAGAGCGGGCGCCGGGGCGGCGCCCGCTCTTCCGGGTGGGTCGGTCAGGCGGCAACCGTCTCGAGGTCCTCGGCGACGTAGCTGTCGTAGAGGGCCTTGGTGTAGCTGAAGCGCATCTCGGCGCCGATGCGCACGGCCTCGAGGCAGCGTTGCTGCAGCTCGGCCGTGTCTGCGCCCTCGAGCACGATCTGGTAGCCGCGCTCGCCGTGCACCTCGTCCGAGGTGATGTGCAGGTCGAAGAACTCGATCTCGTCCTCGGTGAAACCGTAGGTCTCCCGCAGGGGGATGATCTGCTTCTTGTAGATCTGGGGGACCTGCGACTCGAGGCCGACCACGAGGGCCGCGGTCGCGACGACGTAGTGCTCGCGGTCGGCGATCTGGTAGCACCAGGCCTGCAGGCCACGGGTGACCGCGTTCATGTTGCGCGGGTCCTCGATGCGCTCGGCGGTGGTGCCGCAGGACTCCGCGAAGCGCACGAGCAGGTCGGTGTGGCGGATGTCGGCCAGCTCCTCCTCGTACATGTTCTGCAGGAGGAAGTCCTTGGCGTCCTTGTGGTCGTCCGGGGTGTTGCGGTAGACGAGACCGAGGTAGTCGGCGAAGAAGCCGACATAGTGGTAGTGGTTCTCCGCCCAGCGGGCGAAGTGCTTCCGCTCGAGCCGGCCCTCGGCCCAGGCCTTGCTGAAGTTCGCGGTCGAGGCCTCACGGCCCTTGATCGCGTCCTGCAGCGCGGCGCGGAAGTCCTCCTTCGACAGAAGCTCTGCCATGTCAGTCACCTTTTCTTCAGGTTGTCGGGGGAGACGGATGACGCTCCGACTGCCCGGGTGAAGCGATACCACTGACGTTAGGCCGGGCCGGAGCCAACATCTAGGGTCGTTGTGCACATGGATTCCAGGCATTTGACGTGCACTCTGACAGCAGACCGGAGCTGGTCACGGTGCGAGCATGGCGGGGTGACCAGAGCACGTGATCTCCGCCTGCCCACCGAGGCCCCGCCGGAGGACGACCCCAGACAACGCGCCGAGGGCCTGCGCAATGCACTCGTCGTCGTCCTCGCCGTGACCAGCGGTGCTGCCGATGCCCTCGGCTTCCTCGCCCTGGGGAGCGCCTTCACCAGTGTGATGACCGGGAACATGGTCCTCTTCGGAGTGGCCACCGCCCAAGGGGACGTGAACGGCATGCTGCTGACCTCCGTCGCCATCGGTGCCTTCGTCGTCGGCGCCGCGCTCGGGACCCGGATCGCCGGCACGCCCGTGAGCGGTGACCCGGTGTGGCCGGCCGCCGTGAGCCGAGCCCTGGGGGTGGAGCTGGTGCTCTTCACCGGCGTCGGGATCGCCTGGTGGGCCTTCGGCTCCGAGCTGCCGACCGGCGCCTACCTGCCTCTCCTGGCGGCCTCCGCCGCGGCGCTCGGTCTGCAGTCCAGCGCCATCCAGCGCTTCGGGGTGTCCGGGCTGTCGACGACCTACCTCACCGGCACCCTGACCACCGTGGTCATCCGGTTGACCTCGGGCCACGGCTTTCGGGCAGTGCGCCACTCGGCGGTGATCCTCCTCGGGCTGATCGTCGGAGCCGCGAGCATGGCGGCGCTCATCTCGCTGGCGCCCGCCCTCGTTCCCGTGCTGCTCATCGTCACCGTCGCCGGCGTGCTCGCCGTCGTCCTCCTGCGTCGCGAGGAGCTGCACCGATGAGCGAGTCCACACTCCTCTCCCTTCGTGACCTGCACCGCCTGGCCACGGACGTGCTCACCCACGTCGGGATGCCCGCCGATCATGCCGGGTGGACCGCCGACGGGCTCGTCTGGGCGGATGCCCACGGCCTGCCGGCCCACGGTGTGGCCACCAAGCTCGTGCAGTGCGTCCAGCGGATCCGCGCCGGGGGGACCCTCGCCGATCCGCGCATCCGGGTGCTCGCCGACCGGCCGGCCCACCAGCTCATCGACGCCGACCATGCCTGGGGTCAGCCCGTCGGGACCCTGGCCATGCTCCGGGCCGTGGAGATGGCCAGGACCCAGGGAGTGGCCGCGGTCTCGGTGCGGGATGCCACCTCGGCTGCCGCCATGGGCTACTTCGCCGACCTCGCGGCCGACCGCGGGTGCATCGGGCTGGCTGCGACCAACGGCCCCGCCCTCATCGCGGCGCCCGGCGGGCGGCGACGGGTCGTGGGCAACCAGGGCCATGCCCTCGCGGCGCCCGGGGACGGTGACGAGCGCCTCCTCTACGACACGGCGACGACGACGATGTCGACCGGGGAGATGGATGGTGTGCACGAACGGGGTGAACGTCTGCCCGAGGGCGTGCTCCGCGACGCGCAGGGTGAGCCGACGACCGATCCGTCGCAGTGGACCACCGGGCTGCTCGAGCCGATCGGTGGCCACCGCGGGTTCGGTCTCAGCCTGGCCCTCGAGGTGCTCACCGGTGTCCTCGCCGGAGGTGGGCGTTTCGGGGCCGACGTGGGCCTGCCCACCCGGCACGACCAGACGCAGGGGGTCAGTCTGCTCATGCTGGCCATCGCCCCCGTGGAAGGGGAGGACCTCACCGGCCGCGTGCACCGGCTGATCGAGGTCATCGGGGCCTCGGGGGATCAGGCCCGGGCGCCCGGGGTGAACGCCGTGCGCCGCGCTCGACACGCGAGGGAGCACGGGGTGGAGTACTCACCGGCCCAGGTCACCCGCCTGGCCGACCTCGCCGCCTCCTGCGGTGTCACGCCGCTGCCCGCCTGAGGGTGGGCTGTCGCTCGTGACGCGAGCCGCCGTGCCTGACAAGACAAACCTCGCCTTCGCAAGGGTTTGAAACTCTTGCGAAGGCGAGGTTTTCCGGGTCACCCGAGAATCTGGAGGCGCCTGGTGCGCCGCGGGTCTCAGTCCGTGACCGTGAACCGCGCGTCCAGGTGGGCGCGAAGCACGTCGTCGTCCAGGGTGCCGCCGCGCACCATCACCCCGTAGGACAGCCCGCCCGTCCCGGACGGATCCGCGAGCGCCTCGTCGACGGCGGTGTCCAGGTCGGTGAGCAGGGTCTCCAGGACCGTGGCGTGTCGCGGGAAGGTGACGAAGTGCAGGCTCGAGGGCTTGTCCTGGGTGTCGATCCACCACCCGCGCCGGCCCATGGCCTTGGCGAGAGCGGGGACGGACACCTCGGCGTGCCCTGCGGCGAAGACGCCCATCGGCGGGGCGCCGAGGAGCTCGAAGCCGTGATCGATCAGGCCCGCCTGGATCGCCCGGGCGGTGTCCATCACCTGGGCCACGAGCTCGGCGTACCCGGAGCGGCCGAGGGCGCGCATCGCGGTCCAGGCGGCGGCCGCGGCGCCCACCGGCCGGGTGCCGACCACTCCGGAGGAGGCGTAAGCCCCGCCGGGCCAGTCGGTGGAGACGAAGTAGCTGGCGTGCCGCAGGTCGTTGTCGGCGAACAACAGCACGGAGGCGCCCTTGGCGCCGTACCCGTACTTGTGCAGGTCCACCGACACCGAGGTCACTCCGGGGACGTCCAGCCCGAACTCGGGAGGGGTGACGCCCGCCGCGTCGAGGAAGGGGAGGAAGAGACCGCCCATGGCGGCGTCCACGTGCACGCCGATGCCGCGAGCGGCGGCCCTCTCGGCGACCTCGGCGATCGGGTCCACCACGCCGTAGGGGAAGCAGGGCGCGGACAGGCAGATCGCCGCGGTGTCCTCCCCGGCGGCGGCGAGCAGCTCGTCAGGGTCCGGCAGGCCGTCGCTCCCGACGGGGACGAGGGTCACCTCCAGACCGAGGTACGCGGCCGCCTTCCAGAAACCGGGGTGGGCGGTCACCGGCATCACCAGCCCTCGGCCACGTCCGGCGTCCCGGTAGCCCTTCATCGCCACCATGATCGACTCGGTGCCCCCGGTGGTGAAGACCCCGTAGGCGGGAGTCTGCGGGGCGATGACCGAGGCGACCATCTCGATCACCTCGGACTCGAAGCGTTGCACGGACGGGAAGGCGGACGCGGACAGGGCGTTCTCGTGCGCGAAGCGAGCGGCGGCCTCGTCCACCAGGTCCTGGTGCCACTCGGGGGAGTCGTACACCAGGGACCAGCTGCGCCCACCGCGCCAGTCCACGTCACCGGCGGCGGCCTCGGCCCACGCCGCGCGCACCTGGTCCGGGGGGAGTCCGAGGTCGGGAAGAATCACCGTCCGAGAGTACCCGGGGCCCGTCGGTCGAGCTGTGGAGTGCTGGGGCGACTGACCGAGCTCGCTCCCACTCGACAAGACAAACCTCGCCTTCGCAAGAGTTTGAAACTCATGCGAAGGCGAGGTTTTCCGGGTCACCCGAGAATCTGCACGGCGCCTGGTGAGGAGTCGCCTCAGCCGGTCGCGGCGACCCGCACGATGAGGGCCTGCTTGTCGACGGTCACCCGGAGCCGGGACGCCTCGCCGATGACATCGCCGTCGACCTGCACGGGGTGGTCGTCCTCGACCTCGACGGTGTAGACCGCGCCGGACGTGCGGTAGAGCTCGTTGCTGTCCCGCTCGGAGCGGCCGAGCACACGGACGGCGACCGAGCCCCAGCCGATGATCGTCTTCGGGGCGACGACGACGCCGTCGATCAGCCCGTCGTCGAACCGGGCGCTGGGGATGAGCTGGATCCCGCCGGTGAGGGTGCCGCAGTTGCCGAAGAGGATGGTGCGCGCGAGCACGGGGTCCTGCCGCTCGCCGTCGATCGTCCACTGCACGCGGAAGCGCTTGATGAAGATGCTCCGGATGCCGGTGACGAAGTACGCGGTCCAGCCCACGCGCTTCTTCATCTCCTCGCTCGTGTTGCCCATGATCGCGGCGTCGAAGCCCATCCCCGCCATGACGAGGAAGGGGTGCCGCTCGACCGGGGGGCCCTCGATCGGCTCCTCGGCCTGCCCGGTGTCCTCGACCCCCGCCTCCTCGGCTGGGTCGAGCTCGAGCCAGGCGACGTCGATGGCCTTGTTGCGACCGCTGTAGGCGACGGTGAGTGCCCCGGTCAGGTCGGCGCCGACGGGGATGTCGAGGTTGCGGGCCAGCAGGTTGCCGGTGCCCCGGGGCAGCAGGCCCATCGGGGTCCGGGTGCCGGCGAGGGCGACGGCGACCGCGCGGATCGTGCCGTCCCCACCGAGCGGGCAGACGACGTCGACGCCCTTCTCGACGGCCAGACGCGCCTGGCCCGTCCCGGGGTCCTCGATCGTCGTCTCGATGAAGAGCGGCTCGTCCCACCCGAGCGTGGCGCTCGCGGCGGTCAGCTCGGCCCGGACGACGGCGAGGTCGTCGAACTTCGTCGGGTTGATGATGATCGCGGCCCGGCGCGGTGGCGCCTGGTGGCCCGACTTGCGGCGAAAGCTGCTGCGCTCGGGCCGGGGCCGGGCGTGCCGGCCTCGGGTGCCGCCGGGGCCCTTGAGCACGAGGGCCACCACGACGCCGATGAGGATGAGGCAGAGGGCCAGAGTGATGGCCAGCAGGGTCCAGTCAGACACGCCACGTGACGCTACCGCAGCGGCGCTCCCGGGCCTTCGTGCGGACGGTCGGCGCGGCGCCGGTGGTCATCGCGGATATCCTGCGAGGCGTGATCGACCTCAAGCTCCTGCGTGACCAGCCCGATGCCGTCCGAGCGAGCCAGCGTGCCCGTGGTGAGGACGAGTCGCTGGTCGACACCGTCCTGGCCGCGGACGAGCACCGCCGCACCACCATCGGTGCCTTCGAGTCCGCCCGGGCGGAGCAGAAGGCAGCGAGCAAGGAGCTCGGGCCGGTCATGGGGCGGCTCAACGCGGCGCGCAAGGCCGGTGAGGAGGTGGGCGACCTCGAGGCCGAGGCCACCGCCCTTCGTGAGCGGGGCGCAGCGATGTCCGCCCGCGTCAAGGAGCTGGAGGCGGCAGCCGACGAGGCGAAGGGGGAGCTGGACTCCTCCCTTCGGCGCATCGGCAATGTCATCACCGAGGGCGTGCCCGCAGGCGGCGAGGACGACTTCATCGTGCTGGACGAGGTCGGCGCTCCGCGGGACTTCGCGGCGGAGGGCTTCGAGCCGAAGGACCACCTCGAGCTGGGCGAGCTGCTCGGCGCCATCGACATGGAGCGGGGCGCGAAGGTCAGCGGCAGCCGCTTCTACTACCTCACCGGGGTCGGGGCGCGGCTCGAGCTGGCCCTGATGGGGCTGGCCCAGAAGATCGCCTTCGAGGAGGGCTTCACCCCGCTCGTCGTCCCCTCCCTCGTGCGTCCGGAGACGATGGCCGGCACCGGATACCTCGACGCCCACGAGGACGTCTACCACCTGCCCGCCGACGACCTGTACCTCACCGGCACCTCCGAGGTGGCCCTCGCCGGCTTCCACGCCGACGAGATCCTCGACCTGTCCCAGGGGCCGATCCGCTACGTCTCGACGTCGACCTGCTTCCGTCGCGAGGCCGGGAGCTACGGCAAGGACACCCGCGGCATCTTCCGGGTCCACCAGTTCCAGAAGACGGAGATGTTCGTCTTCTGCCGCCCCGAGGACGCCGTCGCCGAGCACGAGAACCTGCTGCGGATCGAGCGGCGCGTCCTCGAGGCGCTCGAGCTGCCCTACCGCGTCATCGATGTCGCCGCCGGCGACCTCGGCGGCCCGGCGTCGCGCAAGTACGACTGCGAGGCGTGGGTGCCGACCCAGTCGAAGTACCGCGAGCTGACGTCCACGAGCAACTGCACGACCTTCCAGGCGCGTCGGCTCGCGATCCGCGAGCGTGAGCCGGCGGGCTCGGGCACCCGCACCGTCGCGACGCTCAACGGCACCGCGATCACGAGCACCCGCCCGATCGTCGCCCTCCTGGAGAACCACCAGCTGGCCGACGGCTCGGTCCGTGTCCCGGACGCGCTGCGCCCCTTCCTCGGCCTCGACGCGCTGCCCGTGCGCTGACCGCCTCGGAGCGTGGTCCGATCCACCCGGACGACAGAGGCTCCGGTGGTGCCCCGTTCATCTCCCAGAGCTACGTTGGGGGGTCACCCCGACGAGGAGGACGCGTTGAATCTCGCAGTGCGACCGCTGCCGGACGGCCCGCCGGACCCGGTCGGCCGTGCGCGCCTCATCGCCTCGGTGACCAGCCGTGTCCTCGACGGCCAGGCCGTGGCCGTGCACGGGCCGCGCGGGATGGGCCGCAGCACCTTCCTCGCGGCGGTCGCTGCCGCCGTCCCGCAGTCGATCAGCGTCCGGCTGCACCGACGCGGCATCCCCGGCCACGGGGCCTCGGTCGTCGCCGCGGGCTTCCCCCAGGCGACCCTCGACGAGCTGCCCGAGCGGATGCGCGCGATGTTGCTCGACCCACGCGCGCTGCCGGCCACGGACGCGGTGACCCGCCTGGGCGACGCCCTCACCGAGCTGCTCACCACACAGGCGGCGTCGGCCCCCTTCGTCCTCGTCCTCGATGACGCCCAGCACCTTGACACGGTGAGCCTGTCGGCGCTGCGCGTCGCGGCCTCCCGCTCGCTCGGCTCCGGGGCGCTCGGGGTCCTCGTCGGCGTCGGGCCGCCCGAGCCGGACCCGCAGACCGGGTTCATCGCCACGGTCGCCGCGGCACGGGAGGTGCCCCTGCTGCACATCGACCTGCAGCCCTTCGCCGCGGCCGACACCGTGGGGCTGCTCACCGCGCACGGTGTCCCCACCGACACCGCGCTGTGGGCGCACCGGGAGTCCGGTGGGAACCCGGGACTGGCCCGGGAGATCGCGGACGCGGTCGACGGGCTGCCCCCCACCGAGGCGGCCCGGGAGCTGGGCAGCCTCGCCCGCCGGAGCACCCGCGCCCTCTCCGAGCCGGTGCGGGCGACGCTGCAGCGGATCGCGGCCATGCACCAGCCGACGACGGCGATCCTCTCCCGCCTCGGTGGCGAGGACGCGGTCGCGAGCATCCGCACCGCCCGCGCGCTGGGACTCCTCGTGACCGAGGACGACTACCTCAGGCTCACCCCGGCCGCGCTCGGCGACGTCCTCCTCGAGTCCGTCGACAGCGATGCCCTCATCGCCCTGCACCGCGAGCTGGCCGAGCACGCCGACAGCGAGGGACTGACCCGCTTCCACCTGGCCCTCGCCGGCGACACCGGTACGACTCCCGCGTCCCTGGCCTCCGCGGCCCGCGGGTGTGCGGCGAAGGGGGAGCACGACCTCGCGGCGCAGCTCTACCTCCTGGCGGCCGACGCGGGGACCGAGGAGCGGGCCGAGTGGCTCACCCTCTGCCTGGAGAACGCCGTCATCGGCAAGGAGACTCGCGTCCTGCACCGGGCCACCCTGGCCGCCGGCGAGCTGACCGACCCCGGGCTGGCCGTGCGCGCCAAGCTCGCCCTCCTCGAGCTGGGCGACGCCGCTCCCGACGAGGTGCTCGTCGCCGCCCTGCACGAGTCACGCACCGACCCGGACCTGCAGGCGCGGGTGCTGCTGCAGCGGGCCCGGATCCTCGCGGGCACGCACGACCTGCGCACCGCCTTCGACGTCGCCCACCGCGCGGTGGAGCTCGCCGGCCGCGCCGGTCGCACCGACATCGCCGTCGACGCGCTGACCGTCGGCGCCTCCGTGGGACGCGCCCTGGGTGACCCGGCGGCGGGTCGGCTCATCCACGAGGCGGCAGCGCTCGCGGGCGAGCCGCGGCCCGGCCAGATCCACACCTCCGCCCGGTACATCGCCGCCCGCTTCGCCCTCCACGACGATGACCTGCGCACGGCGCGGGCCGAGTTCGTCGACATGCTCTCCCGCGTCGGTCCGGACGCGGGGTACGACACCGTCCACGTGCTGCGCAGCCTCGTCGAGACCGTCGCCAGGCAGGGCCGTGGGCGCGAGGCGCTCGAGCTCGCCGGCCGAGCCACCCGGGCGGCGACGCACTTCGACACCCCCGTCGCGACGACGTGGTTCATCGAGGCCATCGCCGAGGGTGCCGGGGGCTCCTTCGACAGGTCGCGGTCCGTGAGCGCACGGGGGGTCGAGCTCGCCCGTCGCGACCACGACGAGCGCTACCTGCGCCGCCACCTCGCCCACCTCGGTCTGGCGCTGCTGCACCTCGACGAGCTGGATCTGGCGGTGGAGGCCTTCCGCGAGCTGCGGCGGATCGACGCCACCTCCGGGATCCGGGACGTCACCGCCCTTCGCTGGCACACCGACGCCGTGATGGCCCTCGCGCTGACCGGTGCGGCCGACGAGGCCGAGGGCCTGCTCGCGGAGGTCCGGGAGGCCATCGACGACGGGCGCGGCTCGCCGGGCGTCGCTGCGGCCGCCGACCGGGCCGCCGCGGAGATCGCTGCTGCCCGCGGTGACCTCGATGCCGCGCGTGACCTCGCCACCGGGTCGGCGGCGGCCGCGGAGGAGCACCGACTGCCGATCGAGCAGGCCCGCTCGCTCGTCACCCTCGCCCACGTCGAGCGCCGGGCCCGCCGGTCCGGCCGCAGTCGCGAGGCCGCGGCGCGGGCCCGCGAGGTGCTGCGGCCGCTGCACGCCGTGCCGTGGAGCGACTGGGTGCAGGCGCGCTTCCCCGAGGGGGCCGCCCTGCACACCCTCGAGCCGGAGGAGCCGGATGCTGCGGACCCGCAGACCGCGCTGTCCTCACTCACGCTCACCGAGCAGCAGGTCGCCGGCCTCGTCGCGGACGGGTCGAGCAACCGGGAGATCGCCCAGCGCCTGCACCTGAGCGTCAAGACCGTCGAGGGGACGTTGACCCGGATCTACCGCAAGAGCGGGGTGCGCTCGCGCACGCAGCTGGCCGCGATGGTCCTCGGCCACGGCCCGCGCTGACGCTCAGTCAAGGGTCTCGATGTCGATGGAGTCGTCCGGGTCCTGCGTGCGGCGCATCGACCGGCGGACCAGCCAGGCGATCGTGCCGAGCACCGCGAGGATGATCAGGGCGTAGACGACCTTGCTGATCGGGTCCATGTACCGCTCGACGAGCTCGTAGCGGTCGCCGAGCTGGTAGCCGATCGCCACGAAGAGGCTGTTCCAGATCAGCGACCCGGCCGTGGTGAAGCCGAGGAAGCTCCCCAGCCGCATCCGGTCGATGCCGGCCGGGACCGAGATGAGGCTGCGGATCCCGGGGATGAAGCGTCCGAAGAAGACCGCCTTCGGCCCGTGCCTGGTGAACCACGCATCGGCCTTGTCGATGTCGGCGACGTCGACGAGCGGCATCCGGTGCGCGATGACCTTCAGCCGTTCCAGGCCCAGGGCGGCGCCGATGCCGTAGAGCAGCAGTGCGCCGGCGACCGATCCGAGCGTCGCCCACAGGACCGCCTCGACGGGCGTGTAGTGACCCTGGGCGGAGGTGAAGCCGGCCAGGGGCAGGATCACCTCGCTGGGGATCGGCGGGAAGATGTTCTCGAGGAAGATGCCCAGCGCGATGCCGGGACCCCCGATCTGCTCCATGAGATCGAGGACCCACTCGACGATGGTGTTCATGCGGCCCTTCCGAGGCGATGGCGTCTACGGTGGGGGCTCGTGGGCTCCCCGGATGATCATGCCAAGGCTAGGAGTGCTTCCTCCGCACCTGCTGTGAGCCATGGTGTCGGACCGTGGGTCGGGCCGTGGCCCTCGGACCCCCGACTCGACCCGGACCTGCTGCGCGAGGGCGACCGCCGCAATGTCGAGGACCACTACCGGTACTGGTCCCACGAGGCCATCACCGCCGACCTCGCGACCCGTCGGCACGCCTTCCACGTCGCGATCGAGAACTGGGAGCACGACTTCAACATCGGCTCGGTCGTCCGCACCGCCAATGCGATGGGGGCCGCCGCCTTCCACATCGTCGGCAAGCGGCGCTGGAACCGCCGGGGCGCGATGGTCACCGACCGCTACCAGGAGGAGCACCACCACGCGGACGTCGCCGGCCTCGTGGACTGGTCGGCGACGGCGGGCGAAGGGGGGAGCCCCCTTCGCCTCATCGGCATCGACAACGTCCCCGGCTCGGTGCCGATCGAGACCCACGACCTGCCGCGCGAGTGCGTGCTCGTCCTCGGACAGGAGGGCCCGGGGATCTCCCCGGAGATGCTCGCGGCCTGCGACGTGGTGCTGGAGATCAGCCAGTTCGGCTCGACCCGCTCGATGAACGCCGGTGCGGCCGCGGCCATCGCCATGCACGCCTGGGTCCGGCGCCACCACTTCGGTCAGGAGCCCCGTGACCGCGCCACCGGGGCGTGACCGGGACACCTGCACACGACCGCGTCACGACCCGGCCGGGTGCGCCCTTCCCGGCCGTGGCGGGAGACTCCGGCCCGTGGCGAAGGGGGGATGGGCCGCGCCCCTCCGCCGCACCGGGCGCCCGGTGTGAGGATGTGGGCATGACCCTTCCTGCGATGGGGCCCTCCGCGCGCTCGGCCGTGGCCCCCTTCGAAGTCATGGACGTCCTCGCCCGCGTGGCCGCGATGCGCGCGGCGGGTCGCGACGTCATCTCGCTGTGTGCCGGTGAGCCCAGCCAGGGCGCCCCGAGCGCGGTGCACGCCGCGGCCGCGCGCACCCACACCGAGCAGCGCGCTCTCGGGTACACGCCGGCCCTGGGGACGAGCGCCCTGCGCGCGGCGATCGGGGGTCACTACTCGCGCTGGTACGGCCTCGACATCGCCCCGGCCGAGGTGGCGGTGACGACCGGCTCGTCCGGTGGCTTCGTCCTCGCCTTCCTCGCGGCCTTCGACCACGGTGACCGGGTCGCCCTGGCCCGCCCCGGGTACCCCGCCTACCGCAACATCCTCGGCGGCCTGGGCTGCGAGGTCGTCGACCTGCCGACCGGACCGGCCGAGCGCTACCAGCCGACCGTGGCCCAGCTCGAGGCCGCCCACGCGCACGCGCCGCTGGCCGGGCTCATCCTCGCCTCCCCGGCCAATCCCACCGGCACGATGGTCGACCGGGGCGAGCTCACGGCGATCGCCGCCTGGTGCACCGCGCACGGCGTGCGCCTCGTGAGCGACGAGATCTACCACGGCGTCACCTACGCCGACCCCGGCTCACCCGATGCGAAGGGGGTCTGCGCCCGGGAGGTCGACGAGCACGCCATCGTCGTCTCCTCCTTCAGCAAGTACTGGGGGATGACCGGGTGGCGCCTGGGCTGGCTGCTCGTGCCCGCGGACCTGCGCGCCGCGGTGGACGCGCTCGCGGGCAACCTCGCGCTCTGCCCGCCGGCGGGGGCGCAGGAGGCAGCGGTCGAGGCCTTCGCCGAGGAGTCCTATGCCGAGTGCGAGACGGCCCGGACCGGGTTCGCCCGGGCTCGTGCGGTGCTGCTCGAACGGGCCCCGGACCTCGGGTGGGGGACCGCGGCCCCCGCCGACGGGGCCTTCTACTACTGGGCCGACCTCGGGGACCACCTCGACGGGTTCGCCGACGCCGGGGAGTACGCGGCGGCGCTCCTCGAGGCGACGGGTGTGGCGGTGACCCCCGGTGGTGACTTCGACCCCGTCGTCGGCCACCGGTGCGTGCGCCTGTCTCTCGCGGCCGGCCCCGAGGCCATCGCCGAGGCGCTCGACCGGATCATCGCCTGGCAGCAGTCGCGCCGGTGACCACCCCCACCACCCGAACCCCCACCCCCACCGCATCTGCCTAGGCAGATGCGGTGCCCGGTGCGCCCCCTTGCGCATCTGCCTAGGCAGATGCGGCCGTGTGGCCCCGCAGTGAGCGGGTCTGGGAGGATCAGGGACAACACCACCCATCGCGCCAGGAGGCTGCCGCCATGCCCATCGCCACTCCCGACGTCTATCGCGACATGCTCGATCGCGCGAAGGCCGGGTCCTTCGCCTATCCCGCCATCAACGTCACCTCGAGCCAGACCCTCAACGCGGCGATCCGCGGCTTCGCCGAGGCGGGCAGCGACGGCATCGTGCAGGTCTCGACGGGCGGTGGCGAGTACCTCTCCGGGCCCACGATCAAGAACATGGTCACCGGTTCCCTCGCCCTCGCGGCCTACGCGCAGGAGGTGGCGAAGAACTACGACGTCAACATCGCCCTCCACACCGACCACTGCCCCCAGGACAAGCTCGCCGGCTTCGTCGAGCCGCTGCTCGCCGCGAGCAAGGAGCGCAAGGACAAGACCGGCCTGCCGATCTTCCAGTCGCACATGTGGGACGGGTCGGCCGTGCCGCTGGAGGAGAACCTGCGGATCGCCCAGGAGCTCCTCGAGCGCTCCGCGGCGGCCGACATCATCCTCGAGGTCGAGATCGGCGTCGTCGGTGGCGAGGAGGACGGCGTCGCCCACGAGATCAACGACAAGCTCTACACGACCCCCGAGGACACCCTGAAGATGGTCGAGGCCCTCGGCCTCGGCGAGAAGGGTCGCTACATGGCCGCCCTGACCTTCGGCAACGTCCACGGCGTCTACAAGCCGGGCAACGTCAAGCTCCGCCCCGAGATCCTCAAGCAGTGCCAGGACGCGGTCGTCGCCGAGCACGGCTCGGACCGGGGCGAGCGCCCGCTCGACCTCGTCTTCCACGGTGGCTCCGGCTCCACCGCGCAGGAGATCAGCGACGCGGTCGACTTCGGCGTCATCAAGATGAACGTCGACACCGACACCCAGTACGCCTTCACCCGCCCGGTCGCCCACTGGATGCTGCAGAACTACGAGGGTGTCCTCAAGGTCGATGGCGAGGTCGGCAACAAGAAGCAGTACGACCCCCGCGCCTGGGGCAAGGAGGCCGAGGCGGCCATGGCGGCCCGCGTCGTCGAGGCCTGCGAGAACCTGCGCTCCGCCGGGACGTCGGTGAAGGCCTGATGGACAACCTGCTGCACATCCCCGAGACGAAGCTCCCCGAGGACCCCTCAGCGGCGCGGATCGACGCCGGTGAGGACGCCGCCTCGGTGGCGGCGGACCTCCCTTCGTCCTCCCTGCCGTGGGCGGTGCTCGCCGAGGGCGCACTCGACGGCGGCCGCACCATCGAGGCCTACGCCTATGCCCGCACCGGATACCACCGCGGGCTCGACGCGCTGCGTCGCTCCGGGTGGAAGGGCCAGGGCCCGGTGCCGTGGTCGCACCTGCCCAACCGCGGCTTCCTGCGGGCCCTCGCGACCCTCGCCCAGGCCGCCGACCAGATCGGTGAGACCGAGGAGGAGCAGCGCTGCAGCGGCCTCCTCGCGGACTCCTCACCGGAGGCGGCGCGCGAGCTGCTCGGCTGAGCCCGTCGCACGAGGAAGGGCGTCACGACCGTGGTCGTGACGCCCTTCCTCGTGTGCGGCCGGCGTCCCCTGTCCGGAAAAGGTGAAGGGGGGGCGCCGCTGTGAAGTCCCCTGATTCCATC
Source organism: Janibacter sp. GS2 (assembly GCF_051200835.1). Taxonomy (GTDB): domain Bacteria; phylum Actinomycetota; class Actinomycetes; order Actinomycetales; family Dermatophilaceae; genus Janibacter. Next base: position 815,535 of record NZ_CP195161.1, read on the forward strand.
CGCGGCGCCCCCGCGTGAGGCCATTCTGCCGCACGCCCGCCGTAAAATATGGCATGAAGCGGCCAGTGGCACTAACATGCCAATCATGTCTTCTACGGACGATTTCGGCGACGAGCCGCTGCGGCGGCTGGAGCAGTACCTCGCCGACGACACCCAGCGGGTCGAGGAGGCCAGGGGCAAGCTCGTCGACATCGGTGACGCGCTGATGACACTGCGTGCGCGGATGCACAACATCGACCTCGGGAACGACCCCGGGGTGCAGGTGCTCACGCAGGAGATGGCGACCCCGATGATCGACCGGTTGGCCGGCAGCGTCGAGCGCACCGACAACGTCGTCCTCGATGTCGCCGTGGGTGCCGGTAGCGACGAGATCAACTCACGGCACGAACGCAACCGGGCCGTCGAGGGGCAGCTGCAGCGCACCCTGGTGCACCCGGCCGTCCTCGAGTCCGAGCTCGCCCGCACCGAGCTCGCGGCGAAGCGCGGCACGGGCCAGCTGCAACGCGTCTCCGACCACGTCGAGACGGAGTTCCTCGTCCTCGGGGACGAGGCCGTCATCACGCTCTCGGCCTGGGCGGACCCGGCGTCGCCGTACGTCGTCATCCGCAACCCGGCGCTCATCGCCTGCTTCTGCGCGTGGTTCGAGGTCATGTGGTCGCTCGCCCCCGAGGTGGTGGCCCTGGAGGGAGGGTCCGATGACGCCCTGGTCCGGATGCTCGCGCTCGGCGTCAAGGACGAGACGATCGCGCGCACCCTGCACGTCGGTCTGCGCACCGTGCGGCGCCGGACCGCGGCCCTGATGGACCAGTACGGTGCGAGTACCCGCTTTCAGCTCGGAGCCGTCCTGGAGCGCGAGGGCCGGCTGCCGGGGCCCGCTCGCTAGACTGTGTCGGTCAGCAGCCGTGGGGCCTCCCGCGGCTGATGTGTTGTCGAGACCCGCTCCCACGAGTGCGGGCGAGGAGGACCGATGCCGGCGATCGTGCTGATCGGAGCCCAGTGGGGGGACGAGGGCAAGGGCAAGGCCACCGACCTCATGGGCAACGACGTGGACTACGTCGTGAAGTTCAACGGTGGCAACAACGCGGGCCACACCGTCGTCATCGAGGGTGAGAAGTACGCCCTGCACCTCCTGCCGTCGGGCATCCTCACGCCGAGCGTCGTCCCGGTCATCGGCAACGGTGTCGTCATCGACCTCGAGGTCCTCTTCGAGGAGCTCGACGGGCTCGATGCCCGGGGAGTCGACACCTCCAAGCTGCTCATCAGCGCCAACGCGCACCTCATCCCGCCGTACAACCGGACGCTGGACAAGGTCACCGAGCGCTTCCTCGGCAAGCGGAAGATCGGGACCACCGGCCGTGGGATCGGCCCGACCTACTCGGACAAGATGAACCGCGTCGGCATCCGCGTCCAGGACATCTTCGACGAGGGCATCCTGCGGCAGAAGGTCGAGGCCGCCCTGGCCTTCAAGAACCAGGTCCTGGCGAAGATCTACAACACGCGCGCCTCGGACGTGGACGAGGTCGTCGAGGAGCTGCTCTCCTACGCCGATCGGCTGCGCCCGATGGTCGTCGACGCCAGTCTCGAGCTGGAGAAGGCCCTCGACGCCGGCCAGAACGTCCTGCTCGAAGCCGGCCAGGCCACCCTGCTGGACGTCGACCACGGCACCTACCCCTTCGTCACGTCCTCCTCCGCGACCGCCGGTGGTGCGTGCACCGGGTCGGGCATCCCCCCGGCCCGGGTCAGCCGGGTCATCGCCATCCTCAAGGCCTACTCCACGCGCGTCGGCGAGGGGCCCTTCCCGACCGAGCTCTTCGACGACGACGGTGAGTTCCTCCGCAAGACCGGCGCGGAGTACGGCACGACGACCGGACGTCCCCGTCGCTGCGGTTGGCTCGATGCCGTGGTCGGCCGCTACGCGACCCGGATCAACGGCGTCACGGACTTCGTCATCACCAAGCTCGACGTCCTCACCGGCCTGGAGCGGGTGCCGATCTGTGTCGGTTACGAGATCGACGGCGAGCGGGTGGACGAGATGCCCGTCAGCCAGTCCGACGTCCACCACGCGCAGCCGATCTACGAGTACCTCGACGGGTGGTGGGAGGACATCAGCGCCTGCCGCACCTTCGAGGAGCTGCCGGCCAATGCCCGCGCCTACGTCCTGCGGGCCGAGGAGCTCATCGGCGCTCGCGTCTCGGCCATCGGTGTCGGTCCCGGTCGTGACGAGATCATCCAGCGCCACCCTCTGCTCGACTCCTGAGGCCGACCGCCGGCACGGAAAAGCCATTGCCGCCGCCCCCCTTCGTCCGCGAGGGTGGGGTCAGGCGCCGCAGTTGCGGCTCCGACCGGCGACGAAGGGAGGTCCCCATGGGTCACCACGAGAGCGCACCCGAGGACATGAAGGCGAAGTTCCGGGAGGCGCTGGAGAAGAAGCAGTCGCACGGCGGAGCGGATGTCTCGCCGAATGGCGCGCACGGCAAGGTCGAGGACGCGCATCGCGCCGAGACCAGTGGCGCGCAGCAGATGTTCCGCCGCAAGAGCGGCTGACCGACTCTCCTTGACGACGGCCCCCGGAGCAGATGCTCCGGGGGCCGTTTATCTGCCCGCGGTCTGGTTATGGTCAGGGCACCCGACACGTGAGGTGCGAGATGGCGCAGGACCCGAACGGCAAGGACCATGCGGTGGCGCTGACCCACTCCGCCACGATCCGCGAGACGACGTCGGCACCTGCGGATCGGGTGTGGGCGATCATCGCCGACGGCTGGACCTACGGCGCGTGGGTCGTGGGGGCCTCCCGGGTGCGATCCGTCGACGAGGCGTGGCCGGCGGTGGGGGCGACCCTCCACCACTCGGTGGGGGTGTGGCCCCTCGTCCGCGACGACGTCACCTCGGTCCTCGAGGTCGAGTCCGGACGACGCCTGCTGCTCGCCGCGCGTGTGCATCCGGTGGGGACCCAGGCCGTGGAGCTGACGATCACGCCCAGCGGCGAAGGGAGCATCGTCACCATGCGCGAGGAGGTCACCCACGGGCCCCTGCGGTTGGTCCCCCGTCGGCTGCGTCAGGTGGGTCTCACGCTCCGCAACCGCGAGGCCGTGCGCCGCCTCTGCCTGCTGGCCGCGCGGTCCCCCGACGACGCGCGAGAGGGGCGGTGACCGTGGACGAGGTCGATGCCGTCGTCGTGGGGGCCGGTCACCACGGTCTCGTCACCGCGGCGGTCCTGGCCGACGCAGGCTGGTCGGTCCTCGTGCTCGAGGAGCGCGACCGGGTCGGGGGCGCGGTCTCCAGTCGCGAGAGCGACGGGTGGATCGAGGACGAGTTCAGCGCCTGCCATCCGTTGGCGCTCGCCTCGCCCGTGCTGCGCGAGCTCGACCTGGGGTCCCACGGACTCGCGTGGTCACACGCGCAGCGACCCCTGGCGCACGTCAGTCGGCCGGGGGGGTCGGGCGTCGCCCTGCACACCGTGGCCGAGGACACGGCCGCGGCCCTCGACCGCGAGCACCCCGGGGACGGCGCTGCCTGGCTCGACATGGTCGCGCACTGGGACCGGGTGCGGGATCCGCTCCTGTCCGCCCTCCTCACCCGCTGGCCGCCGGTCAAGGACACGGCACGACTGGTCGCCCGACTGGGGCTGCGCGGGGCGCCGGACCTCGCGCGCCTGGCCCTGCTGCCCGTGGCACAGCTGGGGTGGGAGACCTTCGGTGGCCAGGGGGGTCGCGATCTGCTCGCCGGCAACGCCATGCACGCCGACATCCCTCCGACCTCGGCCGGCAGCGGCCTCTACGGGTGGCTCATGTCGATGCTGGCGCAGGACGTCGGCTTCCCCTCGCCGCGCGGTGGCACGAGTCAGCTCGCCGAGGCACTGCGGCGCCGGGCCGAGTCCACGGGTGCCCGGGTCGAGACGGGGGTCTCGGTGCACCGCATCCAGGTGCGTGGTCGGCGGGTCAGCAGCGTGCAGACGCAGGACGGGCGCACCATCCGCGTCCGGCGGGCCGTGGTGGCGGACACCAGCGCCCAGCAGCTGTACACCCGGCTGCTCGACTCCGACGCCGTCCCGGGGGGCCTGCGCCGCCGACTGCGCCGGTTCACCTGGGACCTGCCCACGGTCAAGCTGAACTTCCGCCTCGCCGGCCCGGCGCCGTGGACGGCACCGGCCGCCCACGGCGCCGCCGTGGTGCATGCCGGCCAGGACCTGGCCGGCATCACCCGTTGGGCCGCTGACCTGGAGTCGGAGCGGGTGCCCGAGCGCCCCTTCGCCCTCGTCGGGCAGATGTCGACGATCGACGCAGGACGCTCCCCGGCCGGCACCGAGGCGTTGTGGTTGTACACGCACCTGCCGCGGGGCATGCACGACGACGCCCGCGCGGTCCGCGAGACGATCGACGGCAGCGAGCGCCTGCTCGAGTCGCTGGCACCCGGCTTCGCGGCCCTCGTGACCGACCGGTGGGTGCAGACGCCGCGGGACTTGCAGGCCAGCGACGCGAACCTCGGGCAGGGGGCCGTCGGTGGTGGCACCCAGCAACTCTTCCAGCAGGCCCTGTGGCGTCCCGTCACCGGTCTGGGCGGGCCGCGCACCCACGTCGAGGGTCTCTACCTCGGCAGCGCCGCCGTCCACCCCGGCGGCGGTGTCCACGGGGGGTGCGGGTACCTGGCCGCCCGGGCGGCGCTGCAGGACTCACGGTGGTGGGGCACCCCCCGCTCGCGGATGTCGTTGGCCGTCCTGCACCGCCTCTACGACGACGGCCCCTGACCGCACAGTCCGACGACGCCCACCGCGGCGGGCGTCAGCGTGGCGGTCGTCAGCGCGGCGCCGGAGCCTACTCCGTGGGGCGCAGCACCGTCATCCGGTGCGCTGCCCGGGTGAGCACGACGTAGAGGATCCGCGCACCACCGGGCGACTCCGTGGCGATCGCGTCCGGATCGATGACGAGGGTGGCGTCCCACTCCAGTCCCTTGGTGGACAGGGGGTCGATGACGACGACCCGGCCGTCGTGGCTGCCGTGGAGGTCCGTCACCGCCTGCGAGTGGCGCTGGGGGGTGATCACGGCGATCGACCCGTCGATCTGCGCGGCGAGCTCGTCGAGGGCCTGTGTCGCCACCGTGGCCACGTCGGGCCGTGACTCGTCGAGCAGGTCGCCGAAGGTCAGCTCCGCCGGGTCGACCCCCGTCTCGCGGACGGCGTCGGGGATGTCGGCGTCGGGGACGACCGGGAGGATGACCGCGCGGGCGTAGTCGAAGATCTCCTGCGCGTTGCGGTAGTTGGTCGTCATGTGGAAGGCCTGCCGCGGCTGGCTCCCGTAGGCCTCGTCACGGGCCCGGTCGGCCTCGGCGGTGTCCGGCCACGAGGCCTGGGCGACGTCGCCGACGACGGTCCACGAGGCGCGCCGCCCCCGGCGGCCGATCATCCGCCACTGCATCGGCGAGAGGTCCTGGGCCTCGTCGACGAGCACGTGGGCGAAGCCCTCCGGGCGACCGATGGTGCCGTTGAGCAGCCGCTCCCGGGCGGTGGTCGGGCTGAGGTGGTGCGACATGTCGGGGGACTCGATCGCCGAGCCCATGGCCCGCAGCTCCTCGACGCCGTCGAGCTCCTCGATCTCGAAGAAGGACCGCTCCTCGGGGACCGCCTCCTCGACCGGGCCCAGCCGCACGGACAGCTCGTCGATGAGGGCGACGTCGGGGACGGCCCACGTCCCGTGCTCGAGCGTCTCGCGGGCGGAGTGGGCGAGCGCCGCGGCGTCACCCTGGCTCAGGAGCGACCGGGCGACCTCGTAGGCCAGCTCGGTGTCCGCGAGCCACAGCAGCGCCTCGCGGGGGTCGACCTGCGGCCACCACGCCGCGAGGAAGTCGTCGACCGCCAACGAGCTCTCGAAGGCCTCGAAGAAGTCCTCCCGCTCGCCCTCGCGCACGCTGCGCCAGGCGGCCTCGGCGAGCAGGTCACGCGCGGCCGTGGTGGCCTGGTTGCGGGTGCGGTCGCGCAGGGCCTGCGTGCGGATGCGTGCCAGGGCGGACTCGTCGAGGTGGATGGCCCGGCCGTCGACCATGACCCGCAGGCTGGTGGGCGCGTCGGGGACGGCGCGGCCGGCCAGCCGTCGCAGCAGGTCGCTCATCTGCAGGGACCCCTTGATCGAGGCGACCTCGGGGGAGTCGTGGCGCACGGCGGTGATGACGTCGACGACGTCGCCGATGGAGCGCAGGGTCACCGAGTCCTCGCCGAGCGAAGGGAGGACCCGCTCGATGTACGCGGTGTAGGCCGAGGAGGGGCCGATGACGAGGATGCCACCGGACTCGTAGCGGCGCCGGTTCGCGTAGAGGAGGTAGGCGACGCGGTGCAGGGCCACGACGGTCTTGCCGGTGCCGGGGCCGCCGCTGATCTGGGTGATGCCGCGGTCCGTGGCCCGGATCGCCTCGTCCTGGTGCGCCTGGATGGTCGCGACGATGTCGCGCATCTGCTGGCCGCGGCTGCGCGTCAACGCCGCGAGGAGGGCGCCGTCGCCGACGACGACCATGTCGTCGGGGGCCTCCGGGACCATGAGATCGTCCTCGACCCCGATGACCTCCTCGCCGCGGCAGCGCAGGACCCGCCGGCGGATCACGCCGTGGTTGTCGCCGGGCGTGGCCCGGTAGAAGGGGGAGGCCGCGGGTGCGCGCCAGTCGATGACGAGCGGCTCGTAGTCGTCGTCGCGCACACCGAGACGGCCGATGTAGCGGATCTCACGCTCGTCGCCCTGCACTGCCTCACCCGCCCCCTCGACGAGGTCGAGACGGCCGAAGACCAGCCCTTCGTGCTGGTGCTCGAGGTGGGCCAGGCGGCGGTTGGCGTTGTAGACGAGGGCGTCGCGCTCGAAGAGCCCGGACATCTCCTCGTCACGGACGTCGCCGGTGCGTGAGGTGCGGCCGCGCGACATGCCGTCGACGGCCACGAGATCTGCTCGTGTGCCGGCCTTGGCCAACTCGGTGTGTACGCGGTCGAGGTGGTCCTGCTCGATCGCGATCTCGGCAGCGACGGCGTCGACATGGGTTTCGGTCACGGTGTCGTCCTGCTCCCCTCCAGCTTGACGGAAAGATCGAGTCTAGTTGCAGTGGCCGGCGGGACGATCACTCGGGCTGTGCGCCCTTCGCCGAGGGATGTGTGCACCCGCGCCGGCCGGGTCGCACACGACCCCGGAGGGGCTCCTCCCGTCCACCTTGATTTCACCTTCATCCAGATGCCACTATCAGACCAGTCGGCTTCGGCCGATGGTCGCGCGGTCGGTGTCCCCCCTGATGTCCGGACCCGCGACCGTGGGGCGCAGCTCGCGGCAGATCCCCCCTGCCTGCCGAGAGCTGCGCCCCATCTGCATGTCCGCACCCCGCACCGCGTCTCGTAGGCTCGGGTCCGTGAAGGTACTCGTCCTCGGCTCCGGCGCCCGTGAGCACGCCCTCGTGCGTGCTCTGACCCTCGACCCGACGGTGGCCGCGATCATCGTCGCTCCCGGAAACCCCGGCACCGACGCGCTCGCCCTCAATGAACCGGTGGACGCCGCCGACCCGGACGCGGTGCTCGAGCTGGCCCAGCGGCACGATGTCGACCTCGTCGTCATCGGCCCGGAGGCCCCGCTCGTGGGCGGCGTCGCCGACGTGCTGCGCGAGGCCGGGGTGCGCTGCTTCGGTCCGGGTGCGCAGGCCGCCCGCCTCGAGGGCAGCAAGGCCTACGCGAAGGAGGTCATGGCCGCCGCGGAGGTGCCGACCGCCATGGCGCACGTGTGCTCGACGCAGGAGCAGCTCGCGGAGGCGCTCGACTCCTTCGGGGCCCCGTTCGTCGTCAAGGACGACGGGCTCGCGGCCGGCAAGGGGGTCGTGGTCACCGACGACCGTGAGGAGGCCATGGAGCACGGCCTGGCCTGCCTGGCGAAGGGAGACGACGCCCGGGTGGTCATCGAGGAGTTCCTCGACGGCCCCGAGGCGAGCCTCTTTTGCCTCTGCGACGGCGAGCGGGTCGTCCCGCTGGACCTCGCGCAGGACTTCAAGCGGGTCTTCGACGGTGACGAGGGGCCCAACACCGGCGGCATGGGCGCCTACAGCCCGCTGACCTGGGCCCCCGAGGGGTTGGTCGACGATGTCGTCGCCCGCGTGGCGCAGCCCGTCGTCGACGAGATGGCCCGGCGGGGGACCCCCTTCGTCGGGGTGCTCTACGTCGGTCTCGCCCTGACCTCACGCGGAACGCGGGTCATCGAGTTCAACGTGCGCTTCGGCGACCCGGAGACGCAGTCGGTCCTCGCTCGCCTCGAGTCACCGCTGGCGGTGCTCCTCGCGGCGGCCGCCGACGGACGGCTCGACGAGCACGACCCGCTGCGGTGGCGCCCGGAGTCCGCGGTGACGGTCGTGCTCGCGGCCGAGGGCTACCCGGCATCGCCGATCACCGGTGTCGGGATCGATGGTCTCGAGGAGCTCGCGGCCGGCGCACTCGCCGAGCACGTCCACGTCCTGCACGCCGGAACCGTCCTCGACACGGGGGGCGAGGCACCCCAGCTCGTCTCCTCCGGCGGGCGCGTGCTCTCGGTCGTCGCCCTCGGCGAGGACCTCGTCGCAGCGCGGGACCACGCCTACGAGGCCGTGGGGCGGATCGACTTCCCCGGCAGCCACCACCGCACCGACATCGCCCTGCGCGCCTCGCGCGGCGAGATCCGGGTGCAGTAGGCAGTCGGCCTGCCCCCGGGTGGTCGGCGCAGGGCCTGTTGCTCGCCACCGCCCCACTGCCAAGATCCTGGTCATGGCCGACTACGACTCCTCGCCCACCTCCCCGATCCCCCACAGCACCTCGCGCACGTATCGCGCGGAGGACGACCTCCGCGGCCGGGGTGGCCGGACCCTCGCCCGGGTGCTCTCCCCCGTCGTCGCCGTGCTCCCGTGGTCGATGACCGTGGGCGGTCTCTGGGCGATGGCCCGGGTGAGTCGGAACTCCGCCCTGCGGCTCGAGCCGGCGTGGGGCTGGCTGCTGGGCGCACTCGCCCTCCTCGTCCTGGCGGCACTGGTGTGGGCGGCGCTGACCGCCTGGTCGTCCGTGGGCACGACCCTGGCCGGTCTGTGCACCCTCGCCCTGGGGGTCGCGGTGAGCATCCCCGCGCTCTGGCAGCAGGTGTCGCCATCGCTGAGCAGGGTGCTGGGCCAGGACTTCTGGTTCGTCATCAACCCGACCAACTGCCTGCTCATGGGGAGCCTGCTGCTGGCGGCGGGCCTCGGCGCGGCCGGGGCGCGGCGCCTGCGTCGCTGAGGCCCCTGCGAAGATGGCCCCATGACGAGCGACGGTCACCTGGAACTCCCGGGCTACGCCCACATCTACTCCGGCAAGGTGCGCGATCTGTACGCACCACGTGGTGGGGACGGGCAGCCGCGTGCGGACCAGCTGCTGCTCGTGGCGAGCGACCGGATGTCGGCCTACGACTTCGTGCTCGACACCCCGATCCCGGACAAGGGCGCGGTCCTGACCCAGCTGTCGCTGTGGTGGTTCGAGCAGATGGCCGACCTCGTGCCGCACCATGTCGTGTCCACGGACGTGCCGGCCGAGGTCGTCGGACGCGGCGTGCTCGTCGAACGCCTCGACATGCTCCCCGTCGAGTGCGTGGCCCGCGCCTACCTCACGGGCGGCGGGCTCGGTGAGTACCGCTCCACGGGTGCCGTGAGCGGCGTCGAGCTCCCGGAGGGGCTCGTCGACGGTTCGCGCCTGCCGGAGCCGATCTTCACCCCTTCGACCAAGGCGCCGGCAGGGGAGCACGACGAGCCGATCCCCTTCGCCGGGGTCGTCGACGAGGTCGGGCCGGCGCTCGCCGAGCGGGCCCGGGACCTCACCGTGCGCATCCTCGAGCGCGGCAACGCGATCGCTCAGGAGCGCGGGATCCTGCTTGCGGACACCAAGGTCGAGTTCGGCCTGCGCGGTCTGGAGCTGGCCGAAGGGGAGGACCCCCGGGGCGCGATCCGTGCTCGCGGCGCCGCGGCGGAGATCGTCCTCGCCGACGAGCTCCTCACCCCCGACTCCTCGCGCTTCTGGCCTGCGGACCTGTGGGAGCCCGGCCGCCAGCAGCCGAGCTACGACAAGCAGTTCGTCCGTGACTGGCTCACCTCGTCGGCCTCCGGCTGGGACAGGGCCTCCGGCGAGGCGCCCCCGCCGCTGCCGGAGGAGGTCATCGCCCAGACCCGAGCCAAGTACGTCGAGGCCTACGAGCGACTGACGGGGCAGACCTTCCGCAGTTGAGCCCCTGCATCGCGTATCACTACTGATACAGTCGAGCTGTGGCTGGATCGTCCTCGCTCGATGGGGTGCTCGCCTCTGCGGCCCGCCTCCAGGAGATCGTCCCCGATGCGGTGCTCGTCGGGGGATCAGCTGCTGCTCTGTACGCGGGGCACCGCGAGTCCTTCGCTCACGACCACGTGCTCACCGACCTGGCGGATCGCTATGCCGAGGTCGTGGAGGCGGTCGAGGGGACGGATGGCTGGGTCACGAGCGTGCGGGCCAGCTCGCCGCCGCTGACGCTGCTCGAGTCCCTCGACGGGGTCGAGGCCGGCCTGCGTCAGCTGCGGCGCACGCGACCGCTCGAGGTCGAGGAGATCGCGGTGGGTGATCGTGCGCTGCGCGTGCCCACCCTCGAGGAGATCCTGCGGGTCAAGGCCTACCTCGTCGTGCAGCGCAACCAGGTGCGCGACTACCTCGACGTCGTGGCGTTGGCCGACCGGCTCGGGCGTGACGGTGCGGTCCCGATCCTCTGCGGCATCGACGACTACTACGCAGACCGCTCGGGGGAGCCGGACTCGGTCCTGACCGTGGTCGTGCAGCGCCTGTCCGAGCCTGCGCCGCGCGATGTCCGCGTCACTCGTCAACTGCCCTCGTACAAGGGCCTGGTCGAGCGCTGGCAGGACTGGGACGCGGTGGTCGAGGACTGCCGGGCCCTGGCCGATGCGGTGGTCGAGCGATTGGAGGCCGGGTCATGAGCCTCGCCTTCCGCAACGTCGACGTGGACCCGGGTGCGCCCGTCGACGCGTGGCCGTACGAGGCGGTCGTCGCCGTGATCGAGCGCGGGACGATCGGCGACTGGCTCCGACTCACCCGGGCGATCGACGCGGACCCGTGGGGGGTCGTCGCGCGAGAGGTCGAGGAGTACCTCGGTTACGAGGCCCCGTACGGGGTGGGTCCGCTGCTTGCTCGTGCCATTGTCCGTGCCCGACGGCAGGCGGAGGAGTCCGAGCGCCACGAGGTCGCCCGGGAGGTGGCTGGGCTCATCGCCCGCTCGGGCCTGACCACCGCCGAGCTCGCCCGCCGGGTGGGCACCTCACGCAGCCGGCTGTCGACCTACCGGTCAGGGCGGGTCGTGCCGTCGGCCACGATGATGGTTCGCCTGAGGCGAGCGGTCGAAGGGGCTCCGGCACCGCCGAGGCGCGCCTTGCGTGGCTGACCCCCGTGCCGGTCCCGTGACCACGCCGAAGGGGTGGCGCGGACCCCCTTCGGCGGGCAGACTGCCGAGATGCCGACCTCGGAGATGGACCACGCCCGCGCCAACGGACTGGGGGAGGTGTTGCGTCGCAGCGCAGCCCGCTTCCGGGACAAGACCGCGATCATCGATGGTGACACCCGGCTGAGCTTCCGGGAGTTCGACGCCCTTGCCACCTCCGTCGCCGCCGGCCTGGCCGGGCGCGGTGTCACCCCGGGCGACCGGGTGGCCCTGCTCAGCCGCAACTGCGCGGACTTCGCCGCCGTCGCCTGGGGCGCCGCGCGCCTGGGTGCCGTCCTCGTCCCGATCAACTTCATGCTCACCGCGGACGAGGTCGGCTACATCGTCGGCGACAGCGAGCCGGTCGCCTTCGTCGCCCAGCCGGAGTTCGTCGGCACGGCGGACGAGGCCATCGCCGAGAGCGGTCGTGAGATCACCACCCGCATCGTCACCGGGGACGCGAGGGGCGGGTGGACCCCCTTCGCCGAGGTGGCCGGCACCGACGCCGCCGGCTGGGAGCCGCCGCTCGTGGCCGACGACGACCCGATCCGCCTGATGTACACCTCGGGCACCGAGGCCCGGCCGAAGGGAGCGCTGCTCACCTCGCGCGCGCTGCAGGCCGAGTACCTCAGCGCGATCGTCGACGGCGGCATGAGCGGCGACGACGTGGACCTGCACACCCTGCCGCTCTACCACTGCGCCCAGCTCGACTGCTTCCTCGGGCCGGACCTCATGCTCGGCGCGACGAGCATCATCCTGCCCGCGCCGGAGCCCGGGGCCGTGCTGGCGGCGATCGCCGAGCACGGCGTCACCAAGTACTTCGCGCCGCCGACGGTGTGGATCGGGTTGCTGCGGCACGCCGACTTCGACGCGACCGACCTGTCCTCGCTGCGCAAGGGGTACTACGGCGCAGCGGCGATGCCCGTCGAGGTGCTCAAGGAGATCCAGCAGCGGTTGCCCGACGTCGACCTCTGGAACTTCTACGGGCAGACCGAGCTCGCGCCGGTCGCGACGATCCTGCCGCCGCACGAGCAGCTCTCCCACGCCGGGTCGGCCGGCTTCCCGGTGCTCAACGTCGAGACCCGGCTCGTCGACGACGACGGGGTCGAGGTGCCCGTCGGGGAGGTCGGCGAGGTGGTCCACCGCAGCCCGCAGATCGCGGCCGGCTACTGGCGCAACGAGGAGAAGACCGCTGAATCCTTTGCCGGCGGCTGGTTCCACTCCGGTGACCTGGCGGTCGCGGACGACGACGGGCGGATCACGATCGTCGACCGCAAGAAGGACATGATCAAGACGGGCGGGGAGAACGTCGCCTCCCGCGAGGTCGAGGAGGCGATCTACGCCCACCCGGACGTCGCGGAGGTCGCCGTCTTCGCGCTGCCGGACCCGAAGTGGATCGAGGCGGTCACGGCCACGATCGTCGCGAAGGAGGGCGCGGAGCTGACCGTCGACGCGATCCAGCAGCACTGCGCCGGTGTCCTGGCGCCCTACAAGCGGCCCAAGCGGATCGAGATCCTCACCGAGCTGCCGAAGAACCCGAGCGGCAAGATCCTCAAGCGCGAGCTGCGGGAGCGTTTCAGCTGATGCCCGCCTACGTCGCCTTCCTCCGGGCGATCAACCTCGGGGCCCGGCGGAAGTTCCCCAAGGCCGATCTCGCCCGCGTCGTCGAGGGCACCGGCGCGACCGGGGTCGCGGTGCACCTCAACACCGGCAACGTCCTGCTCACCAGCCGACAGCGCTCGAGCGGGGCGGTCGTGCGCACCCTCGAGGCGGCCTTCCTCGCGGACCGGGGTTTCGAGGTGCCCACGGTGGTGCTGACCCTCCCGGAGCTGGGCCGGGTGGCCGCGGAGGCCGACGAGGTGGCGGGGCAGGCCCCCTTCGCCGTCGGGGCGCACTACGTCTCCTTCCTCACACAGGACCCGGATCCGGCGGGTCTGGCGCGTTTCGCTGCGCTGGAGGCGAAGGGGGAGTACGCCGCGGTCCGTAGTCGGGTGGTCCACCTGCTCATCGATGCCAAGGACCAGCTGCACACCGCGAAGCTGCCCGCTGCGGTCGAGCGCCATCTCGGCGTCGCGACCAACCGCAACCTGCGGGTCGTCGCCGAGCTGGCCCGCCGGTGGGGTGACCGCTGACGGTGGCTGAGCCCGACGCCGGCTGAGGTGCGAGGAACGAGCCTCGAAGCCACTGCCCCGCGAGCATCACCCGGACGTCGTGCCGTCCAGGCTCGACCACTCGAGCGCCGCCAGGGCCAGCGCCGCCTGTCGGGGCTTGGTCATGTCGCACCCGGACACCTCGGCGAAGCGCCGCAACCGGTTGACGACCGTGTTGCGGTGGCAGTAGAGGTTGCCCGCCGTCTGCTGGACCGAGCCCGTGGCTGCGTAGTCGAGGGCCGTGTCGACCAGGCGATCGCGTTCTGCTGGTCGCAGCCGGTGGAGTGGGTCGAGCACGACCGACGAGACGCCCGGAGCGAGCTCGGCCATCCGGACGCCGGCGAGGCGCGACCACATCTGCGGCAGCCCGTGGGGGCCGGCGTGCTCGGCGCCCATGACATCGGCGACGTGCTGGGCGATGTGGGCGGCCCGGGGGACCTCGGCGAGCCCCCGGGCCACCGGCGCGACGGCGCAGGTGACGTGCGGCAGGGCGTCGTCCGCGGTGGCCCGCTCGCTGCCGTGCCACCTGGTGATGAGCACGGAGTGCCGACCGGTGTCCTGGAGGTGGGTGGGACGCCCCGAGGCGCTGAGCTGCTCCGCCGCCGCGCGCAGGGACCGGTCCTCGGGCTGGCGCGTGGCCGCGACGAGGAAGAGCCAGTCGGCGTCCACCTCGAGGGCCAGTGCCACCGCCGTGACGTCCTGCGGGTCCGGCTCGAGGCGCGAGAGCAGGCTGCCGATGAGCGCGGAGCGGACCCGGCGACGCTCACGGGCCAGGACGGCAGTCTCCTGGACGAAGCTCACCTGGATCGTCGTGCTGTAGTCCTCGACCACGGCCCAGACCTCCTCGACGTGCTCGACCAGCAGCTCCAGGTCCCGTGCTCCGGCGTGCTCACGCAGGGCCGCCCAGAGGATCCGGAAGTCGAGCCGGACCGCGGTGAGCAGCTGCTCGAGCGGGACCTGGCGCCGCGCCCGGTCCCGTCCGATGGACGGGCCGACCTCGCCCAGGCGCTCCGGGACCGGGAGGTCCCCGATGCGCCGGAGCAGGTAGTCGAAGGAGCTGATCGCGTCGTCACGGACACGGTCCAGGGGCACCCGCCCCTGCGAGTACGGGGGCAGGAGGGCGACGCGGTCCACGAACTGCGAGACCAGTGAGTCGGCGTCGTCGTGCAAGCGGTGGACGAGCGCCGTCCAGCGGTCCTCGGACGGGGGTGCCGCGCCAGTATTGGGCATGTGCACAATTGTGGCGCACAAGCGCGTGGTGTGACGACAGCCACAGCGGCACGGTGTGCCCAACGATGGCTCGCATGCATCTCACTCCGCGCGAAGAAGAGCGGCTGCTCATGAGCAGCGGCGCCGAGCTCGCTCGCCGTCGCCTGGCTCGTGGTGCGCCCCTGGGGGCCGTCGAGGCGACCGCGCTGGTGTGCGACGAGATCTGCGAGATGGCGTGGGACGGGATGCCCCTGCCCGACGTCATCGTCCGGGCGCGGGAGGTCGTGCCGGCCGGGGCCCTGCTGCCCGGCGTGGCGTCCGCGACCCCGGCCATCGAGGTGGAGGCACTCTTCGAGCACGGCACCGTCCTCGTGCACGTCGATGCCCCCTTCGGTGAGACCGACCCCCTCGGCCCCGGCGCCGTCCTCACCGCTGGCACCCCCGTGGAGCTCGCGCCGGAGCGTGCACGCACGGAGGTGGAGCTGCACAACACGGGCGACCGGCCGGTGTGGATCAGCTCGCACCTCCCCCTGGGGCAGCTCAACCGCGCGGTGACCGTCTCCCTGCCCGACCCCGACGGGCACCGGCTCGACCTGCCCGCGGGCGCCGCGCTGCAGATCGCCCCGGGGGAGCGCACCACCGTCCCCGCCGTCGCCATCGCCAGGAGCGCCTCGTGAGCACCATCGACCCCCGCGACTACGCCGGGCTCTACGGACCGACGGCCGGTGACCGCGTGCGCCTCGGCGACACCGACCTGTGGGTCGAGGTCGAGCACGACGACACGGAGCACGGGGAGGAGCTCGTCGGGGGCTGCGCCAAGACCGCCCGCCACGGGGCCCTCGTCAGCCCCTCCGCGGACCGGGCCAGCGCCCTGGACATGGTGATCCTCGGCGTGCTGCTCATCGACCCCGTCCTGGGCATCCGCAAGACCAACATCGGGATCAAGGACGGGCGGATCGTCGGCACCGGCCGGGCCGGCAACCCCGACGTGCTCGCCGGAGTCGAGCTGGAGGTCGACGCGCACACGGCGATGATCCCCGGCGAGGGCACCATCGCCACCCCCGGCGTGGTCGACTCCCACGTCCACCTCTCCAACGCCGACCTGACGGCGGCGGCCCTGGCATCCGGGGTCACCACCGTCGTCGGGATGGGGATCGGCGGGGTCTGGGACGTCGGTGCCAACCCTCGGGCCAACCTGCACCATCTCATGGCCGGGTGGGCCGACGTGCCGTTGAACGCCGCCTTCCTGGCGCGCGGCTCCTCGACCTCCCCCGACCTCCTCGAGCGGGCGGTCCTCTCCGGTTGCGGCGGCTTCAAGGTCCACGAGGACTGGGGCGCGAGCCCGGCAGTCGTCGACACCTGCCTCGGCGTGGCCGACGCCGCGGACCTGCCGGTGGCCCTGCACACCGACACACTCAACGAGACCGGCTACCTCGACGACACCCTCGACGCGACCCGCGGACGGACGGTGCACGCGTACCATGTCGAAGGGGGCGGAGGGCATCCCGATCTCCTGCGCATCGTGGAGACACCACACGTCCTGACCTCCTCCACCACCCCCACCCTGCCGCTGACCCCCTCGACCGTCAGCGAGCTCCACCCGATGACGATGACCGTGCACCGGGGCCGGCACCAGCTCGACAGCGACGCGGCGATCGCGGCCTCCCGCATCCGGGAGCACGCCATCGCCGCGGAGAACCATCTGCACGATCTCGGCGCCGTGAGCATCATCAACTCCGATGGTCTCGGCATGGGCCGGGTGGGTGAGACCGCCCGCCGGACCTGGCAGCTGGCGCACGTGCAGGCGGGGCTGGCCGGCCGGACGGGGCCGGATGCCCCCAACAACGCCCGCGTGCTGCAGTACCTGGCGAAGCTCACGTGGAACCCGGCGGTGGCGCACGGGATGTCGGCGGACGTCGGGTCGCTGCAGCCCGGGCGTCTCGCCGACATCGTCTTGTGGAACCCGGCGTGGTTCGGGGCGCAACCCGAGCTGGTGGTGAAGTCCGGCTTCGTCGCCTGGGGCGCCAGCGGGTCGGGCTCGGGCTCGACCCGGTTGACCCAGCCACGCCGGATGCGGCCCTTCTACGGGGGGAGGGGGCGCGCGCCGGAGCGGCTGGCCCACATCTTCGTCTCCGGCGAGTGCCTCGACGACTCCGCGGCCCGCTCCGCGCTTCCCACCGGGCACAGCTACCTGCCGATCGCCGGCAGCCGGGGTCTCGCGTGCGAGGACATGCTCCGCAACACCGCGACCCCGCACGTCGAGGTCCCACCCGAACCCGTGCCGGTACGCATCGACGGGCTCGAGGTCCCGGTCCACCGTGCTCATGCCCTGCCCCTGACGCGGCTGCACCACCTGGCCTGACCGCGCTCGTGCGCGTGCCACCGATCAAGGAGATCCGATGGAGCTTGACCTGCTGCTGACCAACGCCACCATCCTGACGATGGACGAAGGGCGTCCGCTCGCCCACTCGATGGGCGTCCTCCACGGCCGGGTGGTCGTCCTCGACCCCGACCCCTCGGTCCGTGCGCGGAGGAGGATCGATGCGAAGGGCGCCACGGTGACCCCTGGATTCGGCGACGCCCACAACCACATGGCGTGGTTCGGGCTGTCGCTGACGGAGATCGACCTCGCCGCGGCCACCAGCCTCGAGCACCTCTACGACCTCGTGGCGCAGGAGGCCGCGTCGCTCCCGGAGGACGCCTACGTGGTCGGTAGCGGGTACGACAACACCCGGCTCGGGGGACATCCGCACCGCCGCGAGCTGGACCGGGCAGCCGGTGGTCGCTCGGTGTGGCTGAAGCACCGGTCCGGGCACGTGTGCGCGGTGAGCAGCCGCGTGCTGGATCGCGTCGGTGTCCTCGACGGCAGCGCCCGGGTTCCCGTGGGCGGCGAGGTCGTGCGCGACGCGGACGGTCCCACGGGTGTCCTCGAGGAACAGGCGCAGAACCTCGTCGTCTCCCTCGTCGTCCCCTATCCCGTCGAGACCCTGTCGAGGGCGGTGACGCGCGCTGCGCACGTGTACGCGGCCGAGGGCCTCACCCACGTGACCGAGGCCGGCATCGGCGGCGGGTGGCTCGGTCGCAGCCCGCTCGAGCTGGCGGCGTACCAGCGGGCCCGGGAGGCGGGGGAGCTGCCGGTCCGGGTGCAGCTCATGCCCGCCTTCGACGCCCTCCACGAGCTGCGCGGGGACGAGAGCGACGACATGGGCTTCGGCCTCGACCTCGGGATGCGAACGGGCTTCGGTGACGACCGGCTGCGGCTCGGACCGATGAAGATCTGGCTGGACGGCTCCCTCGTCGCGCGCACCGCGGCGGTGCAGGAACCCTTCTGCGACCACGGACACGGCACCGGGTACCTCCAGGACGACCCCGAGCGGATGCGGACGGCGGTCCTGGACGCGCACCACGGTGGCTGGCGGGTCGCTGCCCACGCCATCGGCGACCAGGCCGTCGACGTCGCGCTCGACGTCTTCGAGGAGGCGCAGACGACGCGACCTCGCCCGGACGTCCGGCACCGGATCGAGCACGCCGGGATCACCCGTCCGGAGCAGGTGGAGCGGATGGCGCGCCTGGGCGTGACGCCGGTCCCGCAGCACCGCTTCCTCTTCGAGATCGGCGACACCATGGCGGAGGCGGTCGGCGATGCCCGGCGCGACCACCTCTATCGGCACGCCTCCTTCCTCGACGCCGGCATGCGCGTCCCGGGCAGCTCCGACCGCCCGGTGGCCGACGGCGCTCCCTTGGCCGCCATGCAGTCGATGGTCGAGCGGCTCAGCAGCAGCGGCCAGGTCATGGGGCCCGACGAGAGGGTGGACGCGCGCACCGCTCTTCGCGCGTACACGGTCGACACCGCATGGGTCGCCGGCGAGGAGGAGGACCGGGGCACCTTGGCGCCGGGCCACCTCGCCGACTTCGTCATCCTCGGCGACGACCCCACGGCGGTCCCCACCGAGCGGATCTCCTCGATCGAGGTGGTCGCCACCTTCGTCGCCGGCCGGTGCATCCACGGCGAGGAGGCGGTTGATGGCCGCTGACTGCGGTGTTCGCCCCGCTGCCACCCCCTGTTGTCCCCTGATCAGGAGCATCCCATGAGCACATCAGCACACCCACCGGCCACGCCGGTGACCGTCACGGAGCAGGAGGCGAAGAAGGTCGCCTTCGCCGCCTTCGTCGGCACGGCCCTCGAGTGGTACGACTACTTCCTCTACGGCACCGCAGCAGCCCTGGTCTTCAACCGGCTGTTCTTCGTCACCGACGACGTGGTCGTCTCCACCGCCGCGGCGTTCGCCTCCTTCGCCGTGGGCTTCGTCGCCCGTCCGGTCGGCGCCATCATCTTCGGTCACCTGGGTGATCGCATCGGGCGCCGGAAGACGCTCCTGATCACCGTGACGATGATCGGCATCGCCACCGGAGTCATCGGCCTGCTCCCCAGCTTCATGGCGATCGGTATCGCTGCCCCGGTTCTGCTCACCCTGCTGCGCATCCTCCAGGGTGTCGCCGTCGGTGGCGAGTGGGGCGGTGCGGTGACCCTCGCCGTCGAGCACGCCCCGTTGGAACGGCGTGGCCGGTACGCGGCGATGCCGCAGATCGGCTCCCCGGTCGGCACCCTCCTCTCCTCCGGTGCCATCCTCGCGGTCTCCCTGCTCCCGCAGGAGAGCTTCGACGCGTGGGGCTGGCGCATCCCCTTCCTCCTGGCCTTCCCGCTCCTGTACGTCGCGGTCTACCTGCGGCGCAGGGTCGAGGAGTCCCCGCTCTTCGAGCAGATGCTCGAGGAGGACGAGCTGTCCTCCTCGCCGGTCAAGGACGTCATCAAGGGAGCCTTTCCGCAGCTGCTCGTCGGGGCCGGGTCCACCTTCCTCGGTGTGGGCGGCTTCTACCTCGTGACGACCTTCGTCATCAGCTACGGCACGGGCACCCTCGGCATGGACAACTCGGTCCTGCTGACGGCGACCCTGGTCGCGGCCGCCGTCGAGATCCTCGTCCTCATCGCGGGCGGCCGCCTTGCCGAGCGGTTCGGCGCCGGTGTCGTGACCGTGGTCGGCGGCATCCTGTCGATGCTGGTCGCCTTCCCCGTCTTCTGGCTCATCGACACGACCGACACCTTCCTGGTGATCTTCGCGGTGACCTTGGGCATCGCCTGCCTGTCCATCCCCTATGCGGTCTCCGGAGTGCTGCTGACCAACCTCTTCCCCGCCTCGCTGCGCTACAGCGGTGTGGCGCTGTCGGCGAACTTCGCCGGAGTGGTCAGCGGCTTCGTCCCGCTGGCCGCGACCGCCGCCCTCGCCGGCAGTGGGGAGCAGTCCTGGGCGCCGGCACTGATGCTCGTCGGGATCGCCCTGGTCACGACGGTCTCCGGCTGGATCGCCCCGCGCATCTCGCTCGGTCACGACGAGGTGATGACCCGATGACGACGCGTTCTGCCGGAACCCTGCTCGTCGAGCAGCTCGCCCACGAGGGTGTCGAACGGGTGTACTGCGTCCCCGGTGAGAGCTACCTGGACGCCCTGGACGCCCTGGGAGACAGCCCCATCCGGACCGTGGTCTGCCGGCAGGAGGGCGGCGCCGGCTTCATGGCCGTCGCCGACGGCCGCCTGAAGAAGGGCGTCGGTGTCGCCATGGTCACGCGGGGGCCGGGGGCCGCCAACGCGATGATCTCCGTGCACACCGCGTGGCAGGACGCCACCCCGATGGTGCTCTTCGTCGGTCTCGTCCCGGTGGCTGACCGGGGCCGGGAGGCCTTCCAGGAGTTCGACCTGACGGCGTGGTTCGGCTCCACCGCCAAACGGGTCATCACGCTGGAGGCGCCGGACCGGGCGGCCGAGGTGGTCGCCGAGGCCTGTCACGTGGCCCGGTCCGGTCGTCCGGGACCCGTCGTGGTCGGGCTGCCGGAGGACGTGCTCGTCGGCCGCACGGCCCGAGGCGTCGTGCCGCCCCGGCCCGTCGCCACGGGCGGCCCGTCCGCCGGGCAGGTGGGCGAGGTCGTGGACCTGCTGGGCAGTGCCCGGCGACCACTCGTCATCGTCGGTGGTGACCGCTGGACGGCGGAGGACGCCACGGCGCTGACGCAGTGGGCGCAGGCGTGGCACGTCCCCGTGGCGGCCGACTTCCGCGCCCACGACATCATCGACCACCGCAGCGAGGCCTACGTCGGGTCCTTCGGCTTCGGTCGCAGCCCCGCGCTGGCGCAGGTCCTCGACGAGGCCGACCTCCTGGTCTTCATCGGGTGCAGTGCCGCGGACGTCCTCTCCGACGGGTACCAGCGCGGCGGGCGGGCCGATCGGGTCGTCGTGGTGGACCCCGATCCGGGCCTGCTGCAGCACCACCTGAGGGTCGACGTGCACGCGGTGTGTGCGCCCGCCCCCTTCGTCGCGGAGCTCGCCACGCAGGGCGCTCCTCCCGGGGCCGTCCCGTGGCGCGCGTGGGCCGCGGACGCCCGTGCCGCCCACGAGTCCTTCAGCACCCCGGCCCCGGACGGCGTGTCGACGGGTGTCGATCTCGGCGCGGCCATGGCCGTCCTGCGCGACGTCCTCGACGAGGACGCCGTCATCACCTACGGCGCCGGGAACCACGCGATCTGGGCGCAGCGGTACCTGCCCCACCACACCTACCCCTCGATGTTGGCGCCCCGCAACGGCGCGATGGGCTTCGGGGTGCCGGCGGCGGTGGCCGCCTCGATCGCCCTGCCCGGCCGCCAGGTCGTCTCGATCGCAGGAGACGGGTGCTTCCTCATGAACGGTCAGGAGATGGCGACGGCCGCAGCCCACGGTGTCGCGCCGGTGGTGCTCGTCGTCGACAACGGGATGTACGGGACCATCCGTACCCACCAGGAGCGTGAGTACCCCGGGCGGCCCAGCGGTACCGCCCTGACCAACCCGGACTTCGCCGAGTACGGGCGGGCCTTCGGTGGTTTCGGTGAGCGGGTCGAGCGGACCGAGGACCTGCCGGGCGCGCTGGAGCGGGCGATCGCCTCGGGCCGGCCGTCGATCCTGCACCTGGTGGCCGACCCCTCGGTCCTCCTGCCGGTCCCGGAGGGGGCGTGACCGTGGGACCGGAATCCGCGGCGCAGGCCCCCCGAACTAGACTCGACGCCGGACCGACCCCCTTCGCACCATAGGAGCGCCCCGTGGGACGCATCGTCGTCGATGTCATGCTCAAGCCCGAGATCCTCGACCCGCAGGGCCAGGCGGTCCGCGGGGCACTGCCCCGGCTGGGCCTGAACCAGTTCACCGACGTGCGGCAGGGCAAGCGGTTCGTGCTCTCCGTCGACGGTGACGTGACCGAGGGGCACCTGGAGCAGGCCCGCGAGGCGGCCGAGACCCTGCTGTCCAACCCGGTCATCGAGGACGTCGTCAACGTCCACGAGCTGACGGCCGACGAGCCGGAGCAGGCACCGATCACCGGGGCGGGCGCGTGAAGATCGGCGTCGTCACCTTCCCCGGGAGCCTCGACGACTCCGATGCCCGCCGCGCCGTGCGCCTCAGTGGCGGCGAGGCGGTGGCCCTGTGGCACGGCGACGCCACCCTGCGCGATGTCGACGCGGTCGTCGTCCCCGGCGGCTTCTCCTACGGCGACTACCTGCGCGCCGGCGCCATCGCCCGCTTCGCCCCGGTCATGGGCGAGGTCATCACGGCAGCGAAGGGAGGGATGCCGGTCCTCGGGATCTGCAACGGCTTCCAGATCCTCACCGAGTCCCACCTGCTGCCCGGGTCGATGATCCAGAACGACCACCGCAGGTTCCTCTGCCGCGACCAGGTCCTGCGCGTGGAAAATGCCGCGACCGCCTGGACCGCCGGCTTTGCGGCCGACCAGGAGATCAGCGTCGTGCTGAAGAACCAAGAGGGCCAGTTCGTCGCCGACAGGGCCACCCTCGACCGCATCGAGGGGGAGGGGCAGGTCGCCTTCCGCTACGTCGGGGTCAACCCCAACGGCTCCTCGCGCGACATCGCCGGCGTCACCAACGAGCGCGGCAACGTCGTCGGGCTGATGCCGCACCCCGAGCACGCGGTCGAGGAGGGCTTCGGCCCGAGCCTCGACGGGCGCACCTTCTTCACGTCTGCCCTCGAGCAGGTGGTTTCCTCATGACCCGGACCAGCGCGAGCCAGTCACCCGCCGCCCCCGACACCGTCACGCGGGCGAGCAGCACCCCCGACACCGAGCAGCCGTGGGCCGTACTCGGCCTGAAGCAGGACGAGTACGAGCGCATCCGCGAGATCCTCGGGCGTCGGCCCACGAGCGCCGAGCTGGCGATGTACTCGGTCATGTGGTCCGAGCACTGCAGCTACAAGTCCTCCAAGGTCCACCTGACGCGCTTCGGTGACCTGCCGAGCGAGACCCCGCTGGGCAAGACCCTCGCGGGGATCGGCGAGAACGCCGGCGTCATCGACATCGGCCAGGGGTGGGCGGTGACCTTCAAGGTCGAGTCGCACAACCACCCGAGCTACGTCGAGCCCTACCAAGGAGCGGCGACCGGGATCGGTGGCATCGTGCGCGACATCATGGCGATGGGTGCCCGCCCGGTGGCGGTGATGGACCCCCTTCGCTTCGGGGCGATCGACCACCCGGACACCGCCCGCGTCCTGCCCGGCGTCGTCAAGGGCGTCGGTGGGTACGGCAACTCCCTCGGCCTGCCCAACATCGGCGGCGAGGTCGTCTTCGACGAGTGCTACCAGGGCAACCCCCTCGTCAACGCGCTGTGCGTCGGCTCGTTGCGCCACGAGGACCTGCACCTGGCGAAGGCCTCCGGGACCGGCAACAAGGTGGTCCTCTTCGGTGCCAAGACCGGCGGTGACGGGATCGGCGGCGTCTCCGTCCTCGCGTCCGAGACCTTCGACGAGGGCGGTCCGACCAAACGTCCCGCGGTCCAGGTCGGCGACCCCTTCGCCGAGAAGGTCCTCATCGAGTGTTGCCTCGACCTCTACGCCGCGGGCGTCGTCGAGGGCATCCAGGACCTCGGCGGTGCCGGGCTCTCCTGCGCCACGTCGGAGCTCGCGTCCGCCGGTGACGGTGGCATGCAGATCGAGCTCGACAAGGTCCCGCTGCGCGACTCCACGCTCCGCGCCGAGGAGATCCTCATGTCGGAGTCGCAGGAGCGGATGATGGCGGTCGTCGCGCCGGACAAGCTCGACGCCTTCCTCGAGGTCACCGGCCGGTGGGACGTCGAGGCCGCGGTCCTGGGTGAGGTCACCGAGGGCGATCGGCTGACGATCACCTGGCACGGCGAGACGATCGTCGACGTGCCGCCGCGCTCCGTCGCCCACGACGGCCCGGTCTACGAGCGTCCGATCGCCCGGCCCGAGTGGCTCGATGCGGTGCAGGCCGACGTCAGCTCCTCCCTTCCCCGCCCGCAGGACCTCGGCCGGACGGTGCTGGACCTGCTCGCCTCGCCGAACCTCTGCGACAAGTCCTGGGTCACCAACCAGTACGACCGCTACGTGCTCGGCAACACCAAGAGGGCCATGCCGCACGACAGCGGTGTGGTGCGCATTGACGAGGAGTCCGGTCTCGGCGTCGCCGTCTCGACGGACTGCAACGGACGCTTCGGTCGCCTCGACCCCTATGCCGGTGCGCAGCTCGCGCTCGCCGAGTCCTACCGCAATGTCGCGACCTCCGGTGCGCTGCCGGTGGCCGTGACCGACTGCCTGAACTTCGGGTCCCCCGAGGACCCGGGCGTGATGTGGCAGTTCCAGCAGGCCGTCGCCGGACTCTTCGACGCGTGCCTCGAGCTGGGTATCCCGGTCACCGGCGGCAACGTCTCCTTCTACAACCAGACCGGCGAGACGGCGATCCACCCGACGCCCGTCGTCGGCGTGCTCGGCGTGATCGACGACGTCGCCACCTCCGTCGCCTCGGGCTTCCGGGCGAAGGGGGAGACCGTCATCCTCCTCGGCGAGACCCGCGACGAGCTCGACGGCGGTGAGTGGGCGCACGCCCTCCACGGTCACCTCGGCGGTCGGCCGCCGAAGGTCGACCTCGCCGCGGAGAAGGCCCTCGCGGACTTCTTCGTCGAGGCCGTTCGCCGCGGACTGCTCGCCAGCTCGCACGACCTCTCCGACGGTGGTCTGGCCATCGCGCTCGCCGAGTCCGTCCTCGAGGGCGGCCGGGGCGCGTCGCTCGACCTGCGACCGGTGCTCGACCGCGACCGGGTCGACGTCTTCACCGCGCTCTTCTCCGAGTCGACGGCCCGCGCGCTCGTGACGGTCCGCTCGGAGGCGGACCTCGCCACGCTCGTGAGCGTCGCCGAGACCCATGGCGTGCCGTTGGCCCGTCTCGGGGTCATCGACGGGTCCTCGCTCAAGGTCAAGGACGCCTTCGACGTCCCGCTCGAGGAGATGCGCTCCGCGCACACGGGCACGATGCACCGGTACTTCGGCTGACATGGAGTCGTCGGGCTGGTTGGTGATCTTCGACTGCGACGGTGTCCTCGTCGACAGCGAACGGCTGAACGTGCGCACGTGGACGGGGATGATGCGTGACGCCGGGGTCGACTTCGACGAGGAGGACGCGGTCGCGACCTTCGTCGGGCGGGCGTACAAGGACAACCGGGTCACGCTCACCGAGCTGACCGGTGCGGTGCCCGACCCGGAGTGGGAGAAGGCGTGGCGGGCCGAGTTCGCCCGCAGCCAGGAGGAGCTCGAGCCGATCCCGGGGGCGGGGGAGGCCGTCGAGGCGGTCCGCGACCTCGGTCACGAGGTCTGTGTCGCGTCCGGCTCGATGCTCGCGGCCATCGGCACCAAGCTGACCCGGACGGGCCTCGAGCGGCCCTTCCCCGACGGGGCGCGGTTCAGCGCCGAGCAGGTCGAGCACGGCAAGCCGGCACCCGACGTCTTCCTCCTGGCGGCCGAGCGGATGGGGCACCCCGTCGAGCGCTGCGTCGTCGTCGAGGACAGCCGCGCCGGGATCGAGGCCGCGGTCGCCGCCGGGATGCCGGTCGTCGGCTTCAGCAGTGACATGACGCCGACCGGCTGGTTGGACGAGGCCAGCGCGGTCATCGACGACATGAGCGACCTGCCCTCGGTGGTCTCGCGCCTGACCGGCCAGGGCTGACCCGCCCGCCCCCCCGTTCGCATCTGCCTAGGCAGATGCGAGACCCCGCCCCCGCCAGCCGCATCTGCCTAGGCAGATGCGAGAGCGCGGGCCCTTCCAGCCGCATCTGCCTAGGCAGATGCGGGGTCGGGACGGCTGGGTCAGCGCACGCGCCAAGCACCCGGGTCGGGTGCGGCGGGCGAAGGGCGGGGCGCCGCGTCGGTGAGCGGCTTGCCGCCGGCGGTGCGACGGGACAGCTCCTTGCCGCCGAGGACACCCGAGGGGAAGGGCCACCGTCCGACCTGGCGACGCACCTCGTCGAGATCGATCTGGCGGCGGCTGACCACGAGGGTCGTGTTGCCGTACCGGCGTGCCTTGACCACGTCGCGCATGGCGATCAGCGCGAGGGAGGCGTTGGGGGAGAAGGCTTCTCGTGCCCCAGCGACGACGTCGGCGAGGTGGCGCCAGCCGGGTTCGTCGGGGCTGTTCATCACGAGGATCCCGTCTGTGCGCAGGACCCGCGCCACGTCCACGAAGAACTCGGCGGACTGCAGGTCGGCGGGGACCCGCCCGTCGTCGAAGGCGTCGACGAGCACAGCGTGCGCCGAGGCGTCCTTGAGCACCGCGACACCCGCACGACCGAGCTGGGGACGCACCCGGATGCGGTGCCCTCGGGGGAGGGGCAGGTGCTCACGCACGGCGGCCGTGAGGCCCTCGTCGGGCTCGAGGACGATCTGCGGCGACCCGGGGCGGGTCTCGTGGACCCACCGGGGGAGGGTCAGGCCGGCGCCACCGACATGGGTGACCCCGATCGGGTCCGGCGCGGGGAAGGTCGCGTCGATCGCCGCGGCCATGTGCTGGACGTACTCGAAGACCAGGTGACCGGGGTCCTCCGGGTCGACGTGGCTCTGCGGGTGCCCGTCGCGCATCACGGTCACGCCACCGTGCTCGTCGGGCACGAACTCGACCGCTGCTCTCGCCACCACGCCCCGATCCTCCCCTACGACGAAGGGGGCCACGCACCGGTCGGTGCGTGGCCCCTCCCACGTCGCGGGATCAGTGGCGCCGACGGGCGGCTCGGCGGCCACCCGCGATGGTCAGCGCGGCCGCAGCGGCGAGGAGCAGGCCCAGGCCCGAGCCGACGGCGCCGGTGTCGGTCAGCCTGGCCGGCTGGTCGGTCTCCACGATCGGGCCGGTGACGTCGTCGGAGGGTGTTCCCGCCCCGGGGGCGGCGCCGCCGGAGTCCGAGGTGGGCGTCGGGGTCGGCTCGGTGGACGTGGGTCCAGACGTGGTCGGCCCCGATGTCGTCGGCTCTGAAGTCGGCTCCGTCGTGGGAGACGGGCTGGAGGCACCGCCGGTGACGCTCACGGGGAAGGTCGCCTCGGTGTCGCTCGGCGCGGCCACGAGACGGATCGAGGCATCCGTCGCCTCCGCGGCCGACCCGGCGGCCCGCGGCACGGTGAAGGAGATCGCCGCGCTGCCCTTGCGGGTCGGTGTCCCGCTGATCGACTCCGCGGTGATCGGGAAGGTCCCGACCGAGGTCTCCCCGACAAAGGCCTCGACCGTGGTGTTCGTCGGCGAACCGAGTGAGGTGAGGTCGAAGCCCGAGGCGGTGAAGGAGACCCTTTCGCCGACCGTGATCTCACCGGGCTGGTCCGTGATCGCGATGCCCTGCGCGCGGAAGTCGGGGCCGATCGCCTCGTTGGACCTGAAGTGGTCGACGAAGGCGTCGGTGTCGACGAGCCCGCTGTCGGTCGCGTTCGTGCCCTGGGCGAGGACGCTGAAGTTGTCACCACCACCGATGAGGAACGAGCCCGAGGCGACCGTGTAGGTCTCGGACGTCTCGATCGGCCTCCCGTCGACGCTCACGGAGGTGATCCGCTCGCCCTTCGCCGCGTCCGGGTCGAAGGTGTAGGTGACGTTGTCGGACAGGCCGAGCTTGAGGAAGGGCCGGGACTCGCCCTCCGGCTGCCACTGCTGCTCGAGCAGGGTGATGAACTGCTCGCCGGTGAGGTCGACGGTCATCATCGTGTTGGCGAAGGGGTTGATCGACGCCGCCTCGGCGTAGGTCACCTCACCCGGGCCCTCCTGCGCGGTGGGCTCGTAGAGGAGCTCGGCACGCAGGCCGCCGGAGTTCATGATGCCGATGTCGGCCCCGCTGCGACCGGGTTGGTTCAGCGCGTCCAGCCAGATGTCGGCGGTGAGGTTGCCGAGGGTGGACTCGCGCAGACGGTCGTCCCGCTCGCCCTGCTTGTAGGCGGTGGTGATGTCGTCGCTGACCTCGCCGACGATCTCCTTGCCGATCTCGTCCGCCTCCGCGACGGCCTTGTCGACGATCCCCGCGGCGTCGGTGTAGGTCGTGTCGTCGGCACAGTCGTCGGTCGCGTCGGCGACCTCGATGTTGGTGGCCGAGTACTCGGTGACCTCGCCGCTGTCCTCGTCGAAGCCGAGCTGCAGCTGGCCGAGGGTGTCGCCGTAGGAGTTGGACTGGATGATCGGGCGGGTGCCGCCACCGCCGGGCACCGGGGCGTCCCAGGCGTAGCCCTTGTGGGTGTGTCCGGTGAAGATCGCGTCGACCTCGGCGGAGGTGTCGCCCACGATCTTCGCGAAGGCACCACCGGCGCCGACCTGGTCCTCGAGGGTGCTCAGCTCGTCCCCCTCGGTCGCCCCCTCGTGGTACTCGGCGACGATGACGTCGGCCTCGCCGTTGGTCGTGTCCCCGTCGGTGAGCTCTCCGGCGACCCGGTTGACGGCCGCCACCGGATCGCCGAAGTCGAGGCCGGAGATGCCCTGCGGTGTGACGAGCGAGGGGGTGGACCGGGTGACCGCGCCGATGACGGCGACGTCGAGGCCGTTGACCTCGATGATCTCGAACTCCGACAGGGCCGGGTTGGTCGTGCCCTTGTCGTAGACGTTCGCGCCGAGGATGTCGTAGTCGGCTGCCTGGTCGACCCTGCCCGTCAGGTCGTCGAAGCCGCGGTCGAACTCGTGGTTCCCGACCGCGCTGGCCTCCAGGCCGAGGGCGTTGAGGAACTGGATCGTCGGCAGGTCCTCCTGGGATGCGGAGGTGAAGGGGGAGGCCCCGATGTTGTCGCCGGCCGAGAGCAGCGCCGTGGCCTCTTCGCCGAGCGAGGACGTGGCGCTGACCACGGTGCACGCGAAGGCCTTGCCGAGGTCACCGGTCGCGTCGGTGTCGATGCGGCCGTGGAAGTCGTTGATGTTGAGCAGGTTGACGCTGGTGAGCTCGGGATCGATGTCACCCGGCTCGACCGGGGCAGCGGCGCTCGCGGCGCCGGCCGAGGCAGCGAGCGCGATGGCCGCGCTCGCGCCGACGACCAGTGACGCACCCTTGCGTGTGATGGACATGGTTCCTCCCGAGAACATGCGACGGGCGCAACAGGGGGCGCCTCGGTCGAGGGTGCCGCACTCTGGTGATCTCCGCACGCCGAGCGGGCGCCGGGAGTTGGCCGGGGGGTGAATGATCTTGCGATGCAAGACTGGGCGCATGGCTGGACGACGTCGGATCCCGGTGGACGAAGGGAGGGCCGCGCTGCGTGCGTGGTCGGCGAGCGACGACCGCGCATCGGTGGACCGCAGGACCCTGGCGACCGCCGTCCGGCACACCATCGAGGAGCTCGCCGAGCGGGCGCCCGGGCGCAGCGTCGAGGTGCGGGTGCCCCCCTTCGCCGCGACGCAGTGCGTGGAGGGCCCGGTGCACACGCGCGGCACCCCGCCGGCCGTGGTGGAGACGGACGCGCAGACGTGGCTGGCGCTCGCGACCGGTGACCTGACGTGGTCGCAGGGCGTGGGCGAAGGGAGTGTCCGCGTCAGCGGGCAGCGCACGGACCTGTCCGCGCACTTCCCCCTCAGCGCAGGGAGCTGAGCAGCCCGTCCATCACCTCGAGGGTGCGCACGCTCTCGTCCAGGGGCATGAGGGGCGACTCGCGCTCGCCGGCGGTGATGAGCAGTGCGACCTCGGTGGCCTCGTGCCGCAGCCCGCGGTGCTGCTCGATGGGGTCACCGACCATCGTGTCGAGGACGACCCCGTCCGTGCCGACGAGGTGCATGGTCGTCGGCATGTAGAACATCGTCTCCAGCTCGAGCCGCGCCCACGTCCCGTTGACCGACGCAGTGGTCGGTGAGGACACGGACATGTCGGTGGCGAGGGAGGCGACGGCGCCGGTCGGGCCCTGCGCGACGAAGGCCACCCGTCGATCGACCCCGCGACCGGTGAGCGTGCCGAGGCCGGTGGCCGCGGTCAGGCCGCCGAGGGCCAGAGAGGCGAAGGACAGCGGGTAGATGCCCAGGTCGAGGATGGCACCACCGGCGAGGTCCGGGCTGGCGAGGCGCTCGGGGCCGTCGGGCCACAGCGGGACGCAGTGGTCGGCGAGGACGGTGCTGACCTCGCCGAGGAGCCCGGCCTCGAGGACCTGTCGCAGGACGTCGATGTGCGGCAGGAAGCGCGTCCACAGCGCCTCCATGCAAAAGACCCCGGCCTCGCGGGCCGCCGCGACGACCTGCCGGGCCTCGTCCGCGGTGGGGGTCATGGGCTTCTCGACGAGGACGTGCTTTCCGGCCGCGATGGCCAGCAGGGCGTGCTCGAGGTGCTCGCTGTGGGGGCTGGCGATGTAGACGACATCGACCTCGGGATCGGCGACGAGGGATGAGTAGCTGCCGTGGGGGCGGGCGCCCGGCGCGTGCTCCTCGACGAAGGCGCGCGCCCGCGCGGCGTCGCGCGAGCCGACGGCGACGACCTGCTGGCGGGTGCCGCTGAGGGAGAAGGCCATCTGCGAGGCGATCCACCCGGCGCCGAGGAGCCCCCAGCGCAGGCCGGGGGCGCCCGCCGGATCGGGGGTACGCGGCGCGGGGAGCTTCATCCCCGGGACGTCGGCATGCGGGCGCTGGGTGGTCATGGCACCAACCTACGATGGAGGGGTGTCAGCCAAGCGTCGTCGTAGCCAGCCGAAGCCCGTCCCCTTCATCATGACCGGGGCGATCATCGGCTTCCTCATCTTCAGCGTCGTCTCGTGGCTCGGGCCGAACCGCAACGAGGGGTTCGACATCAACTACGACCCGGGCGCCGCGCTCGGGTACATGAGCGTCATGGGCCTGTGCCTCGGGGCACTCGTGGGCGCGGCCGTCGCCGCGCTCTTCACCTACCGCAAGTAGCCGAAGGGGGAGCCCCTCCCGTCAGTTGGTGGAGGACCCGTCGGTGAGCCGGGTCCTCGTGCCACGGACCTGCAGGGTGAAGCTCGGCTCGTCCTGGAGGTCGGCGACCGTGTCGATGTCCTGCCACTCGCCGCCGTTGACGCGGTACTGGCCGGTCAGGCGGGAGTCGACGTTGACTTCGACGTCACCGGTCTCGGAGTAGCTGTGGGTGACGTCGCCGTCGGGATACGTGCCGCCGGTGCTGGTGGTCCACCCGGAGTTCGTGCCGTCGCCGTAGTTGTAGCGGTAGTCCTGCGCCGCGACCTTGAACTCGATGTCCCAGGAGAGCAACGTGACGGACTCGCTGATCTCGCCGGGCTGCAGACCGTCGTCGTCGGGCCACTCGGCGGAGTAGAAGGTCGTGAGGTTCTTCGCCGTCCGCTGACCCTTGGGCTGGGCCTTCACGCTGGGCTTGCTGAAGGGGAGTGCGCGAAAGGCCGTCTGGATCTGGCCCAGTGTGGGCACGGGCGGCGCCTGCACCGGGATGGTCGTGGTGCCGGCGGCATCTCCGGGCACGTCCACGCTCGTGGGCGGACCACAGGACAGGCCCGAGTACGTCCACTCGCCGCCATCGACGCGGACCCACGTGATGACCGGCGGCTTGAAGGCGCTCGAGCCACCGGCCGACGTCATGCACGCGGTCCGAGCGCTTGAGCACTGCTGAACACCCATGTCGGTGCAGCCCTCCGTCTTCACCTCGACCTTGACGTCCTTGGGCGGGTTCTTGACCTTCGGGGCGTTCTTGCCGCCATCGCTTGGTGCGGCGCTCCCGTCACCTCCGTCGGATCCCGCCGTGCTGTCAGGCGGTGTGACACCTCGAGGTGCGTCACCGCTCCTACTTCTTCTTGAGAGGTCTTTCGGTGAATTGGCGTATCCACTGACACGGTGGTTGTTCATCTTTCCTGAAGGAGACGCCGGGGGTGGAGTAGGGGATTGCGTGCTGCTTGGGGCAGCGAGGACGTATGTCGAGCTTCCTGAAACTACGGGGGTCGCGGTGAGGGCATCGGCTGTCGAGGCGGCTGTTGAGCCGAGCGAGAGAACGGATGCTGCCACTAAGGCGCTCAGCGCAATCTGTGAGCCGGTCATTGAGTCCGCACCTGATCACGAATGACCCAACCTCGATTGGTCCACTGGGTGTCCGTGACAACAGTGAGTGAGGTTGCGTCGGCAGTTCGTCCCTTCGACCCGTCCTTCAGTACCTCGTAGTAGGAAGATTCCTTGATGTCGAGTTCTACTCGGTAGCCGCTGTCGGAGCGCTCCTTCGCTGACACGTCGGCGACGGTGGTTGGATTCTTGTTCATCCGCGTGCCGTCCTGGGTGGCCTCCTTAACGATCTCGAGGAAGTCGTCGCATGCCTGGCAGTTCTCCCCGTACTGCTTCAAGTGAGCGGTTTTGCCGGTGGTTAGGGCCCTTCCGGACTCTTCAAAGTAGAACTCGTTGAAAGCGACGGCTCCGGCCTTGGTCTTCTTCTGCGCGGCCGCAGGCAACTCGGCCGCCTCGCCGTCGGACCCGGACGAGCTGGACTCCGACGAGGACGACGACTCGGACGAGGACTCACCCCCCACGGCGCTCGGCGAAGCGGTCGACGAGGCCTCGCCCGGCTCCCCTTCGTCGCCGCACGCGACCAAGCCGCTCACGGCCAGAGCGGTGGCGGCCAGGAGTGCTGCTCCACGGGTCTTCTGCACGAGGGTGTCCCTTCGTCCGCCGCCGCTACGGGCGACGCAGCCAACAAAATCTGCCTTCAAAGGTAGTGAAATCTCGCCGACTCGCATCTCGACTGTCCACAGGCCACCTCCCAGCCGCCCCCGCACGAGGCTGACCGCAGAGGCCGACCACGGATGGTTGTGGGAGACTGGTCCCCGTGCCACGCGGAGACGGAAACCTGTCCCACGATCTCCTCCCCGGGGAGAAGGGCCCCCAAGACGCCTGCGGCGTCTTCGGGGTCTGGGCTCCGGGCGAGGACGTCGCCAAGCTGACCTATTACGGCCTCTACGCCCTGCAGCACCGCGGGCAGGAGTCGGCCGGCATCGCCACGTCCAACGGCAAGCAGATCCTCGTCTACAAGGACATGGGCCTGGTGTCCCAGGTCTTCGACGAGCGGAGCCTGTCCACCCTTCGCGGTCACATCGCCGTCGGTCACTGCCGCTACTCGACCACCGGTGGCTCCACCTGGGAAAACGCGCAACCCACCCTCGGTGGTCACGCCACCGGCACGGTCGCACTCGCCCACAACGGTAACCTCATCAACTCCGCGGAGCTGCGCGAGCTGGTCGAGACGCGTGGCGATGACATCCCCGGCGACGACGGCAAGATCCGTCGGATCACCGACGGTGAGCTGCGTCGCGGCAACACCTCCGACACCGCCCTGGTCACCGCGCTGCTCGCGCACGACCAGGACACCACGCTCGAGAACGCCGCGATGGAGCTGCTGCCCAAGCTGCGCGGCGCCTTCTGCTTCGTCTTCATGAGCGAGGACACCCTCTACGCCGCCCGCGACCCGCAGGGGCTGCGCCCGCTCGTCATCGGGCGCCTCGAGCGCGGCTGGGTCGTCGCCTCGGAGACCGCGGCGCTGGACATCGTCGGGGCCTCCTTCGTGCGGGAGGTCGAGCCGGGGGAGTTCGTCACCGTCGACGAGGACGGCCTGCGCACCCAGCAGTTCGCCGAGCCGGCGCGCAAGGGCTGCGTCTTCGAGTATGTCTACCTCGCTCGCCCCGACACGACCATCAACGGCCGCACCGTCCACGAGGCCCGCGTCGAGATGGGTCGCACCCTCGCCCGAGAGCACGCGGTCGAGGCCGACCTCGTCATCCCGACCCCGGAGTCCGGGACGCCCGCGGCGATCGGCTACGCGCAGGAGTCCGGGATCCCCTTCGGCCAGGGCCTGGTGAAGAACGCCTACGTCGGGCGCACGTTCATCCAGCCCAGCCAGACGATCCGCCAGCTCGGGATCCGTCTCAAGCTCAACCCGCTCAAGCACGTGATCAAGGGTCAGCGCCTCATCGTCGTCGACGACTCGATCGTCCGCGGCAACACCCAGCGTGCCCTCGTGCGGATGCTCCGCGAGGCCGGCGCGGCCGAGGTGCACGTGCGCATCTCCTCGCCACCGATCAAGTGGCCGTGCTTCTTCGGCATCGACTTCGCCACCCGGGCCGAGCTCATCGCCACCGGCCTGGGGGTCGACGAGATCCGCACCTCCCTCGGCGCCGACTCCCTCGGCTACATCAGCGAGGAGGGCATGGTCGAGGCGACCGAGCAGCCCCCCGAGGAGCTGTGCACCGCCTGCTTCTCCGGCGTGTACCCGATGGAGCTGCCGAGCGAGGACCGCCTGGGCAAGGGTCTGCTCGAGCTCGAGTTCACCCCGTCGAATGACCCTGCGGAGGCGGTTCGTCCATGACCACCCGGTCCCCGATCACCTACGCCGCCGCCGGCGTCGACGTCGAGGCCGGCGACAGGGCCGTCGACCTGATGAAGGCCTCGGTCCGCCGGGCCACCCGCCCGGAGGTCCTCGGTGGGCTCGGTGGCTTCGCCGGGATGTTCGACGCGAGTGCCCTCCAGGGCATGCGCCGCCCCGTCCTGGCGACCTCCACCGACGGGGTCGGCACCAAGGTGGCCATCGCCCAGGCCCTCGACCGCCACGACACCATCGGCCAGGACCTCGTCGGGATGGTCGTCGACGACATCGTCGTGTGCGGTGCGGAGCCGCTCTTCATGACCGACTACATCGCCACCGGCAAGGTGGTCCCCGAGCGCATCGCGGCCATCGTCGGCGGCATCGCGAAGGGGTGTGAGCTCGCCGGGGTCGCGCTGGTCGGCGGCGAGACCGCGGAGCACCCCGGCCTCCTCGACCCGGACGAGTACGACGTGGCGGGCGCCGCGACGGGAGTCGTCGAGCGCGACGAGGTCCTCGGCCCGGACCGCGTGGCCGCCGGCGACGTCGTCCTCGCCTTCGCCTCCTCCGGACTGCACTCCAACGGCTACTCGCTCGTGCGCCGGGTCATCGCCTCGGCCGGCTGGGACCTCGATCGTCACGTCGACGAGCTCGGCCGCACCCTGGGTGACGAACTGCTC
Source organism: Janibacter sp. GS2 (assembly GCF_051200835.1). Classification (GTDB taxonomy): domain Bacteria; phylum Actinomycetota; class Actinomycetes; order Actinomycetales; family Dermatophilaceae; genus Janibacter. The sequence goes on from NZ_CP195161.1 coordinate 850,644, forward strand.
GAGCCGACGCGCATCTACAGCCGGGCGCTGCTCGACCTCGTACGCGCGGACGACGTCGACCTCCACGCCCTGAGCCACGTCACCGGTGGCGGGCTCGCCGCCAACCTGGCGCGCGTCCTCCCGCAGGGCACCATCGCCCGGGTCGACCGGGCCTCGTGGACCCCACCGCCGATCTTCTCGCTCGTCGGTGAGCTGGGCTCCGTGCCTCGCGCCGACCTCGAGCGCACGCTGAACATGGGCATCGGCTTCGTCGGTGCCCTTCCGCAGGAGTCCGTCGACGCGGCGATCGTCCGCTCGAAGGCGGCCGGTATCGACGCGTGGGTCCTCGGCGAGGTCAGCGACGCGCGGGCGGTCGACGTGCCCGACGACGTCGAGCTCGTGCAGGGCGCCAAGGGGGTGGACGGCGGTGCCGTCCGGATGGTCGGGGAGCACGTCTGATCTCCGCGACCCGGGTCCTCGTCGCCGACGCCGTTGAGGGGCGTCGGGATGCCCTGCTGGCGGTGCTCGACGCGGACCCGGACCTGCAGATCGCCCTTCCTGCGGCCACGCTGAAGGAGGTGACCGAGACCTCCCACATCGACGTCATCGTGCTCGCCGGGGACCTCGACTGCGGGCGTGGCCCCGTCCAGGTGTTGTCGGCCGCCCGACGGCTCGCCTCGGCCGCGTGGGTGGTCCTCACGGAGGACGAGTCGCTCACCGAGGAGGTCATCACCGCGGGCGCCCACGGTTGTCTCGTCGCGTCGAGCACGCCCCTGCAGATCGGCGCGGCCATCCGGGCGGCGGCGCAAGGGGATCGTGCCGAGCTGGACCAGCCCGTGACGGGTCCCCTCGTCCAGCGCGTGCACCGCGAGACCCCGCCGCTCACGCAGCGGGAGGTCGAGGTGCTGCGTCTGGTGGGCGCGGGGTTGGGCAACCAGCAGATCGCCGATCGGCTCTACCTGAGCGCCTCCAGCGTGAAGTCACACCTGTCGCACACCTACGGTCGCCTGGGCGTCGCGCGGCGTGCTGCCGCGGTCGCCGAGGCGCGCCGTCAGGGACTGATCTGACGAAGCGTCACCGCTCCGCGCTCGACCAGGACTCGTAGTCGTCGTCCTCCCGGTCCTGCTCCCCGTCGTGCGTCGCACGATCGGCTTGCGGCCCTGAATTGCCGTGAAGTTCCGCCTCCAGCGCTCGCAGGTCGGTGTCCGGCGAGTAGTACTTCAGCTCGCGGGCAACCTTGGTCTGCTTTGCCTTCGCTCGGCCGCGCCCCATGGCGTGACCCCCTCATACGCTAGTGCGGGCCGGCGCTGATCCTCCCGCGCTCCCGAAGGGGTGCGGAACTACCAGAGCGGACCCGGATCTGTGTGGTTTCTCGTGAGGCCCACGGTACATGGTTCCGTCGGTGACTGCCCCATCGGTCGGGGTGGTGGGCACGTAGGATCGCCCCGGTCGACGGCGAAGGGAGGAAGCGTGGCTCTACCAGGCCCCCACCGTGCCCTCGTGGTCACCGTGGTGCACCATCCGCAGGACTCACGGATCCGTCATCGGGAGATCGCGGCGCTGCTCGAGGCGGGCTGGCAGGTGACCTATCTCGCCCCCTTCGTCGGTCACGACCTGCCCGTCCCGCAGGCCACGCCGGCCCTGACCTGCGTCGACCTGCCCCGGGCCGCGGGCCGCACCCGCCTCGCCGCGGCGCGGGCCGCACGCGCCGCCGTGCGCCGCCTCGCGCCCGAGCACGACATCGTCCTGGTCCACGATCCCGAGCTGCTCGCCGCCACCGCCGGCCTCGGCGTCGACCACCTCGTCTGGGACGTCCACGAGGACCCGGCCGGGGCCCTCGCCGTCAAGGACTGGCTCCCCGCGCCGTTGCGCCGTCCCGTCGCGGCGGGATGGCGTCGCGCGGAGCGGCTGGTCGAGCGCCACCGGCCCCTGCTGCTGGCCGAGCACGCCTATGCCGACCGGTTCAGCGGCCGGCATGCGGTCGTCCCCAATGCCGTGGTCGTGCCCGCGACGGTCCCGCCCGCCGGCGGTGCCCGCCTCGTGCACGTGGGCAACCTCACGACGGCCCGGGGGAGCGAGGTCATGGTCGAGGCTGCCCGGCTGGCCCATGCGGGCTCCGACGGGGCGATCACCCTCGAGGTGGTCGGTCCGGCCCGCGACGAGGCCTCGCGCGCGGCGATGGAGCGGGGTGTGGCCGCGGGGCACGTCCTCTGGCGCGGCTTCCTGCCGGCCGCGGAGGCGATGGCCACCATCGATGGCGCCCTCGCCGGCCTGTCCCTCCTGCGCGACCTGCCCAACTACCGCGGCTCGATGCCGACGAAGGTCGTCGAGTACCTCGCCCACGGCGTCCCGGCGATCACCACGCCCCTGCCGTTGGCCGAGGAGATCATCGTCGAGGCGAATGCCGGAGCGATCGTCCCCTTCGACGATGCCGAGGCCACGGCCGCGTCCGCGTTGCGCCTGTGGCGGGACCCCGCCGAGGCAGCCGCCATGGGACTGCGCGGCCGGGACCTCGTGCGGGGGCGCTACGACTGGGCGAAGGGGGGCGCGGCCTTCGTCGCCGAGCTCACGAGGATCGCTGGGGAGCGGTCACCGCGGCGCTGAGTCACCCGGGGTGACGAGGTCGCCGAGGGCCGTGCGGATGGCGGGCGGCAGCGACTCCATGGTGCCGGCCAGGACGATGTGCCGTGGCTGCAGCTGGGTGAGCACCTCACTCACCAGCGTGGGGACGCGATCTCCGGCGAAGAGCAGCAGGGGGCGGCGGGTGTGGACGGCCGCGACGGCCGCGGTGAGCACATCGACCGCCGCCCGGCCGGTGACCAGGACCTCGCTGCCCGGCTCCACGTCACCCCACAGGCCGGCGGCCAAGGCCATCGGCCCTCCCGTGGGGGAGAACTCGGTCGTCGCGCCCGTCGCGGTCCGCAGGGCCTCGACCGTGTCCATCGACCAGTCCTCCTCGTTGCCGTTGAAGAGCAGGTGCTGGGGACCGGTCTCGGCCAGCGCGGTGAGCAGGTCCGCCGACGCGGCCGTCGGGTCGCAGGCCACCACGGCCTGACCGGCGACCGCCGCGGCCAGGGAGATGGCCGGTGTGCGACCGGAGCTGTGCTGCTGGGTGACGTGGACGGTCGAGGGGTCGGTGGGCGGGTACGCCCGCAGCATCTCGACCGAGGTGAGGGTGCCGTCGTCATCGCCCATGCGCTCGATGGACCCGGTGGTCAGCTCGTCGATGCGGGCGTAGGTCTCGGGGGTGATCAGCTCGTCCCCGCCGACGACGACGACCCGCTCGGGCTGCAGGCGGGCCAGCTCCTTCTGGGTGATCGCCGGGACGGCCCCGGGGCGCACCCACAGCAGCGGCCACCCGAGCCGGGCGGCGATCGGGGTCACCACGCGGGCGGCGGCCAGACGGTGGATGCTCACGACGAAGCACCCGGCGACACCGGGCTCCCACGTGTGGCTCGTGATCTGCGTCGCCACCTGGAAGCGGTTGTCCCCACTCCAGCGCGTCGTCCCCGGCACGTCCGGTTCGCTCGGCCGGGACGCCTTCTTGCGGTCGACCTTCTTCGGCAGGGTCGCCTCGTAGGCGGGCAGGACCTCCTCGGTCGGCCCGTCCATGACCAGCCGGCCCTGGTCCATCCACAGCACCCGGTCGCAGATCTGGCGGATGCTGGAGTTGGAGTGCGAGACGAGGAAGACCGTGCCGGCCTGGTCGCGGATCTCGGCGATGCGCGCGGCGCTCTTCGCCCGGAAGTCGGCATCGCCGGTCGCCAGGGCCTCGTCGATCATCAGCACATCGGGGGCCGCGGCGGTGGAGATGGCGAAACGCAGTCGGGCGCCCATGCCGGAGGAGTAGGTGCTCATCGGGAGGTAGACGGCATCGCCGATCCCGGAGAACTCGACGATGTCGTCGAAGCGCTGGGCGATCTGCGACTTGCTCAGGCCGAGGGCCTGGGCGCCGATGTAGATGTTGCGTTCGCCGCTGAGCTTGTTCATGAGCACGGCGTTGACGCCGAGGAGCGAGGGCTCGCCGGAGACCCACAACCGCCCCGACGACGGGGGGATGAGCCCACCGACCGCCCGCAGCAACGTGGACTTGCCGGAGCCGTTGCGGCCGATGATGCCGATCGACTCGCCGTGCCGGGCGACGAAGCTGACGTCCTTGACCGCGTGGATCTCACGAACCTTCGGCGGGGGGCGCTGCTTGAGCCGGTCCTTGAGGGAGGGCGAGCCCTCCTGGCCGCTGGGGACACCGCGGCGGCCGCCGCCGAAGACGGTGAACTTCACGTCGAGGTGACTGACGACCACGGTCGGGGTGCCGATCTCCCCCTTCGTCTCGGTGGGCTCCTGCGGGTCAGCCACGGCCGTACCTCGCCTCGTCCCACCAGAAGACGATGAGCCCGACGACGGCGAGGCCGATCGCCCACGCCGTCATCATCAGCCAGTCGCGCAGGACGACGCCGTTGCCCTCGCCCGTGAGCAGCGACTGCCGTCCGATGTTGAGCATGAGCGCGAAGGGCTGGTAGACCACGAGGTCCTGGAAGACCGGTGGCAGGTTCTGGGCATAGTGGACGACGGGGAAGAAGACGCCCGAGACGTACCGCAGCAACCGCACGATGACGGGGATGAGGTTGCCCAGGTCCCGGGAGACGTTGACCAGGCGCGCGGCGATGAAGGCGACCCCGAGCAGGGCCACGCCCTGCAGGAGGACCGCGAGCGGGAAGAGCGCCCACTCCCAGTCCGGAACCTCCCCGGTGAGCACCATGAGGACGAAGAGCAGCGCGAAGGCGGGGAGCGAGGCGATGAACTCGGTCAGCGCCACGGAGATCGGCAGGATCGCCCGCGGGAAGTGCAGGGCCCGCACGAGCGAGAGCTTTCCGGTGATCGACTTGGCCCCGCGGGTGACCACGGTGGAGGTGAAGCTGAACATGACCACGCCGATGGCGAGGAACCCGACGAAGTTGCTGATCCCCCGGTCGGTCTGCAGCAGCAGGCCGAAGATCGCGTAGTAGCTCGCGATGAGCAGCGCCGGGTTGAGGACCGCCCAGAGCTGCCCGAGACGGTTGTCCTCGTTCTTCGCGTAGGACTCCGCGGAGGAGAGGGTCCACAGGAAGGACCGTCGCTGCCAGATGTCGGCGAGGTAGCGACCGAGCGGCGGACGCTCAGAGAGCGTCCGCAGCCCGTACTCGGCCGCGAGCTCCGCGGCCTCCTGGGTGGTGGGTGCCGGTGGGAGTGAGGCCCGCTGCGGGCCCCCGGTCACAGCCGCTCGACCTTGTCGCTGTCCTTGGCCACGCCGCGGGTGTCGAAGAACCGCTGCGCCGTGCCGGCAAGGGCCTCGACATCGAAGGACTTGTGGTTCTGCACGAGCACGGTGAGGTCGGCCTCGGCGACGGCGGTGTCGAGGTCGTCGACCCGGCCCGCCTCGGGGACGGCCTTCCAGTCGGCGACCTTCGCGTCGAAGTACCGGACCGAGGCGCCCTTGGCGATGAGCTGCTGGGCGATCGGGACGGCGGGTGACTCACGCTGGTCGGCGATGTCCGGCTTGTAGGTCACGCCGAGCAGCAGGACGGTCGAGCCACGCAGCGCCTTGCTGTCCTCGTTGAGGATGTTCTGCGCACGCTGGACGACATACGCCGGCATCGTCGAGTTGATCTCCTGGGCGAGCTCGACGAAGCGGAAGGGGTATCCGAGCTTCGCGCGCACGTTGTAGGAGAGGTAGTTCGGGTCGATCGGGATGCAGTGACCGCCGACGCCGGGGCCCGGGTAGAAGGCCTGGAAGCCGAAGGGCTTGGTCTTCGCCGCGGCGATGACGTCCCACAGGTCGATGTCGAGGTCGTGGCAGAAGCGCGCCATCTCGTTGACCAGGGCGATGTTGATGTGCCGGTAGGTGTTCTCCAGCAGCTTGGCCGTCTCGGCCTCACGGGTGCCCTTGGCGCGCACGACGGTGTCGACGAACTGCTCGTAGAAGGCGGCAGCGGCGTCGGCACAGGCGGGGGTGTGGCCGCCGACGACCTTCGGGGTGTTCTTCGCGCCGAACTTCTCGTTGCCCGGGTCGATGCGCTCGGGGGAGAAGGCGAGGTGGAAGTCGGTGCCGGCGACGAGGCCACCGGCCTCCAGGGCCGGGCGCACGACCTCGTCGGTGGTGCCCGGGTAGGTCGTCGACTCGAGGACGATCGTCTGGCCGGACTGCAGGTGCTGGGCGATCGTCGCCACCGCGGAGTTGATCGGGCCGAGGTCCGGTCCGCCCTCCTCCGAGAGGGGGGTCGGCACGCAGATGACGATGGTCTTGACCTCGCTGAGCCGGGAGGCGTCGGTCGTCGCCTCGAAACCGGCGTCGATCATCTCGCGGATGTCGTCGTCGGACAGGTCGTCGATGTGCGAGACACCGGAGTTCAGCGCGTCGACGACGCCCTGGTTGATGTCGAAGCCGAGGACCTTGACCCCGACGCGGGAGGCTTCCTGCGCCAGGGGGAGACCGACGTATCCCTGGCCGATGATCGCGACGTCCGCCACAGTGTTTCCTTCTTCGTTGTCGTGCCCGCCGGTGTCCCCGCAGGCGACCGGGATCCCCCGGTGGCTTGCGCGATCATACCGACCGGTTCTGCGGGGACGCAGAACCTTGCGGACATACAGTATCGACATGCGTGGCACCCCCTCGACGCCCCTGACCGTTGTGCTGGTCACGAGCAACGGCGTCGGCATGGGCCACCTGACCCGCCAGCTCGCCCTGGCCCTCAGCGCGCCGGAGGGACTCGACCCCGTGCTCTTCTCCCTCTCGGGGGCGCTGCCGACCGTGCGGGGCGCGGTGGCGGCAGGCCGCCTGCCCGAGCTGCACGGGGTGCGCACCGAGTACTGCCCCAGCCGCAGGAGCGGCTGGCTGCCGAAGGGGGGCCCGGCCCGCCGGCTGCGCGAGGTCCACCCCGCCTACGGCTGGGAGCCGTACGTCGCGGAGCGGATCCGCGCCCTCGTGGCCGAGACCGGTGCCCGGCTCGTCCTCTTCGACGGCGTCGTTCCCTACGCGGGTCTGCGGGAGGCGCGGAGGGCACTGCCGGGGACCGCCTTCGTCTGGATGCGGCGGGGGATGTGGCGTGCCGGGGTCGGCGGCGACTGGCTCGCGCACGCGGACCTCTTCGACCTGGTCATCGAGCCGGGTGACTTCGCCGCCGCCGGCGACGCGGGCCTGACCGCCACCCGGCAGGACGCGACACGGGTGGCGCCGATCTCCATCGCCGAGGCCATCACCACCCAGGACCGCGCCGGGGCCCGCAGGGCGCTCGGGCTCGACCCCGATCGCCCGGCCCTGCTGCTCACCCCCGGGACCGGTGCCCTCGAGGACGTCGGGTCGCCCGTGCGGATGGCCCTGGAGGTCCTGCGTGCCCGGGCGCCGGACTGGCAGGTGGCCGTGACGAGTCCCTCCCTGGCCACGCACGGGGTCGGTGCGGGCGACGAGGACGTCGTGCTGCTCACCGACACCTATCCGCTGGCGCGCTCGCTGGCCGCCTTCGACGCCGCGGTGAGCGCCGCGGGGTACAACTCGGTGCACGAGCTGCTCGGTGCCGGTGTCCCGACCGTCCTCGTGCCGGGCCAGTCCCTCGGCACCGACGACCAGCCGGGCCGCGCGGCGACGCTCGAGGCCGGCGGCGCCTGTCTCAGCGTGCCGCCCGACGACCCCGAGGGCATGCGGCGGGCGATGACCCGTCTGCTCGACCCCGACACCGCCGCCGGGCTGCGCGCCGCCTGTCGTGACCTGCCGGCCACCACCGGGGGAGCCGAGGCCGCGCGTCTGCTCGTCGACCTGGCCGGTCGCTCCGGCGTGCCGCAGGACGTGGCCGGGGCCGGTCCGTGGGGGCCACCGGCCTGGCGCCGGGTCCTTCCGGATCCGCGCACTCCCGTGTCGTGGCCGTCCCCGGGCGCGGAGACGGGTGGGGCTCGACGGGGCCGGCGCCCCCTTCGTCTGACGGAGGAGCTGCCGCCGCACCGTGTCGGCGAGGACCCGCTGGAGCACCTCCTGGAGGGCGCTTCGGCGCCCTACCGACGAGCACGGGCGGACATCGCCCACTGGATCTACCGCTGAGGGCGTTCCCGCAGGCGGGTGACCTCACGGCGGGCCCGACCCGCGCGGCGCCGCAGGAAGGCCGTCATGCCCGCGACGGGTCCGTGCCGACGGGCCATCGTGCGGGTCCACTCCGGGTCACCCTCGCCCGCCGCGCGTACCCCCAGGTCCGCGCCATCGAGCCAGAGGCGCCATCGGCCCGAGGCCGGGTCCTCGATCGGGGTCGGGCCCTCGAGAGCGACCGCGTCCACGGCCCGGGCGATCTCCCGGTCGAGCCCGGGCGGGTCGGCCACGAGCATCGCGGCCGGGATCCCGTGCCGCAGTGCCGCCGCGAGCAGCTCGGCGCGGGCGAGGTAACAGCCACCGGCGTCGGTGTGCACCCGCAGCAGGCGGCGGTGCGGCCGGTGGAGCAGACGCTGCATCCGGGCGATCGCACCATCGGCGAACTCGAGGTCACCACTGAGGACGAGGACCGCCTCGGACCCGGCCACCGCGGCCTCCAGGGCGGCGGCCGCGTCGGCGGCGTCACCTCGGACGCGGGCGGGCTCGGGGTGGCGGCCGGTCATGGCCCCCAACCTAGGCCACCGGGCCGCTAGCGTGGAGCCCGTGAGTGTGTCGACCCCCGTGCTGGCCATCGAGGACACCCCCGTCGGGCGGGTCCCCGGTCCCGACGGCGACCGCCGGGCCCGTCTGGACCTCACCGGCGAAGGGTGGTCCCTCACCTGCCCGTGGCGTCGCCCCCTTCGCGGCGCGTGGAGGAACCCCGAGACCCTCGTCGACGGCCTCGAGCGGCTCGACCACGTGCACGCCCTGACCATCGATGCCGAGCCGACCGGCCCCCCGCCGGACGCCGGGACGACCGCGGCCCTGGCCACCTTCGTCACCCGGGCGATTGCCCGGGGCACCTTCGTCGTGGGGGACCTCCCGGCGGTCGCCTCCCGGCGGGTGCACGCCGAGGTGCCCGGTGCCGCGCACGGCCGACCGGGCGATCTCGCCTTCGACCTCACCTCGGTCCGCCAGCGACGCCAGGTGCTGAGCGCCCGGCTCGATGATGCGCCGAGCGTGTCGATCCTGCTGGCCACCCGCCGGCCCCACCTCCTCGACGAGATCGCGAGGATGATCCGTGCCCAGACCCACCGGCAGGTCGAGGTCGTCGTCGCCGTCCACGGAGGTGACCCCGATCGGCTGCCGAGCCCGGACGTCGGCGACTTCGGTCTGCGGGTCATCGCCGTGCCGGGCGAGCGCAGCCTCGGTCACGCGCTGCAGCTGGCCGCGGACGCCGCCTCCGGCGACCTGCTGACGAAGATGGACGACGACGACCACTACGGGCCGGACCACTTGCGCGATCTCGTCCTCGCGCGCTGTGTCTCCGGCGCACCGGTGGTCGGCAAGAGCAGCACCGTCGTGCACGTCGAGGCGCTGGACACGACGGTGCGTCGAGTCATCGGCACCCCGGAGACACCCGTGCACCGGGTCGCCGGCGGGACGATCCTCGTCGGTGCCGACGATCTGCGCTCCCTGGGTGGCTGGGCCGACGTCCCCCGCGCCGTCGACAGCGCACTGATGCGTGCCGCCACCGACGCGGGCGCGATGATCTACCGGCCGCACGACATCGGCTACCTCTACGTGCGGCACGCCACCGACTCCGGTCACACGTGGTCGGCCGAGACGGGCCACTTCCTCGCCACCACGCGTGAGCAGTGGTTGGGGCTGCTCCGACACCCCGACTTCGGGACCTGGCACACGGCAGGGTGAGGCCGCGCGGGAGTAGTCTCGGCGGGTGCCTCGTCCGAGATCCCTGCGCGATCGCCTGCGTCGTCGGCTGGGCCGGGACTCGCCTGCTGCCGCCGACCCCGCCCCCTCGGTGGCGGCCCCCGCCACACCCACGGCACTCGACGCCACGGCGGACCCCGGCGAGGACGAGCGGGCACGGGCCCGGCTGGCGGAGCTGACCGAGGAGCGTCGCCACGAGGAGGCGCTCGCCCTCGCGCAGCAGGAGGTGGCGCGCACCGATCAGCAGGCCGAGCCGGACTCGAGGCTGATGCGCCAGATCCAGCTGACCGTCTCCGGCGCCGGGGCCCTCAGCCTGCACCTGCGGGTGCTCAGGCGACGGACCGAGCTCTCGCCCGGGGACCGGTCACTGCGCCGGTACCTGCGTGCAGCCGAAGGACGGTGGAGGGAGTCCGAGCCGGGGTGGCTCCCGACGATCGACGCCGCCGTGCTGGCCGACCTGCCCCGCCCCCCGGAGCAGAGGGGGTCGGGTCGACGGGTCCTGCACCTGCTCAAGACCGGGATGCCGCAGCGGCAGAGCGGCTACACGATGCGCAGCCTGTACACGCTGGTGGGGCAGGTCCGGGCGGGTCTGGACCCCGTCGCGGTCACCGCTCTCGACTTCCCCCGCAGCATCGGCGTCGAGGACGCCCCTGACGAGGACGTCGTGGGCGGGGTGCGCTACCGGCACCTCCTGCGGGAGGAGATCCCGACGAAGGAGCCGTGGGACGAGTACCTCGGTGCCTACGCCACCGCCCTGGCGCCCGTGGTCGCCGCGGAGGCGCCGGACCTGATCCACGTCCACTCCGGTCATCGGGGGACCGAGGCCGCCCTCGTCGCCTTGGCCGTCGGGCGCGCCCTCGACGTCCCCGTGGTCTACGAGGTCCGGGGGTTCTTCGAGGCACTGTGGACCAAGGACGTGGCCTGGGCCGAGGAGGCGGAGATCTACCACCGCCGCCGCGCCGCCGAGGCGCACTGCCTGCGGGAGGCCGCAGCGGTCGTGACGCTGAGCGAGTCCATGAAGCAGGACATCGTCGACCGTGACGTGGACCCCGACCACGTGCACGTCGTGCCCAACGGGGTCGACCCGGCCGCCTTCGCCCCGGTGTCGCGCGACGAGGCACTCAGTGCCGATCTCGGGCTGACGGACCGGTTCGTCTTCGGCTACGTCTCCAATCTGGACCACTACCGCGAGGGCCAGGAGCTGCTCATCGACGCCGCCGTCGAGCTGGGTCGGCGTGGGGTGCCCGCCACGGCCCTCATCGTCGGTGACGGCTCGCGGCGGGAGCTGCTGGAGCAGCACGCCCGGGACGTCGGGGCCGAGGACGTCGTCCACTTCACCGGTCGCATCCCGCACGATGACGTGGCCCAGTACTACGCCCAGATCGACGTCTTCGTCATCCCCCGCATCAACGAGCGGGCGGCTCGGCTGGTCACTCCGCTGAAGCCCTACGAGGCGATGGCACTCGGGATCCCGCTGGTCGTGTCCGATCTGCCGGCCCTGCGGGAGATCACCGGCGACGGTGCCCGCGGCGAGACCTTCGTCACCGGCGACGGCTCATCGCTGGCCGACGTGCTCGAACGCCTGGCCGCATCCCCGGACCGTCGCCGGCGGCTCGCCGCGGACGCGCGGTCCTGGGTCCTGGGTCACCGCACCTGGGCCCACAACGACCACCGCTACGCCCGGATCTACGAGTCCGTCCTGTCGTCCAGCAGCTCGCGGTAGACGCCCTCGACGATGCCGGTGATCCGGTGCCAGTCCCGCTCGGCCACGACCCACTCCCGAGCAGCCGTCCCGAGTCGCTCCCGCTCCTGGGGGGAGTCGAGCAGCTCGTCGAGGACGCGGGCCAGGTCGCTCGCGTCGCCCTTGGCGAAGAGCCTGCCGGTGACGCCGTCCGTCACGATCTCGGTGAGCGCCGCCACGTCCGAGGCCACGATCGTCTTGCGCATGGCCATGGCCTCGAAGGGCTTGATGGGGGAGATCAGCTCGCACACCTTCAGCGGCTTGCGGGGGAAGGGGGTGATGTCGACGAGGCTGAGGTAGTCCTCGACGTCCTCGTGGGGCACGCGTCCGGTGAAGGTCACGAGATCGTGGAGGTCGCGGGTCTCGACGGCACGGTGCAGCGTCCGCTGGTACGCGCCGTCCCCCACGACGAGGACGTGGAAGTCGCCGCGCCGGTCACGCAGCTGCTGGACGGCCGAGAAGAGCAGCTCCAGCCCCTCGTAGTGCACGAGACCGCCGATGTACCCGATGACCGTCTTCCCGGACAACCCGAGCCGTTCGGCGAGGTGCTCGTGGCGGGGGCGGGGGGTGAACCGCGAGGCGTCCACGCCGTTGGGGACGACGGTGATGCGGTCGGGGTCGACCCCCAGAGCCACCATCTCGCGGCCCAGCGCTTCGGTGATGACCAGCAGGGCATCGGCGTTCCGGGCCACGGTCCCCTCGAGCAGGTCGAGGTAGTCCCGTCGCGGCGACGTCGCGAAGAGCGGGTGGCGCGCCTCCTCGAGCAGCTGCTTGAGGCCACGCATCTCGTAGACGAAGGGCACCCCGAGAGCCCTCGCGGCGGTGAGGCCGGCCATGCCGACGTCGTACAGGCTGGCGGCGTGGATGAGAGCGGCCCGTTCCTGCCGGGCCAGGGTGGCGATGCCTCGGGCGCCGTCCTCCACGTAGGGGCGCAGCGGGACCCGTGGGTAGTGGCGCACCCCGTCGGTGAGCAGGCGGTGGTAGGGGATGCCGTCGACGACGTCCACCGCGGCAGGCTGCCGCTCGTCGTCGGCCGACCACCACAGGTCGAAGGGGAAGCCCGGACGGGTCACCGCGGACATCTTCCACCCGCGATGCGCCAGGCCGGTGAGGATGCCGTGCGAGCGGGTGGCGTACCCACCGGAACGCAGGGGCAGCGATTGCCCGAGGACGGAGAGCACGGAACGAGGGTCCGACCGTGCGCCGGCCGAGGGGGCGGCCGCAGAAGGGGGCGCCCATGGCGAGGCCAGCAGGTCGCGCTCGTCCTCGGCCTCCGCGACGAGGCGACGCTGCGCCTCGTCCGACTCGCCCTCGAGCCGGCTGATCGCGACGGCTGCCAGGGTGGTCCAGCCGAAGGCCAACGCCCGCTTTGACACCAGCGTCCAGAGCTCGGCATCGACTGTCGCGCTCACGTCGGGGGTGAACGCGCACACGAGGTCTTCGAGCTCATCGAAGTGGTGATCGCGCAGGTGACGGTGGATCAGTGGTGCGGCACCTCCGTCGAGGCGCAGGAGGTCGACGCGCATCCTGAGCACGAGCCGTTCGGGCGCCGTGCGGTCGACGTCGGGTCTCCTGTCGGCGATCGTCCTGCTCCATGCCTCCACCTCCGGCCAGTGGCGCGGGTCGAGGTCGTGCAGTGCCCGGACGCTGCGGTTGAGCGCGTGGTCCGTGGCCGGGGTGAGCGTCAGCAGGGTGCGCTGGGCCCGCAGGAGCTCCTCCTGGGAGCCGGCCGTGCGGGCCGCCGTGGTCCACCGCACGCACTCGGAGGCGGTGACGCCTCCCGTGGCCGCAAGTCGTCGGAGCAGTCGAAGGGTCCGCTCGTCGTCGCGCGCGAGCCGGGCGACGAGGGCGGCGGAGCGAAGGACCGTCGCCGGCGCGTGCCGGGCGAGGCGGAGCAGGTGGGAGCGAACGCGCCGTCGCCGGGGGCGCGAGGGGCTCACCGGTCCGCTCCGCCCCGGTCGGGGTGCCTGGCGGCGGGCCGGGCCGTCGACGACGGCATCCACCGGCGCAGCGTCCGCGACCAGGTCTGCTGCCGCTGCGCGGAGGAAGGGGTCTCCTCGACCGCGCTCGTGAGCAGCTCTTCGATCGCCTCCCGGGCCCGGTCGGGAGGCACGCACCGAATGGGTCCCTGCAGATCGGCCACGCCGGCGTCGTCCCCGATCACGCAGGGCAGACCGGCCCCGAGCGCCTCGAGGGTCGCGATCTCGGCAGCGGTGTCCCACCTCCCGAAGTAGACCCAGACATCGATGTGGGACAAGAACTCGCGTGCCGACATGCCTGTCCCCGCGAAGGACACCCATGACGGCGGGCGCATGGGGTGCCCCACGACCGAGACGGGCACGTTGAGCCCCTGGAGCCCGTGCAGCTCGACCGGGCGTGGGGACGACGCGGCGTCGGTGCGACCGGGGAGCATGACCTCCCCCGGATAGGCGTCCTGCAGGTCGTCGGCGCTCGCCGGCCAGCGCCGTGGGCTGTCCGCGAGGTGGTGGCCGATGACGAGCGTCGTCCTGGTGGGGGAGCGTGTCCACCGTCGGTCGAGTGCCGCAGGCCCCCTGCGGGATCCGACGAGGTGCCACCCGTCACCCGTCACGGTGGCCAGGTCCGACCTGCACCAGCGCTCGTCCGGGACGGTGAGGCGAACCGCCGAGGGTCCGTCGAGGCCGTCGTGTGCTCGAGCCGGACCGCCCCACGTCGGCGCCACGCCGAAGAGCTCCAGACAACGACGGTCGACGGCGGCGACGCTCCAGCTGTCGGGCTCCGGCTCGTCCGCCACGACGAGGACGTGCCCGACCTGGAGCCCGGCGGTGTCCAGGTGCAGCATGCTCGAGGGGTCCGTGACGACCAGCAGGTCGCACTCGTCGTCCTCGTGGGCATTCGTCAACCCGAGACGGCCGAGGCGCGCGTCGGTGGAGAGCCCCGAGAGCACCATGGTCTGACCGCCCGAGAGGGGACGCGTGCCCTCGGCGTGCGCCACCGCGGTCCGCAGCCCGGCGGTCGCGCTCGCTCGGGCCACGCCCAACGACCTGCGGGCCGTGTGCGCCTTCCAGCGGAGGTCGCCCAGGACGACGACGTCCCACGTGACGGGCCCGGCCGCCGCGGCACACCCCGGATCCCACGAGGGGCGGGGCAGCGGGAAGGCTCGACCGGTCGACGCGGGCAGGACGGGACTCGAGCGTCCGGCCGCGATCTGCCGGTGCCACTCCCGATAGCTGTCGCGGTAGGCGAGGCGGTCCCAGCGGGTCCGCCCCGGGAGGAAGTCGCGGCGTGACAGGGAGTGTTCTCGCAGCTGGGTGATGGCCAGGGGGGCTGGCTGAGTCAGGTCCTGCACGCTGCCGGGGCGCACCGCTTCCAGGCGCTCCGGCAGCTCGGTGTCTCCCGACTTGCGCGTCGAGTCGAAGGCACCCAGCAGCCGCGTGACCCGGGCCCGGTCGATCATGAGCGAGCTGGCGTTGAGCCGCTCCGCGGGATACCCGACGAAGGTCATGGTGAGGTCCGGGTGGGCCCGCAGGGTCCGCGTCGTGTTGGCCAGCACCGCCGGGGACTCCTGGAGGTGGCGGACCTGGTGCTCCACCCGACGGGGGTGGGTCCAGTCGTCACTGTCCTGGAAGGTCATCCACCGACCCCGCGCGACGGAGAGGGCACGATTGCGCGCCTCGTAGGTCCCGCCGTTGCGCGGTGCCCGAACCACGCGCACCCGCTGGTCCAGTGCCTCGGCCTCGTCGAAGAGGTCCTGGAACCCCGGGGGAGAGGCGTCGTCCACGACGAGGAGCTCGAGGTTGGCCCACGTCTGGTCCATGACACCCCGCACGGCGAGGAGGAGGTCGCGGTCGGGCGCGTAGGCCGACATGACGACCGTGACGAGGTCGTCGTCGATGCGATCTGCGACCGGCGCCTCGAGACGCTGGTACGGACGATCGCCCCCCGTGGCCGAGCGCAACCGAAGGGGTTCCAGGCCGGCCGCGGCATGGACCTCGTTGAAGGCCTGGAGCCATCCGCGCTCGGCAGACGCGAGGTCCTCGGCGGTCACCACGGGCTCGCTCCCAGCACCCCATGTCGTGCGGTGGGGGTTGAGGAGGTCGGTGCGCAGCATCCACCGGTCGGCCTCGGTGAGGGGGACGTGGGTGTCCTCGAGCAGGGCGCGCAGCTCCTCGTCGCGACCACTGCGCAGCAGCAGCTCGGCCCAGAGGGTGACGACCCGCTTCGGCAGACCCGTGGCATCCGAGCGGGCGACCACCTCGTCGAGCACCGCCAGACCGCGGTGGTGCGCGTCGGGCTCCCCCGAAAGGGCGATGACGCGTCCGAGCGCAGCGGTCGCCCCGGCGGCCTCGAGGACCTCACGGGCCACGCGGCTGCGGGTCCGGATCGCGAACTGTGCGTAGGCGTGGACCCTCGTCGGGTCGAGGGCGGCAGCGAGACCCGTGATGAGGCGGTCGTCGGGGCGGCCCATCAGGACGACTGGTCCCCCGAAGCGCCTCGGGAGGAGGCGAGTGCGTCCAACACCTCTGCGCGCGTGCGTTCGCTGCCGGCGACGAGTCGCGCCCCCAGACCGTCGACCCGCTGTTCCAGCCGGGTCAGCTGGGCCGTGGAGGTCACCCGTTCGTCGAGCGCGGCGATCTGCTCCTCCAACCGGGTCAGGTGTGCCGTGGACGCCACGCGTTCCCCGAGCTCGTCGACCTGCTGGCCCAGGTGGGTGAGGTGCGCCGTGGACGCCACGCGGTCCCCGAGCTCGTCCACACGCTGGCTCAGTCGGGTCAGTTGCGCCTTGGAGGCGGGCGCAGGAGGGGCCGGGTGGGGGATGCGTCGTGAACCCCAGGGCCCGAGGGTGACGAGTGCCGTGAAGACGTGCATCAGGGCCAGACCGACGACGGTCGCCTGCCACCCGGAGGTCCAGCTGAGGAGGACCGTCACCACTGCCAGGACGATCTGGACGGCGAGCACCTGTACCGAGGACAACCGGCGCAGGCGCGTGCGGAGAGACGTGGCGGTGGCGTCACTCATGGGCCGTGTGGTCCTTCCGCACCGTGGGTGGGGACGAGCTTGCAACCCGGCCCCCGTGGTGGCTGCATCCTACTGGGCAGCTCGCGGCCCGCCGGGGAGATCGGGCGCGGTGGTTGCGCCACGACTGGTGTGCTTCCCGCGACCACCAGATCCACGTGTCAGACTGAGCGGCGGTCCTGAAGTCACACGCTTTCATCGCCAAGGCAGGAGAACTCATGGCGCTCGTAGTCCATGTCACCGGTGCGCGGCCGAACTTCCCCAAAGCGGCACCCGTCCTGGAGGGGCTGGCCGCATACGACGTCGAGCAGCTCTTGGTGCACACCGGTCAGCACTACGACGACAAGATGTCCGACATCTTCTTCCGGCAGTTGGGCATCCCGAAGCCGGACGTGAACCTCGGGGTCGGCTCCGGAGCCCACGGCGCCCAGACGGCCAAGGTCATGGAGGCGCTCGAGGAGCTCTTCACCGACCGCCGCCCCGACCTCGTCGTCGTCTACGGTGACGTCAACTCCACGGTGGCAGCGGCCCTCGTGGCGGCGAAGATGGGCATCACCTTCGCCCACGTCGAGGCCGGACTGCGCTCCTTCGACATGACGATGCCCGAGGAGATCAACCGTCTTGTCACCGACAAGCTCTCGGACCTGCTGCTCACCACGAGCACGGACGCGATCGCCCACCTCGGGAACGAGGGCACGGCGCCCGACAAGATCCACTTCGTCGGCAACCCGATGATCGACACCCTGCTGAAGAACAAGGACCGTTTCGACGCGGACGCGGCTCGCCGGGAGGTCGGCATCGACGGCGACTACATCGTCGCCACGCTGCACCGCCCGGGCAATGTCGACGACCCGGACGACGTCAAGGCGCTCGTCGCCGCGATGCACGCCGTCGCCGACCAGGCCCAGGTCGTCATCCCGCTCCACCCGCGCGGGCGGGCTCGCCTCGAGGAGGCCGGCTTCCTCGCCCACGATAGGATGCGGGTCATCGACCCGCTCGGCTACATCGAGTTCATGGGTCTCGTCCGCGGCGCTGCCGCGGTCGTCACCGACTCCGGCGGTGTCCAGGAGGAGACGACGATCCTCGGGGTCCCGTGCCTCACCCTTCGTCCCAACACGGAGCGCCCGGTGACGATCACGCACGGCACCAACCGGCTCGTCACCCGGGAGACCCTCGTCGAGAGCGTGCGGGAGGTCCTCGCAACGGGACCCCTCACCCAGTGGGACACCCCGCCGTTGTGGGACGGCCACGCCGGCGAGCGCATCGCCACGGTCCTGGCCGGGTCGGTGGGGGCTGCCCGTCGAGGCAGGGCGTGAGCGGCGCGCCGCCGGGGGAGAAGGAGCTGCCGGCCGAGGTCAAGGGGGCAGCCGGCGAGGCAGCACACGGCGCGAAGGGGAAGAAGAACCTCCGCGGTGACATCGAGGGCCTGCGGGCCGTCGCCGTCGGCACCGTCCTGATCTACCACGTCGGCATCCCCTTCATGCCGGGCGGATTCGTCGGCGTCGACATCTTCTTCGTCATCTCCGGCTTCCTCATCACCTCCCTCCTGCTGCGTGAGGCCGCCAAGAGCGGACGGATCTCGATCGCGGACTTCTACGCCCGCCGCGCGCGCCGGCTGCTGCCCGCGGCCTCGGTCGTGCTGCTCTTCACCGCGGTCCTCGGGTGGTTCGTCCTGCCCGGCGCGGACCGGGCCAACCTCGGGATCGACGTCATCACCGCGACCTTCTACGTCGTCAACTGGGGCCTGGCCTACCGGTCGGTCGACTACCTCGCCGAGGGGGCAGCGCCCTCCGCGCTGCAGCACTACTGGTCGCTGTCGGTCGAGGAGCAGTTCTACGTCGTCTGGCCGTTGATCATCATCCTCGGACTCGTCATCGCCCGGCGGACGCGCCTGCGCCCCAAGCCCTTGCTCTTCGGGATGCTCGGCGCCATCGCCGCCGCGTCGCTCGGCTACTCGATCGTCCACACGGCGTCCGACCCGGCGACCGCCTACTTCTACACGACGACCCGGGTCTGGGAGCTGGCCATCGGCGCCCTGCTCGCCTTCCTCGTCGTCCGCCTGGCCTCGTTGCCACGACGTGCGGCCGAGGCCGTCGCCGCCGTGGGCCTCGTGCTCGTGCTGTGGTCGGCGTTCTTCCTCGACGGCACGGTTCCCTGGCCCGGCTCCTGGGCGCTCGCGCCGACCGTCGGAGCCGCCCTGATCATCGCCGCGGGCTGCGCCTCCCAGGGCACCGTCACGGCCAGGCTGCTCAGCCTCAGGCCGATGGTGTGGATCGGTGGCCTCTCCTATGCCATCTACCTGTGGCACTGGCCCCTGATCACCCTGGCCAAGGTCGCCTATCCCGAGATCCGTATCCGCCACCTCGTCCTCGTGGGGGTCCTCTCGATCGTCCTGGCGTGGCTGACCAAGCACCTCGTCGAGGACCCGATCCGCTTCCACCCCGGGCTCAGTGCCAAGGCCTCCCGTGGCCTGCTCTTCGGCCTCGCCTCGATGACCGTCACGGCGCTCGTCGGGGCCGCTGTCTGGGCGAGCGTGCCGACGCTCGACGAGGACGCCCGGGTCACGGGCGCGACGGCCCTCATCGGGGACCAGTCCGCGCAGGAGTGGTCCGTGCGTGAGGACCTCGACTCGGTGCTCACGACCTCGGGCCCGCTCAACCCGGACCCTGCCGTGGCCACCAAGGACGTCCCGAGCTATTACGACGACGGCTGTCAGGTCCAACCCGGCGACACCACGGTCGACACCTCGTGCACCTACGGGGACGAGAACTCCGACACGGTCATCGCCCTGGTGGGTGACTCGAAGATGGGCCAGTGGTTCCCGGCATTCGAGGAGATCGCCCGCCAGGAGGGCTGGCGCCTCGACCTCTATCTGAAGTCGAAGTGCGCCTTCGCCGAGGGGGAGAGCGCGGACTCAGAGTGCGCGGAGTACACGAAGAACGCGGTGGACCTCATGTCGAGCGACGAGACCCGCACCCCCGACGTCGTCGTCAGCTCGGCCAGCGACCCCGACGTCGCCTCCGCGGACCTCGCCACCCCGCTGCGGACCCTCACCGAGGGGGGTGGCCAGGCCGTCACCGTCGCGAACAACCAGCACCCCGGGAAGGAGGTCTACTCCTGTGTCGAGGAGGCCGGCGACGGCGACTACGCCGACTGCGGCTTCCCCCGGGAGGACGTCGACGCCAGCCTGGGTCAGGCGGCCGACCAGGCCGACGGGACCTACCTCGAGCTCGACCGGTGGGTCTGCCCCACCGATGCGCAGACCTGCCCGCCGGCCATCGGCGAGGTGCTCGTCTACCGGCAGGGGAGCCACGTCACGGCGACGTACGTCCGGACGATGACCCCGATCATCTGGCGCGAGCTGTCGGCAGCCGGGGTCACCAAGACCCCCGTCGAGGAGATCACCACCCAAGACATCCCGGAGGCGGCCGCCAGCGCGAAGGAGTGAGGCCCTCTTCGTCGGGGGTCAGCCGAGGAGGCGGTGGTAGGCCGCGTCGGCGATCCTCGTGACGTCGCTCCAGTCCCGCTCGGCGAGGACCCACTCCCGGGCCTGGCGGCCCATCCGCTCGCGCAGCTGCGGGTCGTCGAGGTAGCGGGCGATCTGGCGGGCGAAGTCGGAGGCGTCACCCTTGTCGAAGACGAGGCCGCGCACGTCCGGCTCGACGATCTCGGTGAGCGCCGCGACCGAGCTGGAGATGCACGCCTTGCCCATGGCCATCGACTCGAAGGGCTTGATCGGGCTGATCAGCTCGCACACGGGCAGCGGCAGCCGGGGGAAGGGCGTGATCTGGAAGATCGAGAGGTAGCGGGCCACCTCCTCGTGCGGCACCCGACCGGTGAAGGTCACGACGTCGAGGACGTCGAGGTCACGGGCCATGCGGTGCAGCTGCCCCTCGAAGTGCCCGTCGCCGACGATGATCACCGCGAAGTCGTCCCGGGTCTGCTTCAGCTCCGCGGCCGCGAGCAGCAGCAGGTCGAGACCCTCGTAGTCCACGAGACCGCCGGCGTAGCCGATGACCGTCTTGCCGCGCAGGCCGAGCTCGTCGACGAGTGCCTCGTCCGGCTGGCGGGGCTCGAACTGGCTCGTGTGCACGCCGTTGGGGAGGACGGCGATCCGCTCGGCCGGCCCGCCGCGGCGGATCATCTCCTCGCGCAGTGCCTCGGTGATGACGAAGGTGAGGTCGGCGTGCTGCACGATGTGCAGCTCCAGGGCGGTCATGTACCGGTAGGCGTCGGTGCGGCCGAAGTCGGGGTTGCGCGAGATCTTCATCAGGTCCTCGAGGCCGCGCATCTCGTAGACGAAGGGAAGGCCCAGGCGGCGGGCGGCGCGCAGGCCGGCGAGCCCGTTGTTCTGGAAGCTGCTCGCGTGGATCAGGCCGGCGCGGTGCTGTCTCGCGACCTCCTCGACGCGGCCGGCGAAGCGCTCGATGTAGCTCGACATCGGTGTCGTCGCGTACTCACGCTCGCCGGGCTCGAGGAGGCGCACGTAGGTCATCGAGTCGACGACGGACGTGGCCTCGACCTTGCGCGTGGTCCCCTGGCCCCAGAAGTCGTAGGGGAAACCGAGGCGGGTCGCGGCGAGCATGTCCCAGCCCAGGCCCTGCAGGCCGGTGAGGATGCCGTGGCTGCGCGTGGCGTACCCGCCGGAGCGGTGCGGCAGTGACTGGGCGAGGACGGAGAGCACGGCGCGGGGTGCGGGCTCGTAGGAGCGCTCCCGGGCCTCCTCCGTCGGCCACCCGGTCCGGCCGATGTGGATCTGGTCGGAGACCTGGGCGTGGGTCTCGCGCGCGCCGGCGTAGGTGCCGGTCTCGATCATCCGGCCGGTGATGACCTGCGCGGTGTCGAGCCAGCCGGCACGGGCGGCCTGACGGGCCAGCGAGATGGCGGTCTTCTTCGGCACGACGGCCACCGTCGCCGCGTCGTGCACGACGAAGAGCTCACGCAGCTCGTCCCAGCCCTTGAGGTCGCCGAGGACGCGCGTCGCGGACCGGAAGCCCTCCGGGGAGCGCTGACCGACCTCGAGTGCGGTGGCGCGCTGGGCTGCCACGTCACCGGCACCGCGGATCTCGGTCTCGGTGCGGATCAGCTCCAGGGTGTGGGTGCTGTGGCTGACCCTCCACGTCGCCACGTTGGCGATGAAGGCCTCGGCCTCGAGCACGTCCGTGGTGGCGAACCAGCCGAGGAGACGCTCGGCGTCCCGGGTGGTCCGGGGCTGGGTCACCGCGGCCAGGGCATTGGTCTCGCGGATGAGCGCGGTGCGGCGACCGCGCTGCGCCACCGCCATCGCCAGGCCGAGGGCCTCGGCATCCGGGTCGCCGGCGAGGACGGCGTGGGCCTCCCGGGTCGCCTCGTCGAGCTGTCCGCGCGAGAGGTGGGCCCAGGCGCGCAGGCCGTGACCGGTCGTCCCGAGGGCGGACTCGGGCAGACGGCCGAGGAGCCGCAGACCCTTGTCGTACTCCTTGGCGTCGAGCACGAGGGTGCGTGCCTGCGCGAAGACGGCCCGCAGGCCCAGGGCGCCGCCCTGGCTGGGCAACGACGCCACGGGGTCGAGGCTGACCCGGCGCACGACGGCGCGTGCGGCGCGCTTGCCCTGGGACTTCGCGCTGGTCTTGTCGGTGGATGCCACTGTCAGGTCCTTCTCGTCGTCGGTCGTCGCGGGGTGGCCGCGGGTCTACAGGCTTACGTGCGTCGTGGGGTCACCGTAGAAGAGGAGGTGCCCCGCGGCGGTGAGGAAGGTGGAGTCGGTGACCGTCCACGTGTGCGAGTGGCGGTCGTCGCCGCGCAGGGACACGTAGTTGTACCGGTCGCCGGAGTAGACGCGCACCCCCTCGGCCATGGAGCGGTCGAGGATGTCGGAGTCGACGGCGCGGGGGATGTCGCTGAAGCGGACCTGCCGTGCCACGTCCCCGGCGAAGAGCATCGACCCACCCTGGATGCGGCGCTCGTAGCGGTGCTCGGCGTCGGGGTAGCGCAGGACGACCGCTCCGGTGGCGCGCAGCCACACGTAGTGCGCCCACTTCCCGACGATGCCGGCGTCGGTGTAGGAGAAGGCCGCGAGCAGGTCGGAGAAGTAGTGCTCGCCGTAGATGTTGTCGTCGTCCATCTTGGCGATGTACTGCCCGGCGGCGGCGTCGACGCCGAGGTTCATGCACGCACCGAGGGTCAGTGAGGCGTCCGCGTGGATGATCTGCACGTCGCGCACGCCCGCCCGGGTGGCGCGACGGCGCAGGTCGGCGTCGTCGGTGTCCAGTCCGTGGAGCACGAGGACGAGCTCGAGCGCCGCGTGGTCCTGACGGCCGAGGTTGGCGAAGACGTTGTCGAGCTCGTGGGCGCGGTTGGTCGGCACGACCGCGGAGATCGTCGGAGGGGTGATCGCCGGGACGGTGAGGCCGGCGGCCCCGGCGAGCTCACGGGCGCGGTGGGCGCCCGTGTGACCGGCGAGGACCGTGCGCTGCAGGCGCAGTCCCTCCCGGGCCACGAGCTCCTGCTGGTGGACGCGGGCGACGATCTCGCTGCGCAGGCCCTTCGGCTCGTCCACGCGGGGCACGAGCGCGTTGACCGCGTCGGGGACGTCGGCGGTGTCGGGGGTGCCGACGACGGGCGTCTGCGCGGCCGCCGCCGCGACGCTCGTCCACGCACCCGCAGGAGAGGTGGCCGAGAGGTCGACCAGGACGGATGCATCGGCGAGCTCACCGGGGGAGATGCGCTTGGTCAGGGCGGGCGGAAGGGTCACGGAGGAGGCCCCCGGGAGCTGCACGACCGTGGTCTGTGCCTTGGGCATGGGCTGCAGCGCGTCCGCGAGGAGGCGAAGGGAGGAGTCGTCACCGAGTCGGGAGAGACCATCGACGACGACGAGGGCGCCGGAGCGGCGTGTGGTCGTGTCGTCGTCGCGGGCCAGGCCGCAGGTGCGGGGCTGTGCGGCCGGCTGCCAGTGGTGGGCGGCGCGGCCTGCGGCGATCAGCCCGTCGACGGTCCGGGTGGAGCTGGCACCGATGGTGGTGACGTCGGCGGCCCACTCACCCGGGGCGTCGTCGTCGGTGACCCAGAGAACCGTCGCGAGGGACGCTCCCTTCGCTGCTGTGAGCATCTCGACGAGGGCCGACCCGTCGCCCCAGCCGGGGACCGAGCCGCCCACGCCCTCGAGGAGGAGCAGGTCGACTCCGGTGATGTCCTCGCGCCAGGTGTCGGGGCCGAGCGGGCGCTGGATCCACTCCGGGGCGAGGACCTCCGACAGGCGCGGGCCGGCGGCGACGGCGACGGTGAGCTCGAGAGGAGGGACGGGGGAGTTGGGGGCTCTGACGGCACACGCGGGCGGTGCGGTGCGCTCGGGCGACGGGGTCGTCCCAGGTGCCGAGGTGGGCCCGGGGGGAGGGGTCGCCGTCGCGGCGCCAGCGGGTCGTCGCTCGGTCAGCGCGGCTCTCGCCGCCTGCTGCAACCGCTGGGTGATGGCAGGTGCTTTCCTCGATCGGCTCACGACTGGTCAGTCTCCCACGTCGTCTGCGGGGGAGCGAAGCGGCGCGGGGCGTGCCGCGAGACGACGACGGGCGCCACCGCAGTGCGGTGGCGCCCGTCGAGTGGGATCCGGTGGCCAGGGGCGGGGTCGAACCGCCGACCTTCCGATTTTCAGTCGGACGCTCGTACCAACTGAGCTACCTGGCCGAGCCGGTCCGGACCGGACCAGCGAGCGACCGCGACGGGACTCGAACCCGCGACCTCCGCCGTGACAGGGCGGCGCGCTAACCAACTGCGCTACGCGGCCTTGTGGTGTGCAAGGCACATTCAATTGTCGTGCGTATCCCCAACGGGATTCGAACCCGTGCTACCGCCGTGAAAGGGCGGGGTCCTAGGCCGCTAGACGATGGGGACCAGCCTCAAGGACCCCTCGCTACGCAGCAGGCAGCACCCGAATCCGTCGAGGACTCGGAAAGCATACGAGAGACATCGCGGAACGCCAAAACGAGGTGCTCGGGCGCCACGCCGGGGCCGGGGAGCCCCGGATCCGCGGGGCCCGCGACTAGCCTGACCGCAGTTCGGGACGGTGACGAAGGGACGGCAGTGGGGTCAGGTGTGGCTGCGCGGGAGCGCACGGTGCTGACCGAGGGCCTGCCGGAGCGACGGTTTCGGCCCGAGCTGCACGGTCTGCGCGGCCTGGCGATCCTCCTGGTCGCCCTGTTCCACATCTTCGGGCAGGGGCGCGTCTCCGGCGGGCTCGACGTCTTCCTCGTCGTGTCGGGCTTCCTCTTCACCGGCATGCTGCTGCGCGAGGCGGCGACGACGGGCCGGATCGCCGTCATCCCCTACCTCGGCCGACTGGCGCGCCGGCTCCTGCCGGCCATGGTCACCGTCGTCGCGGTCACCACGGTCCTCGGACTCATCGTGCTGCCGGAGAGTCGGCGGATCGCACTGCTGCGCGAGGGCGCGGCCTCCACGCTCTATGTCGAGAACTGGGAGCTGATCCACAGCCAGCTGGCCTACGAGGCGGCCGGCAGTGAGACGAGCGTCTTCCAGCACATCTGGTCGCTGTCGGTCCAGGGCCAGTTCTACCTGCTGTGGCCCCTGCTCACCGTCGGGGCCGTCATGGTCGCCCGGCGGATGGGGATCCGGGCGCGGCACGTGATGATCGCGGTCGCGGTCCTCGTCATCGCCCTCTCCTTCCCCTACGCCGTCTACATGCACCACGCGGATCAGGCGAACGCCTACCTCAACACCGGCACGCGACTGTGGCAGCTGGCCGTCGGCGCGCTCATCGCCCTGCTGGGGTCCGAGGTCCTGCCGAGGAGGGTCCGGCCGGTCACCGGGTGGATCGGCGTCGCGCTCATCGTCTCCTGCGGATTCTTCCTCGACGGGGGAGCGCTCTTCCCCGGGCCGTGGGCCTGGTGGCCGGTGCTCGGGTTCGCTCTCGTCATGTGGTCCGAGCACCCCACGAGGTGGGGCGCCAGCCGGGTGCTGTGCCTGCCCCCCTTCGCCTGGATCGGCGACATCTCCTACGCGTTCTACCTGTGGCACTGGCCGCTGCTGGTGCTGTGGCTGACCTACCGCGGCAGCGAGCGGGTCGACCTCGTCGAGGCCGTCGGGATCCTCGTGGTGAGCCTGGCCCTCGCCCAGCTGACCGTCAGGGGGGTCGAGCGCCCGACGACGAAGGGGCTCGGGGCGCGGCCGGCCATCGCGGTGGGTGTGGGCGCCGCGCTCGTCGCCGTCGTCGCCGCCCCGGCGGCGCTCGGCGCGAATGCCCTGCAGCGCGACGTGGAGCGCCAGCTGGCGCGTCAGCAGCAGCTGACCGCCGCCGCATCGGAGGACTCTCCCCTCGGCACCCCGAGCGAGCCCCTCGTCCTGGACAACCCCGGCGGGCGGGTGCTCGACCCGCGCAGCTGGGTCGAGGCGAAGCCCGGGGCGGCCCTGATCCCCGACCTCGCGGTGCTCGAGCAGGACCAGCCGGCCTACTACGACGAGCCCTGTCGCCAGGAAGGGATTGGGCCCGGGACGGACGAGGTGCTCGTCTGCGACGACCCGGACCGCCCGGAGGGCTCGCCGGGGTGGCAGGAGATGCCGGTCGTCGTCATCACCGGAGGCTCGCACGCGGGCCAGTGGGTCCCGGCCTTCCGGGAGCTCGGGCGGCAGCACGGCTGGCGCATCCTCGTCGTCGACAAGAGCGGCTGTCAGCTCACGAGCAATCACGGGCAGTACCCGACGCCCCGGGACGTGGCCCCGCGGACCACCTGCGCCGGGTGGAACTCGGCGGTCGTGGACACCCTGGAGGGGCTCGACCCGGACCTCGTCGTGACCATCGCGACCACGAGCCTCGGCGCCCCGGAGAGCACCTCGCTCGGCTTCCTCGACCAGTGGGCCGAGGTGCGCGCCCGCGACATCCCGCTGGTCACCCTCCGGGACAGCCCGCGCATCCGCGAGCCCCTCTCGGAGTGCCTCAGTCGCGAGGACGACCCCCGGGCCTGTGACACCCCGATGACCGGCGGTGTGGGATGGGGGTTGGCGAAGGCATCCCCCTTCCTCGAGCTGGAGGAGACCCCGGACGTCGGGTACATCGACCTGTCCGACTACTACTGCCCCGACGGCACGTGCCCGGCGATCGTCGGCAATGTCGTCGTCTACCGGGACAAGTCGCACCTGTCCGCGGCCTATGTGCGCACCCTCGCGGCGCCGCTCTCCCACCAGCTGCGTGAGCAGGCGCCCCAGCTCTACGAGTGAGTCTCAGCGCCGCCCGGACCACTCCCGCACGCGCTCGGCCTCCCACGTGGTGACGATGCGCTCCAGCGGCACCCCGAGACGCTGCGCCCGTTCGGCTCCGTAGGCCTTCATCTCCAGCTGCCCCGGAGCGTGCGCGTCGGAGTCCACCGCGAAGAGGCAGCCGATCTCCAGGGCGAGCTCGACGAGCTCGTCCGGCGGGTCGCAGCGCTCGGGGCGGGAGTTGATCTCGACGGCGACGTCGTGCTCGGCGCACGCCTCGAAGACCTGCCGCGCGTCGAACTCGCTCTGCGGGCGCGTCCCCCGACCGCCGGTGACGAGGCGGCCGGTGCAGTGGCCGAGCACGTTCACCCGCGGGTTGCTCACGGCAGCAACCATCCGGCGCGTCATCGGGGCCTTGGTCATCTTCAGCTTCGAGTGGACGGACGCCGTGACGAGGTCGAGTCGCCCGAGCATCTCCTCGCTCTGGTCCAGGGCCCCGTCGTCGAGGATGTCGACCTCGATCCCGGACATCAGCGTGAAGGCATCGCCCAGGGAGGCGTCGATCCTCGCGAGGAGGTCGAGCTGCTGCGAGAGGCGTTGCGCCGACAGGCCGTTGGCGATCCGCAGTCGCGGGGAGTGGTCGGTGAGCACCATCCACTCCTGGCCGAGCTCGACGGCGGTGAGGACCATCTCGTCGATGGGGCTGCCGCCGTCGGACCAGTCGGAGTGCAGGTGGCAGTCACCGATGATCGCCTCGGCGTAGTCCGCGGCCCCCTCGACGAGCGGACCGCCGTGCTCCTCCTGCTGCCGGACGAGGTAGTCGGGCAGCTCACCGCGGACGGCCTGCGTGATGACCCCGGCCGTGGACGCGCCGATGCCGGCGAGCTCGGTCAGCGTGCCCGCCTCGACCCGCTGCCCGACCTCCCCTTCGTCGAGGCCGCGCAGGACGCCCACGGCACCGCGGAAGGCCTCCACCCGCCGACTGTGCTGTCGGGAGCGCTCGAGGAGGAACCCGACGCGGCGCAGCGCCTCGACCGGGTCGACCGGTGCCTGCAGCGGCTCGAGGGGTCTCATCGGGTCACCACGAGGTGTGCAGCGGTCGGCCCTCGGCGAAACCAGCCGTGGACTGCAGGCCGACGAGCGCCCGCTCGTGGAACTCCTCCAGCGTCGCGGCGCCGGCATAGGTGCAGCTGCTGCGCACCCCGGCGACGATCTGGTCGATGGCGTCCTCGACACCCGGACCGGACGGGTCGACGTACATCCGGGAGGTCGAGATGCCCTCCTCGAAGTGCGACTTGCGGGCCCGATCGAAGGGAGAGTCCTCCGCGGTCCGGCCCCGCACCGCGCGGGCGGAGGCCATGCCGAAGGACTCCTTGTACCGACGCCCGTCGGGGTCGGTGACGAGGTCGCCGGGGGACTCCAGCGTCCCGGCGAACCAGGAGCCGATCATGACATTGCTCGCGCCCGCGGCCAGGGCGAGCGCGACGTCGCGCGGGTGGCGCACCCCACCGTCGGCCCACACGTGCCTACCCAGCTCCCGGGCCGCCGCGGCGCACTCGAGGACGGCGGAGAGCTGCGGTCGGCCGACCGCGGTCATCATCCGGGTCGTGCACATGGCGCCCGGCCCGACGCCGACCTTGACGATGTCGGCGCCGGCCTCGATGAGCGCGCGCGTCCCCTCGGCGGAGACGACGTTGCCGGCGACGACGGGCACCTGCGGGTCGAGGGAGCGGACGGCGGCGATGGCCTCGAGCATCTTCGCCTGGTGACCGTGGGCGGTGTCGACGACGAGGACGTCCGCGCCGGCCTCGAGCAGTGCCGTGGCCTTGCCGGCGACGTCGCCGTTGATCCCGACGGCCGCGGCGACGCGCAGCCGCCCGTCCGCGTCGAGGGCCGGGGTGTACATGCTCGCCCGAACCGCGCCCTTCCGCGTCTGGACGCCGACGAGACGACCGCTGCCGTCCACGACGGGGGCGACGCGGCGCCGCGCGCGGTGCAGCTCGTCGAAGGCCGCGCGGGGGTCGACGTCGGCCGAGAGGGTCATCGGCTCGGGGGACATCACCTCGTGCACCTGGGTGAAGCGGTCGACACCGTCGAGGTCGCGCTCGGTCACGACGCCGACCGGCCGGTCGTCCTCGATGACGATCCCGGCACCGTGGGCGCGCTTGGAGATCAGCGCGAGGGCCTCGCCGACGGTGACGTCCCGCTCGAGGGTGATCGGGGTGTCGTGGACGAGGTGGCGGCCCTTGACGAAGGAGATCACCTCCGCGACGACGTCCACCGGGATGTCCTGCGGGATGACCGTGAGTCCGCCGCGCCGGGCGGTGGTCTCGGCCATCCGACGTCCGGCGATCGCCGTCATGTTCGCGATGACGAGCGGGATCGTCGTGCCCGTCCCGTCGGAGGTGCGCAGGTCCACGCCGTGGCGGCTGGCGACGTCGCTGTACCGCGGCACCATGAAGACGTCGTCGTAGGTCAGGTCGAACTGGGGTTGCAGCCCATTGAGGAAGTCCACCTGCGTGAGTCTAGGCGGCGCGATGGGAGAGGATCGGGGGCGTGAGCTTCCTCCAGGCGACCCCGGCTGATGCCCGACGAAGGGCAGGCCTGCGCCGCATGCGATTCGTCGCGACCGGCCTGCTCGTGCTGGTGGCGCTCGTCTACGTCCTCACCCTGCGCCTCGACCACGACGGCGTGTGGGGCTTCGTCAACACCGCGGCCGAGGCCGGGATGGTCGGCGCCCTCGCCGACTGGTTCGCCGTGACGGCGATCTTCCGCCACCCGCTCGGCATCCCGGTCCCGCACACCGCCCTGGTGAAGAAGCGCAAGGACGAGCTCGGGCGCAGCCTGCAGGAGTTCGTCTCGGAGAACTTCCTCACCGAGGAGATCGCCCGTGACCGGCTGGCGGTCGCGCACGTGGCCGAGCGGCTGGGGGTCTGGCTGGGGCAACCCGACAACCGGCTGCGGGTGCTCACGGAGGTCTCCCGCGGGGGGACGCGCGGGCTGGAGCGGGTCGCCGACGAGGACGTCCACGACTTCCTCTCGCAGATGCTCCTGCCACGGCTGGCCAAGGAACCGGTCAGCCCCATCCTCGGCTCGCTGCTCGAGGGGGTGGTCGAGGGGGGCAGTCATACCGGCCTCGTCGATCTCGGGGTCGATGAGATCCACCGGTGGCTCACCGACAATCCCGAGCTCTTCGCCGAGGTCGTCGGCGAGAAGGCCCCGTGGTGGTCACCCGAGTGGCTCGACGACCGGGTCATCGGGTGGACCTACCAGCAGGCCCTGGGCTGGCTGGCGGAGATGCGCGCCGACCCGGCGCACCCGGCGCGACGTGCCCTGGACGACCTGCTGCGCCGCCTCGCCGACGACCTGCAGCACGACGCGCAGGTCATGGCCAGCGCCGAGGCGCTCAAGGAGCGGCTGCTCGCGCACCCGCAGGTGCCGACGAGCGCCGTCGCCGTGTGGCAGTCGCTGCGCACCTCGCTGCTCGGGGCGATGGCCGACCGCGACTCCTACTTCTGGTCCCGGGGCGACGAGCTGCTCACGCACCTGGGCGGGCACCTCGCGCAGGACCCGGCGTGGCAGGGCCGGCTCGAGACGCACCTGGGGGAGATCGTCGCCTTCTTCGTCAACACCTACGGCGAGGAGCTGGCTGAGGTCATCTCGGTGACCGTCGAGCGGTGGGACGCGGACGAGGCGAGTGAGCGCATCGAGCTCTTCGTCGGTCGTGATCTGCAGTTCATCCGGATCAACGGCACGGTGGTCGGCGCGCTCGCCGGGCTGGTCATCCACGCGGTGAGCGTGCTCATCGCCTGACCGGGCCTTCGAGCGCGAAGCGTGGGGGGTCGCTCAGCGGCTGCCGATGAAGGTCGAGTGCATGTGCAGCTCTCGTGCCGGGTCCGCCAGCGTGGCCGGGCGCGGAGCGACGGCCACGGGGTCGAGGTCCCCGGTGCCCCGGGAGGGGACGCGGGCGCCCATCGCCGGCTTCTCCACGAATCGCCAGGAGGCGAGGGCGAGGGGGTAGGTCAGGGCGAGCGAGACGATCGCGAAGGCGGGCACCGGCACCAGGGCGCCGAGCCCGAGCATCCCGATCGTCTGCTGGACGGGCCAGCTGTAGATGTAGAGGCCGAAGGAGACGTCCTCCTTCGCGGCGATCGAGGTGCGCCAGGTGGCCCCCACGTGCAGCAGCAGGTAAGTCAGCGGGACGGCCGTGAAGGTGTTGAGCACCAGGTCCGAGGTGAATCCGGCGGCGACCACGCAGACGGCGGCCAGCGCCGCCAGGATGTGCGAGGTGTGGATGCGCTCGCGCAGCGCGTAGGCGAGGACGCCGGCGGAGAAGAAGGAGAGCAGGCGCAGGGAGTCGTTGATCATGTGCGCCGGGCCGTCGAAGTCGCCGACGGTCCAGCCGGCGACCGGGAGGGCGACCACGGCGATCCCGGCGGCCACGGCGAGGTTGCGGCGCACCCAGGCGAAGCCCAGCGCGGCGCCGCACAGCAGGTAGGCGCTGAACTCGTGCATGAGCGACCACAACGAGCGGTTCCACTCACCCGTGTTGTGGGCGGCCGCGAGGGTGTCGCCGATGTCGCGGGTGAAGAGCACGAGGCTCGCGTTGTCGAGGACGTAGGACAGCGAGTGGCTCGGGTTCCAGCCCTGGCCGCCGACGAGCCCACCGATCGGGGCGAAGACGAAACCCACGACGAGGAGGCAGACCCAAAAACCCGGGAAGATCCGCTGGGCCCGGCGCCGCAGGTAGTGCCCGAAGGTGTTGCGCAACCGGCTGCCGGCGATGAGGAAGCCGGACAGCGCGAAGAAGCCGTTGACGCTGTTGGCACCGATCCAGGTGAAGATGCTCGAGCCGTAGCCGCCGAGCGTCCACGAGTGGGCGAGGACCACGGCGGCGGCGAGCAGCAGCCGGACTGCGTTGAGCGAGTTGTCCCGACTGGACAAGGCTGTGCTCAGCGAAGGGGAACGCATGCCGCCTACGGTAACGGAAAGGTAACGGCCTCGCCTCTCGGGTCGGCCGTGCCCTGGGTCACCGCAGGGGGTCGAAGGGGGTCAGCTCGGGCGCCGGACGTCCCGTGACCATCGTCGAGGCGAGCAGCTGGCCGGTGGCTGGCCCCAGCGTCATCCCCCACATGCCGTGGCCACCCGCCACCTGGACGCGCGGTGAGCTCGTGCCCCCGATGAGCGGCAGCCCGTCGGGGGTGCACGGGCGCGACCCGACCCACTCGTCCTGTCGGTCGTCGAGGTCGACTCCGGTGAGGAGGGGGCGGGTCGCGTCGACGACGGCCTGGACCCGTCGCTGGTCGAGCGGCGCCTCCGGCGGGCGGAACTCCATCATCCCGGCCACCCGCAGGCGGTCGCCGAGCGGCGTGCAGGCCACGCGTTGCGACGGGAGGTAGACCGGACCCTGCGGGGTGTGCTCGATCGGCACGCTGAAGCTGTAGCCGCGCCCGGCCTGGACGTGGGTGCGCACGCCGAAGGGGCGCGCGAGCTCGTCCAGCCAGGTTCCGCTCGCGATGACGACCCGGTCGTAGACCTCGGTGCCGCCCTGCGCGATGGCGAGGCGGACCCCCTTCGCCTCATCGGTGATGCCGGTGACCCGGGCGCCCTCGCGGACCGTGCCACCGCGTGCGCGCACGGAGTCGGCCAGGGAGGAGACGAACTCGATGGGGTTGAGGTAGCGCTGCCCGAGCAGCCGGATGCCGGCGCCGATCTCCTCGGAGAAGGTCGGCTCCGCGGCGCGGACCTCGTCCCCGGTCAGCTTCTCGAAGCCGACGTCCTGGCCGGAGGCGGCGATGTGCTCGAGCTCGGTGAGGAGGAAGTCGGTCTCGTCCGCGGTGCGGTAGCCGGCGATGAAGGAGGTGGCCTCCTTCGAGGGGGAGGTGACCCCGCCGGCGGCCAGGACGTCGAAGGCCGGCAGCGCGCACTCGTTGATCGGCACCAGGGCGCGCATCGAGCGTGACCACCGGCGCATCGTGCTGTTGCGGGTGAAGGTCGCGAGGAAACGCAGCAGGCGCGGGTCCCCGGTCACCGGCACGTAGACCGGGGAGGAGGGGGAGATGACGGCCTTGATGCCGTAGGAGAGGACCGCCGGGTCGGGCAGGGGCGTCGACAGGCCCGGGGTGATCCAGCCGGCGTTGCCCCACGAGGAGCCGGACGCGACCTCGTCACGGTCGAGGACCTCGACCTCGACGCCGTGCTCCTGGAGGAACCAGGCGGTCGACAGACCGACCATGCCGGCGCCGATGACGGCGACCTTCTGGGGGGCAGGCATCTGGGTGTTCATCGCGTCCTCTCGACCGGGTCCCGGGGTCTCCGGTGTCCTCGCGCCCAACTGTGCCCCAGATCACGGGGGAGTGGCAAAGGAGGGGGCAACGCCGCCCTCCCCCCGGTCGCATCTGCCTAGGCAAGTGCGGGCCGCCCCCGCCCCCTGTCGCATCTGCCTAGGCAGATGCGGGGTGCATACGGGCAGCCGCGCGTCCTGGTCTCGTCACTCACCCGGGTGGCTTCGCCAGCTGGTTGACCGCAGCATCGAAGACCCACGGCAGGCGGTGCGCGGACCGAACGATCCGCCGGCGGACCGCTGGGACCCCGGTGGCGGTCAGGAGGCCGCGGGTGAGGAGGTTGTGGCTGCGGGTGAGCCGCCTCCAGTCCGATTCGTAGCGCTCGGGCTCCTCGTCCAGTACGGCGGCGACGGCGGCGCGGGCCTGGGCCAGTCCGAGGGCGATCCCCTCTCCGGTGAGAGCGTCGACATAGCCTGCCGCGTCGCCGACGAGCAGCACCCGCCCGGCCACGCGTCGCCGTGCGCTCTGCCGCAACGGGCCGGCGCCGCGGGCCGGCGAGAGCGGTCGCCCGGAGAGCCGCTCGACCAGCTCCGGGAAGGCGTGGATCAGGTCGGGGAAGGGGCGCCGGGCGGCGCTGAGCAGGGCGACGCCCACCACCGTCTCGCTGACGGGCGTCACGTAGGCCTCGCCCGACTCGGCCCAGTGGACCTCGACGAGCGAGGTCCACGGGGCGATCTCGGCATGGCACCGCAACCCGTAGCGCCGAGGTGAGCCGGGCGTCGTCCCGAGCCCCAGGTGTCGGCGCACCGGCGAGTGCAGACCGTCGGCGCCGATGAGCCAGCGGGTCGGCTCGTCGTCCACGACCACGTGGTCGCCGTGGTCGGTGATGTCACGCACCGCGGTTGCGCTGGTGGAGACCGCGGTGTCCATCAGGCGCTCTCGCAGTGCTCCGTGCAGGGCGGTGCGGCGCACGCCGAGGCCGGTGCCACCGCGAAAGCGCGCCTCGGCGTGCCGGATGCCATCGAGGTAACGGATCCCCTCGATCGGGTGGCCATCGAGCACGACGTCCAGGGCCCTCAGGTCGGCCACCGCGCTCGGCATCAGTCCCTCCCCGCACGCCTTGTCGATGACGCCACGCCGCGGCTCGCGCAGGCTGACGTCGAGGCCGGCCCGGGCGGCGTAGAGCGCCGTCGCCAGACCGATCGGCCCACCGCCGGCCACGATGAGGTCACGCACCGGCGAGCCGACCGGTCTCGTCCGGGAGGTCACGCAGTGCCTCGTTCTCCACCCGGAGCCGCACCCGCAGGAGGACGGCGTTCGCGAGAGTGAACCCGACCGCGGTCATCCAGCACGCGTGCACGAGTGGCAGCGCCACTCCCTCGATGACGACGGCGATGTAGTTGGGGTGCGGCAGCAGTCGATAGGGGCCGGAGCGCACCAGGGGCAGCCCGGGGGTGACGATGACGCGTGTGTTCCACCGGGGGCCGAGTGTGGCGATGCACCACCACCGCAGTGCTTGGGCGGCGATGACGACCAGGAGCATCGACCAGGCCAGCACCTCCGAGACCTCGGGGCGCCGGACGAAGGCCTCGATGAGGATGGCGATGAGGAACCCGGTGTGCAGCACGACCATGACCGGGTAGTGACCCTGCCCCGTCTCACGTCCCCCGCGAGCGAAGCTCCATGCGGCGTTGCGCTTGGAGACGATCAGCTCGGCCAGCCGCTCGAGGGCGACCAGGATCACCACGATGACCAGTGCACCCAGGCTCGTCATGTCGGGTCGCCGTCGTCCCCGGCCCGCAGCAGCACCAGCTCGGAGCAGAAGCCCGGACCCATCGCCATGAGCATCCCGTAGGACCCCGGCCGCGGCGGTCGCTCGCTGAGTGTGTCGGCGAGCACGTGCAGGACCGAGGCCGAGGAGAGGTTCCCGATCTGCGACAGGGACTGGCGCGTCAGGGCGAGATCGTGGTCCTCGAGCTCCAGTGCGTCCCGCAGGGCGTCGATGACCTTGGGGCCGCCGGGGTGACACACCCACCACTCGATGTCGCTGCGACTCAGACCATGGCCTTCGAGGAACCCGTCGACGTCCCCGCGGATGTGGCGCCCCACGATCACGGGCACCTGTGCATCGAGCACGATCCTCAGGCCCCCGCTCCCGACGTCGAATCCCA
Organism: Janibacter sp. GS2; assembly: GCF_051200835.1. Classification (GTDB taxonomy): domain Bacteria; phylum Actinomycetota; class Actinomycetes; order Actinomycetales; family Dermatophilaceae; genus Janibacter. The sequence continues at coordinate 885,816 of NZ_CP195161.1, forward strand.
TCGTCCGCTCCGAGTCGGGGTACAGGCGGCTGCGGGAGTCCAGTACCTCGATCGCGCCGTCTCTCGAGCCCCCTCCAGCGACGACCGCAGCCGCCCCGTCCGCGAACAACCCGCTGGCGACGATGTTGGCGAGGGAGAGGTCGTCGCGCTGGACGGTGAGCGAGCAGAGCTCGACGGCGACCAGGACGGCCACTGATCCCGGGTGGCCGGCAAGGTAGTCGTGCAGTCGGGCGACACCGGCGGCTCCGGCGACACAGCCGAGGCCGAAGAGGGGCACTCGCTTGACGTCGGGCCGCAGCCCCACGACGGCAGCGATCCGGGAATCGAGCGAGGGGACGGCGAGGCCCGTCACCGTCGTGGAGATGATCAGGTCGACGTCGCTCGCGGACAGACCGGCGTCCTCGAGCGCGTCCTCGAGCGCTCGGGCGCCCAGCGTGACCGCGTGCTCGAGGAACAGGTCGTTCGCCTGGTCGAAGCTGTCCAGCTCGCCGTACTGCTCGAGGGGCAGGACCGTGTGGCGGTAGGCGACCCCGGTGTTCGCGTGGATGGAGCGCAGGACCTTGTCGTTCAGGTCGCCCGCGATCATCCGTGCGAAGGCATCGGTCACCTCTGCCTGCGGGTGGCGATGCGGCGGAAGCGCGCCGTGGACCGACAGGATCTTCATGTTCGCGGTTCCTCTCGGTGAGTTCGCTCAGCCTGGGAACGGGTCATCTGGCGGCCACCAACATGACTGCGTCGGCGAGGGCGATCGCCACGGCTGCTCTGAACGGCGTGCGCCCCTCAGCCAAGAGTGCCACGCACCCGAGCCCAGCGACCGCCGCGAGCAACACCAGCACGAGCCCGCCGGGCGGGGATCGCGACCCCAGGGCGATCACCACCGAGGCGACGCACAGGATCGTCACGGAGAGCGCTCGGGTCCATCTCTCTCCGACGCGGTGCGGCAGTCCGCGCACCCCGGTCGCCTCGTCGTCGGCCAGGTCGGGCAGCGTGTTGGCCAGGTGCGCGCCGATCCCGAGCATCGCCCCGGCGAGCGGCATCCACACCGGTGGGGGGCCCGCACCCGGCTCAGCCATCACGACGAAGATCGGCAGGCCACCGAAGGCCACCGCGTAGGGCAGCCACGAGAAGAGGGTGGACTTCAGCCCCAGGTTGTACGCCCACGCGGCACCGACGCACCCCAGGTGGATGAGGCCGGGCACGATGCCGCACAGCAGAGAGAGGATCACCGTGGCCGTCAGCGCGAGGGCGCAGGACCACAGCGTCACGGCGATCGACAGCTCGCCGGTGGCCAGGGGCTTGTCTGCGCGGCCCACCTGTCGGTCGCGGGCCCGGTCGATCAGATCATTGGACCAGCCGACCGACAGCTGGCCGGTGGCCACCGCAGCAGTCACCAGGACGATCCGCTCGATCGACAAGCCGGCGGACACGGCGAGCGCGGCCGCCAGCACCGTCACCGCCGTCGCGGGCCCCAGGTGCGCGGCGCGGATCAGCGCCTCCGCCGACGTTGCACTCATGACCGAGTCACCTGACGCCCAGGACATCCCGAGCGCGACGGACGTCCGAGGTGCTGGTGCCGCTTCTGCCAGCACTCGTGCTCTGGTGCATATGGGTACGTTATGCGAAGACCTGCTGTCCTCCCCGGCGAGCGAGAAGGGAATCGGATGCCCCCATCCCCGGCTTCGGCCGATCTGGTCGTCCTGCTCGATGAAGCCGGTCGCCCGTGTGGAACGTTTCCCCGGGCGAGCGTGCACACCGCCGACACTCCGCTGCACCAGGCGTTCTCCTGCCATCTCTTCGACGAGGACGGTCGCGTGCTGTTGACCAGGCGAGCGCTCGGCAAGCGGGCGTGGCCCGGGGTGTGGACCAACGCGTTCTGCGGCCACCCACGACCCGGAGAAGACACCGCCGACGCCGTCCGGCGGTACGCGCGCCACGAGCTCGGCATCGCCGTACGCGACCTCGACTGCGTGTTGCCGGCGTTCCGGTACCGGGCGGTCGATCCGAGTGGTGTCGTGGAGAACGAGGTGTGCCCGGTCTACCTCGCGCGGCATGACACGCAGGATGGCCCGGCCCTTGCCGCCAACCCCGATGAGGTGGCCGAGACCCGGTGGATGACGCCGGAGGAGATGCTCGCCGCGGTGACCGCTGCGCCGTGGGCGCTGAGCCCGTGGATGGTCCAGCAAGTGCGTCAGATCGAGGCCGTCGGGTGGCGGTCCGGGTCGAGGACGCACGAGCCGTGAGCGCCTGAGCACTCCCTCGAGGCGTGGGAAGGGGGAGTGCGCGGCCGAATCGGCGACCGAGTTCGCGCGGGGGTAGACATCCGTAGATGTCCCATCTGTGGGGGCGTGGCCTCGCTCGTGCTGGAGCACGACGGTCCGCCCGGGAGTTACGCGCCCTCAGAGCACGAGTGACTGGCGGGGCAGGTCCGCATGGTCCCGAAGAACTCGGACCGTGGGCGGTCGACTTGCGAACTCCCACGCCCCTGCGCAGTTTCAGCCATCGCCGTCCGCTCGATCTGACACGAGGCTTGAGTCGTCTGCCGGCTCGGCGACCATGCGGCGCAGAAGCCGGGTGAGTTCGTCGCGTTCGTCCGAGGTGAGCCGTGCCGCGCCTTGATCTGTCGCGCCGTGCACGAGGGGGCGCACCCGGTCGGCAGTTTCCCGTCCACGATCGGAGAGGAGCACGAGGACGCGTCTGCGGTCGTTTCCGTCCGCGCTGCGATAGACGAGCGCGCGGCTCACGAGGCGGTCGATGATCCGCGTCAGGGTTGCGCCGCTGGTTCCCGTTTCCTGGGCCAGCACCGACATCGTGCACGGGCCGTTCTCGTCGAGGTAGTCGAGGACCCTCCACTGCTCCGCGGAGAACTCTTCGGATGAGAGGGCAGCCTCTACCCGATGATTCACCCTGCTGGCAGCCATCGTGAGAAGTCGAGCATCGAGCCAGCCTGCGCGATTCCGTCGTTGCCCGCGCGCCCCCTGACCATGCGGTGGCTCAGCCATCAAACCTCTTCCCGTGTGGCGGAGAGTGCCGTAGGTTGGGCAAACCCCTTTCAGATGGAAATACTACGTCATGGGCCTACGCGGTGGTTCCCAGCGACTCGCTCCGGCGACTCGCACCACGATGCTGCCCGCCGGTGGTGACGCCCTTCGAGTCGGTCTCGCCGTGCCGCTTCAGGGGCCGGGTGGGATCTTTGGGCCGTCGTGCGAGGCAGTGGCCGCTCTTTGGCTTCGACAGACGAACGTGCACGGACTCCTGGGCCGCCCGGTCGAGCTCGTGCTGATCGATGCCGGCAGACCAGCCGCGCAAGTGGCGCAGTCTGTTCTTGATCTCGTCGAGAGCGGCGGCATCGACGCCCTGACCGGGTGGCACATCTCATCGGTGCGGGAGGCGGTCGCACCCGTCACCCAAGGACGAATTCCCTATGTCTACACCTCGCTGTACGAAGGAGGGGAGTCGCGGCCGGGGGTGTTCTGCGCGGGAGAGACGCCCGATGAGCAGATCGCTCCTGCGCTGGCCTGGGCTCGTGATGAGTTGGGTCTTCGTCGCTGGCACATCGTCGGCTCGGACTACGTGTGGCCACAGCGGTCGGCGCTGGCCGCGGCCGGTTACGCGAACACTCTGGGGCTCGAGGTGTTGAGTACGACCCTCACGCGGTTCGGGGCCGATGACTTCACTGCCGTGCTGGAGGCGATCGAGCGGGGCCCCCGAGCGGACGGGGTGCTCACCTTCCTCGTGGGTGAGGACGCGGTGCGGTTCAACCGCGAGTTCGCCGCGCGAGGTCTGGATGAGCGGCTCGTGCGGCTGACACCGCTCATGGAGGAGAACATGCTCTTGGCGGCTGGTGTTGAGGCGACGCGAGGCGTGTACGTTTCCGCCAGCTACTTCCGCTCACTGGCCACGGGGTACTCGCTCGACTTCGTGGGCGACTACACGACGGCATTCGGTCCAGAGGCGCCAGCACTGAACAACCAGGGTGAGTCCTGCTACGAAGGGCTGCAGCTGCTGAGCTCCCTCTTTGATGCCGCCGGGAGCGTGTCCATCGACGCTGTGCTGCGCGTGTCCGAGGGGTTGGGCTACGACGGCCCACGTGGGCCGATGGAGCTGCGCGCAGGCCACCTTCGGCAGTCCGTCTACCTGGCCCGGGCGGATGTCACGGACTTTGACGTACTCACTGCGCTGTGACTGACCGCTGATCCGGCGCGAAGGGCAGTGTCTTGACAGTTGCTTTCATTTGGAAATATTCTAAATGGAAGCAACTCGTCAAGGAGGACAGGTGCCGACATATACCTATTCGTGTCGAAAGTGCGGCAGCTTCGACCTGCTGCGCACCATGGCCGCCCGCGATAATCCTGCCCCCTGTCCTGGGTGTGGAGGTGTGGGAGCTCGTGTTTTCGTCGCTCCACACTTGGGTGGCACAGACCCGGCGCTCGACCGCGCGGCCACCGCCGCCGGCTCGAGTGCGGAAGCGCCCCGGGTGACCCGAGCCATCCCGCAGGCCGGTCGCACGCCGCGGGGACCGGCCCGCCGTCCCGGCTACCCTCTGTTGCCAAGGCCGTGACCGATGTCTACCGTCGCTCTGATCTACGTGGGGCTCGTTCTCATCATCAATGGAGTGATGCTGCTGGGGTGGCTCACGCCACGCGAAGCCGCCCCCTTGAACCTCTTTGTCGGTGTCCTGCAGGTGTTCACGCCCACCTACCTGATCATCGTCGCGGCCGGCAACGGTGATGCGGTATTCGCCGCGTCAGGGATCTACTTGTTCGGGTTCACCTACTTGTGGGTGGGAATCAACGCGCTCAAGGGGTACAGCAACCGCGGCTTCGGCTGGTACGCCCTACTCGTGTCGCTGTGTGCCTTGGTCTACGCGGCGGAGAGCTTCACGCGCGCTGGCGACGCAGGCTTTGGAGTGGTCTGGGTGCTGTGGGCAGTCCTCTGGTTCCTCTTCTTCCTCGTCCTGGGCGCGGGAAGGGAGGAACTTGGGCCTGCCACGGGTGTCTACACCGTCGTGGTCGGCGTCGTCACCACGATTGTTGCCCTCACAGTTCTCCTCAACAGCTGGAGCGGTGAATGGGCCGAAGCGATCGTCATCGCTGCGCTCGGACTCCTCGCGCTCGCGGTGGCGACGCCGACCGCCAGGACCTTGACCGCACCTCCACGGGAGGTGGTCGATTGACCCGTGGCCATCACGGTGGCCGCCCGGCCATCTGGTGAGAAGCAGCAGATCTCCACTACTTCCAGATTGGTGATTGCAATGCCCGAAGTCATTTTCAGTGTCGATCAGTCGAAGTCGATGTGGGACCAGGCCGTGCCTGGGCACAATCGTTGGCACCCGGACATCCCGCCCGCCGCCACCGTCAAGCCGGGGTCCACGTTTCGGATCGAATGCAAGGAGTGGACGAACGGTCAGATCGGCAACAACGACTCGGCGAACGACGTCCGCGACGTCAATCTCGACCACAACCACATGCTGTCGGGGCCCTTTGCCATCGAAGGCGCCCAGCCAGGCGACCTGCTCGTCGTCGACATCGTCGACATCGGGCAAGTACCTCAGACCCAGGGCGTGAACTGCGGCGAGGGGTGGGGATACTCCGGGATCTTCGCGAAGGTCAATGGAGGTGGATTCCTGACCGACTACTACCCGGACGCCTACAAGGCGATCTGGGACTTCCAGGGCCAGCAGTGCTCCTCTCGGCACATCCCAGGAGTGAGGTACACAGGGATCCAGCACCCGGGCCTGGCAGGCACAGCGCCCTCGCCGGAGCTGCTCACGCAGTGGAATCGACGCGAGCAGGCGCTCATCGACACAAACCCCGACCGCGTGCCTCCGCTCGCGATTCCCCCGACCGTGGCTGAAACCCTGGCCGGGACAGCTGGCGGGGAGGTGTCGGAGAAGGTGGCCCGAGAAGGAGCGCGGACGGTGCCGCCCCGCGAGCACGGCGGCAACATGGACATCATGAACTTCACTCGCGGCAGTCGAGTGTTCTACCCCGTCTATGTCGATGGCGCGAACTTCTCGATCGGCGACCTGCACTTCAGCCAGGGCGATGGCGAGATCAACTTCTGTGGGGCCATCGAGATGGGCGGTTTCGTCGACCTACACGTCGACCTCATCAAGGGCGGCATGGAGACCTACGGAGTCACGCACAACCCGATCTTCATGCCGAGTCGAGTCGAGCCCGTGTACTCGGAGTGGTTGACGTTCACTGGCATCTCGGTCGACCACAGAGATGACACCAATCTCTACATGGACGCGACCGAGGCCTACCGCAACGCCTGCCTCAACGCGATCTCCTACATGAAGAAGTGGGGTTACACCGGCGAGCAGGCCTACCTCATCCTCGGCACGTCGCCCATCCAAGGTCGCCTCAGCAGTGTCGTGGACATCCCCAATGCCTGCTGCAGCGTGTTCCTCCCGACTGAGATCTTCGACTTCGACATCCGCCCAGGCGGAGACGGCCCCGTCAAGCAGGACCGAGGACAGGTAGCAGTGACCTCCTGACTGCGAGTGCGCACCTCGCCGTCCGCCCCACCATCCGACGTGGGGGCGGACGGCGATCGCATTCCGCTGGGGGACCCGGCCTGACGGGTCCCCGGCGAGCAGAACGAGACACGTCACACGTGGGTCCTCGCGCATCTTCAGGTTGTCGGGTGGGTGGGTTGCCTGCGCCACGAACCGAGCCTCGCGGCGGTGGGATCTCTGAGGACCGACCGGCGCTCGGGTGACCACGGCCCGACCCCGACTCGCCCCCGACGCTGCCTGGCGGTTCCGGCAGGTAGCCTTTCCGCTGGATCGGGCCAGTTGTTCCTTGCCGGAGAAGTTCCAGCCGACCTCCCCATCCCCCGGGCCTCTAGCTCAATTGGTAGAGCTGCGGACTTTTAATCCGTAGGTTGTGGGTTCGAGTCCCACGGGGCCCACCACGCCTGCTCGGTGGATTCCCAGTCTCCGGTGGTGAACTGTGGCGACCCGCCAGCAGCGGGTTCCCCACCCCAGGAGCACCCATGACCCCAGCAGCCGTCCTCGACCTCGTGCTCGTCCTGGCGCTCGCGGCCTATGCCCTCGGGATGTACCGGGTGGGTCTCGTCGCGGGTGCGCTGTCCATCGCCGGGCTGCTCGGCGGGGGCCTCCTCGCGCTGTGGGGCCTGCCCCTTCTCCTGCAGCAGTGGTCCGCGACCAACGAGGACCCGATGCTCGCCGGGCTGCTGCTCGTGGTCGGGACCTTCGTGGCCGCACTGGTGGGTCAGCGCATCGGTGGTCGACTGGGTGCCCGTCTCCGCTCGTCGGTGAGCTTCCGGCCGGCACGGGTGGTCGACTCGGTGCTCGGCGCTGCCGGGGCCCTCGCGGTCGGGGCGAGCCTCGTCTGGCTGGCCGCAGGCGCCATCGTCGGCGGATCCCAGGGGCCGGCCCCGTCAGCGGTGACCGACTCCCGCGTCCTGCAGGGGATCGACGAGGTCATGCCTGCCGAGGCCGACCGGGTCGTCAGCGGGGCCTACCGGTCCCTCGACGCCAACGGCTTCCCCCGGGTCTTCACCGGTGTCAGTCCGGAAGAGATCCGCCCGGTGTCCCCGCCCGAACCCGGGCTCGCGCAGGGGCGAGGTGTGGCCGCCGCCGCCGACTCGGTGGTCAAGGTCACCGGATTCGCCGGGGACTGCGGGCGCGGCCAGTCCGGCAGCGGGTGGGTCGCGGCTCCCCAGCGTGTGGTCACCAATGCCCACGTCGTGGCGGGGGTGGACCGCCCTTCGGTCCAGGTCGGGGGTGCTGGGCGCACGTACTCGGCGACCACCGTCGCCTTCGACGCCCGACGTGATGTGGCCGTGCTCGCGGTGCCGGAGCTGCAGGCGCAGTCCCTGCCCAGCGGGGGCGAGCAGTCCCACGGGGACGACGTCGTCGTCGCCGGCTTCCCCCTGGGCGGGCCCTACGATCTCGAGTCGGGCCGGGTCCGGGACATCCTCACGGCCCGGGGCGCCGCCATCGACGGCTCCTCGGGAGTCAACCGGGAGGTCTACTCGATCAACGCCCAGGTGGAGCAGGGCAACTCCGGCGGGCCGCTGCTCTCCCCGACGGGCCAGGTCGTGGGCACGGTCTTCGCCAAGTCGCAGACGGACGCGAGCACCGGCTACGCCCTGACGCTCGACGAGACCCGACCGGTCATCGAGCAGGGCACCCGGGCCACCGCGAGCGTCTCGACGGGCTCCTGCGCGGCGTAGCTCAGCGCACGGCGGCAGCGGCGTCGACGATCCCGTCACCGAAGAAGCCGTTGCGGTCGGTCGTGCCGGTGCAGGTGACTCCGTCCCCAGAGCTGCCCGAGCTGCTCGGACAGGCCTGGTCGGTGGCGCTGCTGCGCAGGGTCGTGACGACCTCGTCCGGTGTCATGCGCTCGCCGTGGGCGCTGATGATCAGGGCGGCGACGCCGGCGACGTGCGGTGAGGCCATCGAGGTGCCCTGCAGCCACGCGTAGAGACCGCACTTCGCCTCGGGGTCCGGGTCCCCGTCGTCGATGCCGTCCGGGCAGTCCCGCACGGTGCCGCCGGAGGCGCCGTCCTGGGTCACCCTCCCTTCGTCGTCCACATCCCCCCGGTCCTGCAGGTAGGTGCGGGGCGCGGCCGAGAGGATGCCGAAGCGGCCGTCCCGCTGGCTGCCGCCCGGGGCAGCGACCGCGACGTCGTCGGAGGAGGGGTCGGAGGTGAAGTTGGAGAAGGAGGACAGCGCGCCGCCCTCGTCGACCGAGGACACCCCGATGACGTGCGGACCGTCGGTCGGGAGGGTCTCGCACTGGGTGGCATCGATCGTGCGGGCGTGGGGGTCATCGCCGTAGTTGGGGCTCGAGTCGTCGGTGCCCGGGTCGGCGAGGTCCAGGGCGTTGTTGCCCGCGGCGGAGACCATCGTCACGCCCTGGTCGTGCGCGAGCTCGAGGGCCCGGTGGACGAGCTCGATCGAGACGTCCTGGGCCGCGGCCTCCTCGGGTGTGTCGCCCGGTGCCCCGCCGCGGCAGGCGTACATCCACGGATCGACGAAGAAGCTCATGTTGATGACATCGAGCTCCTGCTCGGCGCCGTGGGTGATCGCGTTGACCGTCGGGCCGAGGAGGAAGAGGCCGGCGTCCTGCCCGGCGCGCAGGTCGACGATGCGCACGTCCGGTGCGACGCCGCGCACGCCGATGCCGTTGGCCTCGGCGGCGATCGTCCCGGCCACGTGGGTGCCGTGGCCGGCGTCGTCGGTGCCGAGCGGGTCGACGCACCCGGAGTGCTCACACTCGCCGTCGACGTCGGGCATGTCGGTGACGAAGGAGCGAGAGGCCTTCGTGTCGTAGGCCTTCGCCAGGTCGGGGTGGCTGGAGTCGACGCCGGTGTCGATGACCCCGACCCGAACGTCCCGCTCACCGGTCGTCACCTCGTGCGCACCAGCGGTGTCGATCTCCTCCATGCCCCACAGCCAGCCGTCGAGGGGATCGCCGTCCGTGGGCGGGTCGGGCGGGCGCAGCTGGTTCCGGGCCGGTTCGCTGGTGGTGGCGGGGGGCGAAGGGGGTGGCTCCGGCGACCAGCCGAGGCGGCGGTCGGTCACCGCGTGCTCGACGCCGTCGATGCCCTCGGCGGTCTGTGCCACGTCGTCCTCGGTGCTGCGCAGGGTGACCATGCCGACGGCGGGGTTGGTCGAGGTGAGGGAGAGGCCCTGCTGCTTCAGCTCTCCCGCGACGCTCGGGGTGTCCTTGGGGTCCTCGACGAGGACGACCCAGTCGCGGCCCTCGGTCGGCGCGTCGAAGGTCTCCACCGACGCCCCCGGCGTCGTCCCGTTCCGGTCGGGGCTCGGGGACCCGCTCGGGGAGCCGGTCTCGGAGGTCGGGGCCGACGTGGACGACGCCGACGTGGACGACGAAGGGGAGTCCCCGCCGGTGATCGAGCACCCGCCGAGGGCGATGGCCAGGGCGGCCACGCCTCCCCGGGTGGCGCCGGTGCGTCGTCCTCGCATGTGGATCCCCTTCGTCCGAGCAGGTGCGGGCAGTCTACGGATGCCACCGGCAACGCTGTTAGGGTCACGCTCGAGTCAGACGCACACCAGTGCAGAGGGAATCCGGTGAGAATCCGGAACTGTCGCGCAGCGGTGAGGGTGACTGGCGGGGTGTGAACCACTGGGCAACCAGCCCGGGAAGGAACCCCGTCGGAACGATCCCGAGTCCGAAAACCTGCTGGCTCGCTCGTCATCCGACCGGGCCTCGCGATCTGGGCCCCCGATGCAAGTGGAGACCCATGTCGCACGACCGACCCGGGGGGCGCCGTCTGCCCCTCGTACCGCTCTGCGCGCTGCTCCTCGTGGGCACGCTCGTGAGCAGCGTCATCTCCTTGGCCCTCGGCTCGGAGCCGTTGTCGGTCTCCGGCGTCGTGGACGTCCTGCGGGCCCGGCTGGCCGGCCGGCCGGGGGAGGACCCGACCTACGACACGATCGTCTGGGAGCTGCGCGCGCCCCGGGTCCTCATGGGGATGGTCGTCGGCGCGGGGCTGGCCCTGGCCGGCGCGTGCATGCAGACCCTGGTGCGCAACCCCTTGGCCGACCCCTACCTCCTGGGGGTGTCCGCCGGGGCCGGGGTCGGGGCGACCCTCGTCATCGTCCTCGGGGTCTTCAGCGGGTTCGGCATCTGGGCGCTCTCCTTCGGGGCCCTCGCCGGCGCCCTCCTGGCGACGGCCCTCGTCTTCGGCATCTCGATGGCCCAGGGCGGGATCACCCCCCTTCGCCTCATCCTCACCGGTGTCGTCATGTCCGCCGCCTTCTCCTCGATCTCCAGCTTCCTCGTCTTCGTCAGCGCCGACCCGAGGGCGACCCAGTCGGTGCTCTTCTGGCTGCTCGGCAGCCTCTCCGGGACGGTGTGGCAGCAGATCCTCCCGTCGGTCATCGTCGTGGCGATCGCGGGCGCGGTCCTCATGGGACTGCACTCCTGGCTCGACGCCCTCGCTGCCGGTCCGGACGTCGCTGCCGGGCTCGGCGTCCCGGTCACGGCCCTGCGGATCGGGCTCTTCGTCCTCGTCTCGGTCCTCGTCGGGGTGCTCGTCGCGGTCTCCGGGGGGATCGGCTTCGTCGGCCTCGTCATCCCCCACCTCGCCCGCATCCTCGTCGGCGCCCTGCACCGCGCGGTGCTGCCGGTCGCCGCACTCGGCGGCGCCCTCTTCATGCTCTGGGTCGACATCGCCGCGCGCGTCGTCGTGCGGCCGCAGGAGATCCCCCTCAGCGTCGTCACCGGCCTCGTCGGGGCACCGATCTTCCTGCTGCTCCTCGGCCGACGCCACTACACCTACTCGGGAGGCTGATGATGCACCACCTCTCCGCGCGCGATCTCGCGTGCGCCATCGACGGACGGACCATCGTCTCCGGGGTCGACCTCGACATCCCGCGCGGATCGATGGTGGCCCTCGTCGGACGCAACGGCAGCGGCAAGTCGACGCTCATCCGCTCCCTCGTCGGGTTGCGGGCGATGACGGCCGGGCGCGTGCACATCGACGGTGTCGACCTGTCCGCGCTCTCCGCGCGCGAGCGGGCCACCCGACTGGCCCACGTCGGGCAGGAGGACGCGCCGCCGGAGGACCTGCTCGTGGGGGAGATGGTCGCCATGGGCCGGATCCCGCACCGCCCGCCGTGGGCCGTGACGGGGAGGTCCGAGTGGCCCGTCGTGCGCGACGCGCTCGACGCCGTCGGCATGGTCCACGCCATCGACCGACCGTGCCAGCACCTGTCCGGTGGCGAGCGGCGAAGGGTGATGTTGGCGCGCGGGATCGCGCAGGGCAGCGACCTGCTCGTCCTCGACGAGCCGACGAACCACCTCGACATCCACCACCAGATCCAGCTCATGGAGACCATCCGGGGGTTGGGCTGCACCGTCCTCGCGGCCGTGCACGACCTGTCGTTGGCCGCGGCCCACTTCGATCGGGTCGCCGTCCTGCACGAAGGGCGTCTGCTCGCCGTCGGTGAGCCCACGAGCGTCCTCGACCCGGCCCTCCTGCACCGGGTCTTCGACGTCGACGCGGCCCACCTCACGGACCCGGTCACCGGTCGGGTCCACCTCGTCCTCGGGACCGGCGCTGCGCCGGTCGCCCCCCGGAGAAAGGCTGCGTCATGACCCCGCCCCGCCCCACGGTGCGCGCCACCGCGGCACTCGCGCTCACCGGAGCCCTCCTCGCCGGGTGCGGCAGCGGTGAGAGCTCGTCATCCGGTGACCCGGGTGAGGTCACGGTGACCAACTGCGGTGCGGAGGAGACCTTCCCTTCGCCTGCGGAGCGGCTGTACGTCACCGGCGACGGCAATCTGCTCGCCCTCGTCCTCGCGCTGGGCGCCGAGGACCAGATCGCCGGCGTGACCGGCCTCGACGACGGCGCGAAGACGCTCGCGACGGTCTACGGTCAGGACGTCGTCGACACCCTGCACGTCGCGTCCACGGACCACCCCACGCTCGAGAACGCCATCGCGCAGCGGCCCGACGTCGTGGTCTCCGGGTGGAGCTACGGCTTCTCCGAGGAGAAGAACTTCACCCCGGACGGGCTGCACGAGCACGACGTCGCTGCGTACGTGCTCTCCGAGAGCTGCCGCCAGGAGGGCGGGGGGCGCGGGACGATGCCGCCGTGGGAGGCCCTCGCCGCCGATCTGGAGAACCTCGGGCAGATCACCGGCAAGCGGGCCGAGGCCGAGGAGGTCGTCACCGACATCGCGGACCGACGCGAGGCGCTGGAGGAGGCGCCGCAGGCGACGCGGGAGCCCACGGTCTTCCTCTTCGACTCGGGGACCAAGGAGATCTTCACCAGCGGCGCCTACGGGGGGCCGCAGGCGATCATCGAGGCCGCCGGCGCGAAGAACGCGACGGCCGACGTCAAGGACACCTGGACCGAGGTCTCCTGGGAGCGACTCGTGGCCGCCGAGCCGGACTACGTCGCCTTCGTCGACTACCCGGGGCAGAGCTTCGCGGACAAGGTCAAGGTCCTCGAGGCCAACCCGGCGACGAGGAACCTGCCGGCCGTGCGGGAGAAGCGCTACCTCAACCTGCCCATCGCCGCTTGGACGAGTGGGCCGCTGAACATCGACGCCGCCGAGAGCCTGCGCGCGGGCCTGGAGGAGCACGAGCTCGTGCCCGAGAGCGACATCGAGCCCGGCCACGACCTCGAGCCGTGAGCGGGGAGCGGCTCGTCGCGGTCGGGGCCATGGGCCCCGGTGGTGTCGATGACTATGGTTCAGGGTGTGGGAGTTTCGTACGAAGCATCGGACCGACTGGCCAACATCGTCCTCGACCGGCCCGAGGCCGGCAACGCGCTGGACCTCGACATGGCGCGCGACCTGCGCGAACGGGTCGAACGCGCCCTGGGGGACCCCTATGTCGACATCCTGACGCTCCGCGCGAACGGCCCCGACTTCTGCGTCGGCTCCGACACGAGGGAGGCCGAGCAGTCCGAGGACCCGACCACGGCGGTCTTCGAGCTGGCGGCGGCGTTGGAGGAGCTCTTCTCCCTCCTCAACTCCTCGTCCAAGCTCGTCCTCGTGGGCGTGCAGGGGTTGGCCGCCGGCTCGGGCCTGGGCCTCGTCCTCGCCGGGGACCTCGCGTTCTGTGCGGCGGACGCCACCTTCCGCGTCCCGCCGAAGGGAGGGACCGGCGCGCCGGACCCGGGACTGGCGTGGCTCCTGCCGCGGGCCATCGGCCAGCAGCGGGCGTTGTCCTTCGGGTTGGGTGGTCGCACGCTCGACGCGAGCACCGCCGATGACTGGGGGATCGCCGAGCTCGCGCCCCATGGTGACGTCGCGACGGCGTTGCGCGATGCGGCGAAGAACCTCGGGGGCAAGCACCTGTGGGCCAACTCCGAGATGCGGCGCCTGCTGCACGCGTCCTGGGAGACCTCGCGCACCGAGCTCTCCCAGTCCGAGGCGGTCACGCTCGTGCGCGCGCTCCTCAACCGCAACCGGAGCTGACCGTGGGCGAGGCCGGTCGACCGCGGCGTCCCCTGCACTTCGGCCCCGACGCCATGGAGGCGCACGGGGGCACCCTTCCCGATCCCGCCGAGACGGTGGCGGCCGCGCACGCCGCAGCCCTGACCGTCATCGAGGCCGGGCGCAGCGACGCCGGCCCGGAGACGACCGAGCGACTGCTCCGCCTCGTCGACGACCTCGGGATCGACACCCTGGCGCAGCTGTGGTCCGGTCGCCCGGCGCGCAGCCTGCCGGGCGCCCTGTGGCGGATGTACCTGCTGCGTGAGTGGGTCCAGCGCCAGCCCCAGGCTGCGGCCCGGGACTACGGCGCCGGGATGGCCGTCGCCCCGGTGAGCCACGTGATCACCGGCGTCGTCGAGCCGCCGGGGGTCGCCGAGGTCCGCCAGCTGTCGGACCGGATCCTCTCGGGGGTCTTCGATGGGGACCTCGGTGTCGCACTCGAGCGTGCGGCCGCCTTCTGCCGGGTCGTGGCGACCGGGCGCGCGCACCTCGACGACGGGGACGTCGGCTCGGCATCGGCCATGGTCACCACGGCCGAGGACCTCGAGGCCGGTGCCCGGCTGTGGCGCGAGAACGCGCTGATCTGAGGGTGCCGCTGGACCCCGACCGCCGTCGGTGCGCGCCGGCGACAGCGGAGCCCGGGAACATCATGGCCGGTGACGCCGTTACGCTGGTCGAGTGCACCGGGCCGCGGTAGCCCCGGGTCCCAAAAATCGCCGCCACGAGCGGCCGCGCGCCGTGAGGCGCTCCCGGCCCGGTGCACTCTCTCGTTCACGGATGAACTCCCGATGACGCGGAAGTGGCAGTTCGGTTCTAGGCTGTGCCCGACAGTTTTTGCTGCCCCCTGATTCCGGAGACCAAACGCCCGTGGGCTTCTTGCGACCGACTTCCAGAGATGACGCCTTTTACCAGCTCCTCGCTGACAGTGCCCGTCACGCGGTGGCTGCGGCCGAGCTCCTCACCGTGCTGCTGGGCTCCGCGCCCGAGGAGCGGGAGGAGCTCGCCCGACAGCTGAAGGACATCGAGCACGCCGCCGACGAGGCGACCCACGCGATCATCAGCAAGGTGAACACGAGCTTCGTCACCCCCTTCGACCATGAGGACATCGTCGAGCTCGCGGCGAGCCTCGACGACTGCACCGACTTCATCGAGTCGGTCGGTCAGACCGTCGTGCTGTACCGGATGGATGGGCTCATGCCCGACATCACGGCCCAGATGAAGGTCATCGTCCGCATGGCCGAGCTCACCGCCGACGCGATGCCGCGTCTGACGACGATGAAGGAGCTGCGGGACTACTGGGTGGAGATCAACCGCCTGGAGAACGAGGGCGATGCGATCTACCGCGGCCTGCTTCGTGACCTCTTCGGTGGGGCGGTGACCGATCCGATCGAGGTCATCAAGCACAAGGACATCATCGAGCGCCTCGAGCAGGCAGCCGATGCCTTCGAGCAGGTCGCGCACCGGGTCGAGGGCATCGCCATCAAGGAGTCCTGACCGGTGGTGGAGTTCCTCCCCGTCGCCGTGGTCACGCTCCTGGCGATGGGCTTCAACTACACGAACGGGTTCCACGACGCGGCGAATGCGATCGCGACGTCGGTCTCGACCCGGGCGCTGACCCCTCGGGCGGCGCTGGCGATGGCCGCCGTGGCGAACCTCTTCGGTGCCTTCTTCGGCGCGAAGGTCGCCGAGACCGTCGGCAAGGGCATCATCGACGCCCCCTCCGGCGAGCTGGGCCTCGTGCTGGCCGGCGCCGCCCTGCTCGGAGCCATCGGGTGGAACCTGCTCACCTGGTGGTTCGGTCTGCCCTCCTCGTCCTCGCATGCCCTCATCGGCGGGCTGGGCGGGGCGGCGCTCGCGGCCGGGGCCGCGGTGAAGTGGATGGGCATCTTCGAGAA
The DNA here is from genome assembly GCF_051200835.1 of Janibacter sp. GS2. Taxonomy (GTDB): domain Bacteria; phylum Actinomycetota; class Actinomycetes; order Actinomycetales; family Dermatophilaceae; genus Janibacter. The sequence continues at coordinate 901,662 of NZ_CP195161.1, forward strand.
GGTCATCATCCCGATGCTCATCTCGCCCGTGGTCGGCATCATCGTCGGCTTCCTCGTGATGAAGCTGATCCTGCGGGTCTTCCGTGACGCCAACCCCGGGCGCACGAAGCGCGGGTTCCGGATGGCGCAGACCGCGTCGGCCGCCGCGATGGCCTTCGGACACGGCATGCAGGACGCGGCCAAGACCGCCGGTGTCGTCGTCCTCGCGCTGACGGTGGCCGGGTACCAGTCAAGCGATGACAGCCACATCCCGATCTGGGTCCTCGTGATGTCGGCCGTCGTCATCTCGATGGGCACCTACGCGGGTGGGTGGCGCATCATGCGCACCCTCGGGCGCGGGATCATCCACCTCGACCCGCCGCAGGGCTTCGCGGCCGAGGTCACGGCCGCGTCGATCCTCTACGTCGCCACGATGCTCAGGGCCCCGATCTCGACCACCCACGCGATCACCGCCGCCATCATGGGCGTCGGCGCGACGAAGTCGCTCAAGGCGGTCCGCTGGGGCGTGGCGAAGAACATCGTCGGCGCCTGGATCCTCACCTTCCCGGGTGCGGGGCTGAGCGCGGCGGTCTTCATGTGGATCCTCATGCCCGCCTTCGGCTTCTGAGCCGAGGGTCACCGGCCGCGGCCGGGAGCCCTCCTCCCCAGCTGCACGAAGGGGGGCCGTCACCCGAAGCGGCCGGAGATGTAGTCCTCGGTGGCCTTCTCGCTCGGGTTGTTGAAGATCTTCCCGGTGTCGTCGAACTCCACGAGCTGCCCCGGCTGGCCGGTGCCCTCGATGTTGAAGAAGCCGGTCCGGTCGGAGCAGCGGGCCGCCTGCTGCATGTTGTGCGTGACGATGACGATCGTGTAGTTCTCCTTCAGCTGCGCGATGAGGTCCTCGACCGCGAGCGTGGAGATGGGGTCGAGCGCCGAGCACGGCTCGTCCATGAGGACGACCTCGGGCTTCACGGCGATCGTGCGGGCGATGCACAGTCGCTGCTGCTGACCACCGGAGAGGCTCGACCCGGGCTTGTCGAGCCGGTCCTTGACCTCGTTCCAGAGGTTGGCGCCCCGCAGGCTGGTCTCGACGAGCTCCTCGGCGTCCGACTTGCTGATCCGCTTGTTGTTCAGCTTCACCCCGGCCAGGACGTTCTCCCGGATGGACATCGTCGGGAAGGGGTTGGGCTTCTGGAAGACCATGCCGACCTTGCGGCGGACCACGACCGGGTCGACGTTCTTGCCGTAGAGGTTCTCGCCGTCGACGATGACCTCACCGTTGCAGTAGGCGCCGGGGATGACCTCGTGCATGCGGTTGAGCGAGCGCAGGAAGGTCGACTTGCCGCACCCGGACGGGCCGATGAGGGCGGTGACCGCCCGCGGCTCGATGGTGACGGACACATCCTTCACCGCGAGAAATTCGCTGTAGTAGATGTCGAGGTTCTTGACGTCGATGCGCTTGGACACGTCGTGGTTCCTTGTCTGGGTCGCGTCAGCGACCGGTCTTGGGGGCGAAGAAGGTGCTGATGAGGCGGGCGACGAGGTTGAGGATCATGACGATCGCCATGAGGACCAGCGCGGCGGTCCAGGCCGCGTCGATGCTGTCCTCTCGGTTGGTGCCCGGGTTGGCGTAGGAGCTGTAGGCGAAGAGCGGCAGGGCCGACATCGACCCGTTGAAGGGGTTGAAGTTGACCGCCTTGGCGGCGCCCATGGTGATGAGCAGGGGAGCCGTCTCGCCCATGACCCGCGCGATGGCGAGGGTGATCCCCGTCGCGAGGCCGGCGATCGCGGTGGGCAGGACGATCTTGACGATGGTCAGCCACTTCGGGACGCCGAGCGCGTAGCTCGCCTCGCGCAGCTCGTTGGGCACGAGGCGCAGCATCTCCTCGCTGGAGCGCACCACCGTCGGGATCATCAGCACCGCCAGGGCGACGGCGCCGACGATCCCCGACTGGTAGGACACGTCGCGCAGCAGCCAGGTGAACAGCCCGATGGCGAACAGGCCGGCGACGATCGACGGGATGCCCGTCATGACGTCGATGAAGAAGGTGAGGACGCGCGAGATCGGCCCGAGGACGGGCCCCTTGCCGTACTCGACGAGGAAGATCGCGGCGAAGACCCCGACCGGGATCGAGATGACCGCGGCGAGGCCCGTGGTGATGACGGTCCCCACGATCGCGTGGTACGCACCGCCGACCTCGCCGGCACCGACACCGCGCATCGAGTAGGTGAAGAACTCGACGTCGAAGCGGGTGAGGCCCTTGGACAGGATCGTCCAGATGACCGAGACGAGGGGAACCATGGCCAGCAGGAAGGTCGTCGTGACGACGCCCGTGACCAGCCGGTCGGTGGCGTGGCGCGCGCCCTCGACGGCGCGTGAGACGAAGTAGATCGCCGCGCAGTAGGCCACCGCACCGACGAGGATGACGCTCAGCGGGTTGACCGCGCCCAGGGCGGCGAGCAGGGCCACGGCGGCGAGGACGGACCCGACGAGGACCGCGAGCCGGACGGGACGCTCGAGGCGCCCTTCCGCCCGCACGTCGTCGGTGGTCGTGGCGCTCATCAGTTGGCTCCCGAGAACTCGGACCGGCGGGAGATGCGCCACCGGGCGATCATGTTGACGATGAAGGTGACGAAGAACAACGCCAGGCCCGAGACGAAGAGCGTGCTGCGCTCGATGTCGAAGGACTCGGGGAAGTTCAGCGCGATGTCACCGGCGATGGTGCCGGGGGTGTTCGAGGTGAGCAGCTCCCAGGAGTAGCCGCCGCCGCTGGCCGAGAGGATGATCGCGACGGCCATGGTCTCGCCGAGGGCCCGCCCGAAGCCGAGCATCGCCCCGGAGACGACGCCGGAGGAGCCGAAGGGGATGACCGTCTGGCGGATCATCTCCCAGCGGGTGGCACCGAGGGCCAGCGAGGCCTCCTCGTGCAGTCGCGGGGTCTGCAGGAAGACCTCGCGGTTCACGGCCGTCATGATCGGCAGGATCATGATCGCCAGGACGATGCCGATCATGAGCATCGTGCGCCCGGTCGTCGTGACCGACTCACCGCCGAAGAGCGGGATGAAGCCGAGGTGGTCGAAGAGGAAGTCGAAGACCGGGACGGCGTCCCCGGCGATCTGCATGCCCCACAGGCCGAAGATGATCGACGGGACGGCGGCGAGCAGGTCGACGATGTACCCCAGACCCGAGGCCAGCCGCCGGGGTGCGTAGTGGCTGATGAAGAGCGCGATCCCCACGGACAGCGGCAGCGCGATGAGCAGGGCGATCACCGAGGACAGCAGCGTCCCGAAGATCAGCGGACCGATGTAGGCGACGAGGCCCTCCCCGCCCCGGACCTCGGTGGGGTCGGCGCGGATCGCCTGCCAGCCACCACCGATCAGGAAGGCCGTGACGCCGATGAGGACGAGGAGGATGAGGACGCCGGAGGCGAAGGAGAGGCCGCCGAAGAGCGCATCGCCGAAACGGCGCTTCGACGTCCATCCCGGTGACGGGGTGTCCGGGTCCGCTGCTGGGGTGCTGCTCACGTGCTCCTACTGCTTCCTTCAGGGGGGAGGGTGCCGGAGAGGGGCGGCAAGCCGATCGGCCCTGCGACTGCGTGGCAGCCACAGGGCCGAGCGGAGGCGACCCCGGGGGTCATGGTCACTCGGTCGCGATCTGTCCCAGCGCGTCGGTCGCGTTCTTCGTCGCGGTCTCGCTCAGCGGCGCGGAGCCGGCCGCCTCCTCGGCAGCCTTCTGCCCCTCCTCGGAGACCGCGTACTCGAGGTAGGCCTTGACCGTCGAGGCCGTCTCCGGGTCGTCGTACTCGGTGCACGCGATGGCGTAGGAGACCAGGACGACGGGGTAGACGCCGTCCCCGGCGTTGCCGCGGTCGAGCGTGACCGCGTAGTCGGTCTTGCTCGACGCGTTGCTGCGCTCGGCGCTCTCGAGGACCTGGGCTGCGGCGTCCGGGCTGTACTCGATGAAGTCGTCGCCGGCCGTGATCTTCGCGGCGGTGAGCTCACCGATCTGCGAGGCGTCGGCGTAGCCGATGTTCCCCTCGCCGGCGCCGATGGTGTCGACGACGCCGGAGGTGCCCTTGGCCGCCTCGCCGCCCTTGACCGGCCAGACGTCGTCCGGCTCGTGCTTCCAGCGCTTCGGGGCGGCCTCGCTGAGGTAGGCGCTGAAGTTCTTGGAGGTCCCCGACTCGTCGGAGCGGTTGACCGGAGTGATCTTGGTGTCGGGCAGGTCTGCGTCCCGGTTGTCCTTGGCGATCTCCGGGTCGTTCCACTTCGTGATCTTGCCCGCGAAGATGTCGGCGATGACCTGGGGGCTGAGGTTCAACTCATCGACGCCCTCGAGGTTGTAGGCGACGGCGATCGGGGAGACGTACACGGGGAACTGGATGGTCTCGCCGGTGCAGCCCTTCTCCGAGGCCGTCGTGAGCTCCTCCTTCTCCATGGCGGAGTCGGAGCCGGCGAAGTCGACGGCGCCGTTGATGAACTTCTCGCGTCCGGTACCGGAACCGTCCGGCGCGTACTCGACGGTCGCATCGGGGGCCTCGTCGGTGAACTTGGCCATCCACTCGTTCTGGGCCTTCTCCATCGAGCTGGCGCCGGCGCCCTTGACGGCGCCGGTGGCCTCGCTGGTGGCACTCTCATCGGCACTGGCGGAACTCTCGTTGGCGGCGCTGCAGGCAGCCAGCGAGAAGGACAGGGCAAGGGCGGCTGAGGCGGTGAGCGCCTTGCGGCTGCGGGTGGAGCGAATCACGTCTGGTTGACCTCTCTCAGGTGTGGGACCCGCCGCGGCGGCGAGTCGTCGCGACCACCGTGGTCGTACACATCGAAGGTAGGCAGGGACGGTGTCCGGACGGGCCCCTCCACGTGAACAGTCGGTGAATCGCACTTGCACACTCCGTGGCACCGCCGCGGACCACCGGGTGCGGGCGTCCCCAGTCCTCCAGCAGCCAACAAACTGTGGCCGCCTCCGACCGGACGGGGGTCTGACCCCGACTCAGGTCAGCTGATCGGCGAGGCCGGCCAGGGACCCCGCCCGGAGACCGGGAGCGGTGAAGTACTCCGGGTAGGGACCCCCTTCGCGGTTCACCCAGGCCGTGTCCAGGCCCGCCCGGGCGGCCCCGTCGATGTCCCAGGGATGGACGGCCACGAGCATCGCGTCCCCGGGGCCCACGCCGCACTCCTGCAGTGCGTACGCGTAGGCCTCGGGGGCGGGCTTCCATCGGCCGGCGTCCTCCACCGACAGGAGTCGCTCGAAGTGCTCACGGATCCCGGCGCGCTCGAACAGACCCTCGGCCACGGACGCGGACCCATTGCTCAGGCTCACCAGCCGGATCCCGAGACCCCGCAGCGCCCGGACGCCGTCAGGGACGTCGGGATGCACGGGGAGCTCGGCGAACCCGCCCATGATGTGGGAGACCGCGTCCGCGCTCTCGCGGTTCAGCGGTGTCCCGTGGAGGCTGACCCGCAAGGACTCGGCAGCGATGTGGGCGAACGCGTCGCTGGAGTCCACGGCGGTCAGCGCGAAGCCGTCGCGCAGCAGGCCGGCGAACCAGCTGGTCGCGACGTGGGCCGGGGCGCCGACATCGGTGAATCGCTGCGCCAGGCCGGACATGTCCGACAGCGTCTCGTTGACGTCGAAGATCAGCACGCGGGGTGACATGTCCATCACCGTAGTCCTCGACGACGCTCAGACGGGGTCACGCGGGTCGTACCGCTCGACGGCGACCACCCGCGCATCGTCTCCGGTGCCGATGAGGTGGGCCAGCACGGTCTCCCCCTTCGCCAGGTCACCGGTGAGCAGGTCCTCGGGGCCACGGCGGGCGGCGCCCTCGAGGTCGGGGTCCAGCCGCTCGCGCAGCTGCGCGACGAGAGCCGGCAGGACCGTTCCGTGGCTGCACAGGGCGGCCGGGGCGCCGCGCTCGAGCAGACGCTGCAGATGTCGGCCCGCCCGGGCCGGGTCCTGCTCGTGGCCCTCCTCCGACAGACCCGGCTTGAGGCGCAGCCGTGCGCCACCGTGCCGGGCGAAGGGGGCGAGGGTGTCCCGGGCGCGGGCGGAGGGGCTCGTCACCAGGCGGGTGATGCCGTAGGCGTCCAGCAGGGGGACCAACCCGGCCGCCTGGTCCCGCCCCCGATCATCCAGTGGTCGCAGCGCGTCCTCGGCGGTCCACGACGAGCGAGGGCACGCCTTCGCGTGCCGCACCAGCGCGAGCGGCCACGTCGAGAGCCGACCGCGCGTCTCGGCGGCGACGAGGGCCTCGATCTGGGCGCGGTCGTGCGCGTACGTCAGGCGGGCCGTCGCGGCGTCGGTCTCGAGCCAGGCGACCTCGTCGACCTCGTGGACGAGCTCACCATCGCCCCCGACCACCTCGGCGGCCCAGTAGCGGACCTCCTTCGCGGTCGGGTGGCCGTTCCCGGCGACCGTGTACGTCGTCGTGGGCAGGGGGTGGCCGAGGCGGACGCGCAGACCGGCCTCCTCGAGGGTCTCCCGGGTCGCGGCGGCGGGGAAGGTCTCGCCCCGATCGAGCTTGCCCTTCGCCCACGACCAGTCGTCGTAGCGCGGACGGTGGACGAGGGCGACCTGGAGGCGACCACGCCGACGGCGCCAGGGCAGGGTGCCGGCGGCCAGGACCGTGGCCATGGTCAGCGCCGGGCCTTGCGGCGGCGCTTGGCGTGCATGGCGATGAGCGCCGCGTGGATGTCCGGGAGCGGCTGGCCGTCCGAGGACTGGTGGACGCGCGTCCACCGCCCGTCGCCCGCGAGCGACCAGTGGGCGTAGTCAGCGGACATGGCGCGCTCGACCAGGTCGAAGATCTGGTGGACGTGGCTCGGCTCGACGATGCGCACGAGGGCCTCGACCCGTCGGTCGAGGTTGCGGTGCATGAGGTCGGCGCTGCCGATCCACGCCTCGCGACCCTCACCCCGGCCGAAGAGGAAGATCCGGGAGTGCTCGAGGAAGCGCCCGAGCACGGAGTGGACCCGGACGTTCTCGCTCAGCCCGTCGACCCCCGGCCGGATCGTGCAGATGCCCCGGACCCAGACGTCGACGGGTACCCCGGCCGTGCTGGCCCGGTAGAGGGCGTCGATCGTCTGCTCGTCGACGAGCGAGTTGACCTTGACGCCGATGTACCCGTCGCCGTGGCGTTCCTGGCGCGCGATCTGCTTGTCGATGCGCTCCAGGAGGCCGTCGCGGATGGTCCGGGGGGCGACGAGCAGCCGCTTGAACTTGCTGCGCGGGGCCAGGCCGGAGAGCTGGTTGAACAGCCGGGTGAGGTCCTGACCGACCTCCGGGTCGGAGGTGAGGATCCCCATGTCCTCGTACAGGCGGGCCGTCTTGGGGTTGTAGTTGCCGGTACCGACGTGGCAGTAGCGCTTGACCCCGTCGGGCTCCTGGCGCACGACGAGGGCGAGCTTGCAGTGGGTCTTCAGCCCGACGATGCCGTAGACGACGTGGACCCCGGCGTGCTCGAGCTTGCGGGCCCACTCGATGTTGTTCTGCTCGTCGAAGCGGGCCTTGATCTCGACGACGGCCAGGACCTGCTTGCCGGCCTCGGCGGCATCGATGAGGGCGTCGACGACCGGGCTGTCACCGCTCGTGCGGTAGAGGGTCTGCTTGATCGCGAGCACGTGCGGGTCGGCCGCGGCCTGCTCGATGAAGGCCTGCACCGACGTCGAGAAGGAGTCGTACGGGTGGTGCAGCAGCACGTCGTGCTTGGCGATCCGGCCGATGAGGTCGGCCGCCTTGGACGACTCCGCGGGGGCGAGGTCGGCGTTGGTCCGGGCGACGAAGGGGGGATAGTGCAGGTCCGTGCGGTCGATGTCGGCGATCTCGTTGAGACCCCGCAGGTCGAGCGGAGCGGGCAGTCGGTAGACCTCCTCGTCGGTGACCCCGAGCTCGCGGCTGAGCAGCTCCATGACGTGGTCGTCGAGATCCTCCTCGACCTCGAGGCGCACCGGTGGGCCGAACCGGCGCCGGGTCAGCTCCTTCTCGAGCGCGGCGAGCAGATTTTCCGCGTCGTCCTCCTCGACCTCGAGGTCCTCGTTGCGGGTGACCCGGAAGGAGTAGTGCTCGTGCACCTCCATGCCGGGGAAGAGCTGGTCGAGGTGGGCGGCGATGACGTCCTCGAGGGGGACGAACTGGGCCTCGAAGAGGTCCGAGGTGACCGAGGCATTCGCCCGGCGCACCTGGAGGAAGCGCGGGAGCGAGGGCGGCATCTTGATGCGCGCGAAGTGCTCCTTGCCCGTCTTGGGGTTGATGAGGATGACCGCGAGGTTGAGCGAGAGCCCCGAGATGTACGGGAAGGGGTGGGCCGGGTCGACGGCCAGCGGTGTGAGCACGGGGAAGATCTCGGTGCTGAAGAGGTCGCCGAACCGCTCCTGCTCCGCCTCCTCGACATCGCTCCAGCGCACGATGCTGATGCCCTCCTCGACGAGGGCGGGCCGGACGCTGTCCTCGAAGATCGACGTCTGCATCATCGTCAGGTCGTGGGCGACCTTCGAGATCTGCTCCAGGACCTCGCGCGGCTCCAGGCCGGAGGAGCTGCGCACCGCGATGCCGGTGGCGATCCGGCGCTTGAGGCCGGCGACGCGGACCATGAAGAACTCGTCGAGGTTGCTCGTGAAGATCGCGAGGAAGCGGGCCCGCTCGAGCAGCGGGACGCTCTCGTCGGCGGCGAGCTGGAGCACCCGCTCGTTGAACTGCAGCCAGCTGAGCTCCCGATCGAGGTACCGGTCGACGGGCAGGTCGGGAGCATTCGACTCCTCCTGCGGGGACACCCGCACGAAGCGGCCGTTGGCCGACCGGGGGCGCAGCTCGTCGGTCGTCGCCGGGGAGGACGAGGAGATCGTCACGTCACCGGTCTGGGCCGCGCCGCGTCGGCGCTCGAGGGCCGGTCGTCGGGCGGGGGACGAGGACGAGGCCGACATGCCCGTCATCCTTCCACGTGGCCGTGAACCCCGGGTGAATACATGACGTGGACTGCCTTGCGCTCGAAGCCGGCCCGTCGGTAGGTGGCCAGCGCCGGGTCGTTGTCGCCCTCGACGTAGAGCTCGACCTCCCGGACGCCGCGCCGGGCGAGGTGGGCCAGCCCGAGGCGGGTCAGCGGACCGCCGAGGCCCCGGCCGTGGAGGTCGGGGTGCACGCCGACGACGTAGACCTCGCCGATGTCGCCGTCCGGCGGGTCGATCTTCGTCCAGTGGAACCCGGCGAGACGCTCGGGGTCCTCGTCCTCGAGCAGGATGAGGCCCTGCGCCTCGAACCACGGCTGCGCCATCCGCTCGGTGAGCCCGTCGCGGTCGAGGTCGCCCTGCTCGGGGTGGTCGACGAAGGCGGCCGCGTTGACCGCGAGCAGTGCCGCGTCGTCGCGCCCGGGCTCGAAGGCCCGGTGGGTCACCCCGCTCGGCAGGACGGGATCGACCTCGTCGCCGTCCTCGACGGGTCGGGACAGGACGAGGAGCTCACGCACGACCCCGAGTCCGAGGCGGGCCGCGAGGGCGCGGGAGGCGGGGAGGTCCCCGTGGGCCCAGGGGTGGCTCTGCGGGTGTCGCTGCAGGAGCGCGCCCAGCAGGGCGGCGCCGACCCCCTTCGCGCGGGCGGGCGGGTCGACGAAGAGCTCCGCGGAGCCGTCCGGCGCCACCTGCGCGTAGCCGAGGAAGCCCCCTTCGTCCGCCGCGAGGAGGTGCTCGCCGTCGCGGGGGAGGGCGAGGAGGAAGGCCTCGCTCAGGGGAGCGACGTCGTCGGCGCGGGTGGCGGCCTCGGCCGCGGCCCGCACGGTCGTGAGCTGCTCGGGGGACAGGCTGGCGAAGGGAGTGACCTGGGTCGTCATGTCATCACGGTCTCATCGACGTCCTGGCCGCCCTCGTCCCGGGAGGGGACGAAGCGGTAGCCGACATTGCGCACGGTCCCGATGAGCTGCTCGTACTCGCTCCCGAGCTTGGCGCGCAGGCGCCGCACGTGGACGTCGACCGTGCGGGTGCCGCCGTAGTAGTCGTAGCCCCAGACCTCCTGGAGGAGCTGGGCGCGGGTGAAGACCCGCCCGGGGTGCTGGGCGAGGTACTTCAGCAGCTCGAACTCCTTGTAGGTGAGGTTGAGCAGCCGGGAACCGAGACGGGCGGAGTAGCTGTGCTCGTCGATGACCAGCTCGCCGGCGATGATCCGCTCGTCCTCCTCGTCGAGTGCGGGGGAGCGCGTCACCGCCAGCCGCACCCGAGCATCGACCTCCGCCGGGCCGGCGGTGTCGAGCAGGACGTCCTCGACGGCCCACTCGGCGTTGACCGCGACGAGCCCGCCCTCGGTGAGGACGGCGATCACCGCGATGGAGGTGCCGGTGGCCCGGATGACCCGGCACAGCGAGCGGGCCTGGGACAGCTCGCGGCGGGCGTCGACGAGGACGACATCCGCCTCGGGGGCGCCGAGGAGCGCGGAGGCGTCGGCGGGGAGCGTGCGCACCGTGTGGCCGAGCAGCCCCAGCGCCGGGACGACCGCGGCGCTGGGCGCCAGGTCGTTCGTCAGCAGCAGGAGTCTGGCCATCGCCCCCCAGAATAAGCGCACGCGGCCCGATACCCTCCCCCTCGTGACGTCTTCAGCCCCCTCCGAGCAGCCGACCCGGGCCTCCCGCCACGCACCAGGCGAGAGGGCGCGCACCGTCGATCCCGCGACCCCGGCCATTCGGCCCCGTCCGCTGGTCGTCGCCGGAGCCGTCGTCGCCGCACTCGCGCTGGCGGGGGCGGCCGCCAGCGGCGAACGGGTGATCGAGGTCATCACGGTCGTCCTCGGCGGCCTCGTCGTCGCCGTGGGGTGGCCGCGGCTCGTGCGATCGCCCACTCCCGTGGGGTCGTCCGCCGTCCTCGCCGTCACGGCGTTGGCGCTCGGGGGAGCGCTCCTCGCGCAGGACTCCGAGCCCTTCCTCGAGCAGGTCCCGGCGGCGGTCGCCGTCGGGATCATCGCGATGTGCCTCCACCCGCTCGTCCAGGCCTCCGCGCGTGCTGACCTGGCCCGCGGGCTCGCCGGTACCGCCCTCGGGGTCGTCATCATCGCCTGCGGCGGCGTGCTCACCAGCACCGTGCCGCACGGAAGCAGCCCGGTCGTCGTCGCCGGGATCGCCCTGGCCGTCGCGGCGCTGGTCGACCTGCTGACCGAGCGCCCCCGCAGCGCGGCGTGGATGGTCCCGACGGGGATGCTCGTCGGCGGCATCGCCGCGCTCCTCGCCCACTGGCTCATCGACGGGGAGTCGGCCCCGTGGGCCGCGCTCGTGGGCGTCGTCGGGGCCGGGGCGGCGCTCTCCCTTCGCCGGGCGACGTCGCAGCAGCCGGCGATCGACGGTGTGCCCGGGGCGGTGGCCGCCGGCGTGGCCTCGGTCCTGCTCGTCGGCCCACTGCTCCACCTCGTCTCGCGCCTGCCCGTCAGCTGAGCGGCGGGACGGTCAGTAGACCAGCGCTCGGGTCCCCTCGGCCATGGTCTCCTCGACGAAGGACGCCGCACCGGCGATCCGGGCCCCCTCGACGAGGTCGCTCGCCCGGAGTCCGCGCCGCCGGGCGCACTGCGTGCACACGGTGACGGTGCCCACCTGGAGCACCGTCGCGACGAGGTCCGCCAGCGGCGCGGAGTGCTCGAGCGACGGGAGGTCCGCTCCGGCCGTGGCGACGAGCGTGGCGTCCCCGGTGAGCCAGAGGGAGACCTCCAGGTCCGAGGCGGCAGCGGTGGCAGCGACCGTGAGGCCCTGGGCGAGGCGCTCGAGGGACTCCTCCTGCGGGCCGTGGGTGATCTTGACGACGAGGCGCGATGCGGTCATGGCCCGATCATCCCGCCCGAGCGGATGGCGCGCAGCAGTGGGCCGCCTAGGATGTGCGGGTGTTCACCCTCGACCCCACGATCCATCCGGACATCGCACCCCTCGCCTGGCTCGTCGGCCGTTGGGAGGGTGCCGGAGTCCTCGGCTACCCGACGATCGAGTCGGCGAACTTCGGTCAGGAGCTCATCGTCAGCCACGACGAGCGGGCCCACCTCAGGTGGGAGAGTCGCACGTGGATCCTCGACGAGCTGGGCGAGAAGGTGCGCCCGGCCGGGACCGAGCTGGGCTTCTGGCGCCCCGGCGGCGAGGGCCACGCCGAGCTGCTGCTCACGCACCCGACCGGGTACGTGGAGATGTACTACGGCACCGTCGAGCCGGGCCGGATCGAGCTGCACACGGACGGCGTGATCCGCAGCCCCCAGGCCAAGGAGTACACCGCCGCCACGCGGATGTACGGCCTCGTGAACTCCAACCTCATGTGGGTCATGGACATGGCGGCCGTCGGGCAGCCGATGACGAGCCACCTCTCCGCGGAGCTCAAGCGGGTGGAGTGACCTCCGCCGTCGGGGGTCAGCCCGACGAGTCGTCGTAGCCCTCGAGGTCGTCGGTGCGCAGGGCATCGCTGAGCTCGTCCATGCCCTGCTCGTCGAGGATGTCGATCGAGGCACCCTCGGAGGTCGTCCCGTATCCGCTGAAGGGTGCGGTGATGAAGTGGATGTCCTCGCCACGGGCCGAGCGCAGGCCGATGGCCTCACGACGGATCGTCCCGGACGTGAGGTCGTTGTCGACGACGGTGTGCTCGGTCCCGGCATCGATGACCTGGTTGAGCTTGCTCGGGTTGAGCAGCACGCCCGGGGTGAGGGTCTTGCTCATGATGCCCTTGAGCCAGGCCTGCTGCCGTTGACCGCGCGAGATGTCGCCCTCCTCGAGCGTCTTGCGCTCGCGGACGTACTCCAGCGCGGTGTCGCCGTCGAGCTCGGTGGCTCCCGCGGGGTACTTGGGGCTGGCCTGCGCGTTGTCGACGGTGACGCCGCCGAGGGCGTCGGTGAGCTCCTGGAAGCCCTCGAAGTCGGTCTGGGCCACGTGGTCGATCTTCACACCGACGAGGTCCTGGATCGTCTGCACGAGCAGGGGCGACTTGCCGTAGGCGTAGGCGGCGTTGATCTTGTCCTCGCCGTGGCCGGGGATCGGCACGTAGAGGTCGCGGGGGAAGTGGATGATCCAGATGTTGTCCTTGGCCTCGTCCACGTGGACGAGCTGGATCACGTCGGCGCGGCCCCCGTCCCCGGGGCGGGCGTCGGACCCGATGAGCAGGTAGTTGTCCCCGGCGTCGTCGACGAGCTTCTCGCCCTGGCTCGAGGTCTTCTGGTCCCGCGCCTCGCCGAGGAGGTTCTCGTGGGCGAGGTTGCGGTCGACCTTGCTGCTGAGGAACCAGCCGTAGCCGCCGATGCCGACGACGACGAGCAGCACGAGGGCGAGCACGGACACGAGGATCCGCCGGCCCCGGCCCATCCGTCGTCGGGTGCGCCGCGGCGGGTGGGTTGACTCATCGGTGGAGTCGTCGAATTCCTCGAGCATGGCCACAGAGTAGGGCCCACGAGCGGCGGGCCGTAGATTAGGGCCATGGACGACCCGGGTGAGGTGTTGCGCCGACACGGTCTGCGCATGACCGAGCAGCGCCGCCGTGTGCTCTCGGCGCTCACCCGGCGCTCGCACCTCACCCCCGATGCCATCGTCGCGCTGGTGGGCTCCGACGGAGGGCCACAGCTGCCCCCGTCGACGATCTACCGGACCCTCGATGCCCTCGAGGAGGTCGGCCTCGTCGAGCACACCCACCTGGACCACCGTGCGCCGACCTACCACCGGGCCGGCCGCCACGGCCACCTGCACCTGCGCTGCCGCTCGTGCGGGCGCGTGGTCGAGGTCGACCCGGCCTTCGCCGAGGACTTCACCGAGCGCTTGCGCGGGGAGACCGGCTTCGACGCCGACCTGACCCACATGGCCATCCACGGCCACTGCGCCGAGTGCGCCACCGACACCGAAGGAGGGGCATGACCGCCTCACCACTGCTACAGGCCCCGGGCGCCGTCCCGGGCGACGGGATCGACGCGGGAGTCGCTGCCCACTACGGCGACCCGATGCGCGAGCAGCGACTGCTGGCCGAGGGGCTCGGCGTCGTCGACCTCTCCCACCGCGACGTCGTCACCGTCTCCGGACCCGACCGGCTGACCTGGCTGCACTCGTTGACCTCCCAGCAGCTGAGCGGCCTGCCGCCGCGCACCTCGGTGGAGTCGCTCGTGCTCACGCCGAAGGGCCACGTCGAGCACGCACTGCACGTCGTCGACGACGGGGAGCGGACCTGGCTGAGTGTCGAGCCGGGCACGGCGCCGGCCCTGACGGCCTGGTTGGACTCGATGCGATTCATGCTCCGCGTCGAGGTCGAGGACGTGTCCGAGCGATATGCCGTCCTCGGGGAGAGCGTCGACCGTGAAGGGGTCGAGGGCGAGCCGCCGACGTGGCTCGACCCCTGGCCCCGGGTCGTCGGTGACACGGCGACCTACGGTCCGCCGGCCGAGGAGCACCCGGGTCGGGACCGGCGGTGGCGCGAGGTCATCGTCCCGGCCGACGGGGTCACTGCCGCGGTCGGGGACCGCGAGCTCGTCGGGACCTGGGCCGCCGAGGCCCTGCGCGTCGCCGCCTGGCGGCCGCGTCTGGGAGCCGAGACCGATCACCGCACGATCGCCCACGAGGTGGACTGGCTGCGCACCGCCGTGCACCTGCACAAGGGCTGCTACCGCGGTCAGGAGACGGTCGCCCGGGTCCACAACCTCGGTCGGCCGCCCCGGCGGATCGCCTTCCTCCACCTCGACGGCTCGGGGCACACGCTCCCCGAGGCCGGAGCCGAGGTCCTCCTCGGGGACAAGGTCGTCGGGCGGGTCACGTCCGCCGCTCGGCACCACGAGGACGGACCGATCGCGCTGGCGGTCCTCAAGCGCAACACCGACGCGCAGGTGGACCTCCTCGTCGCCCCGACCATCTCCGCCGCCCAGACCGAGATCGTCCCCCGCTGAGACGAGGGCGGGGCCGGCCTGGTCGGGGTGGCGCGAGATCTCGGTCACAAGTGCTGCCCCCAGCTTGCAAACTGCTAACTGAGGCAAGCACACTGGGGTCATGTCGAAGAATCCGTTGGACGCCCTCCCGGGCAACCTGGGCAACAGCCTCGGTGACTACTTGCGAGAGCAGCGCCTGACCAAGAAGCTGTCCGTGCGGCAGTTGTCTGCCCTCGCCGGGGTCTCCAACCCCTACCTCTCCCAGATCGAGCGCGGGGTGAAGCGCCCGAGCGCCGACATCCTCCAGCAGATCGCCAAGGGGCTGTCCATCTCGGCCGAGACCCTCTACGTCCAGGCGGGTCTCCTCGACCCCAAGGACGCCGCCGCGGAGGCGGGCGCCACCACCCGGGCCGCCATCGGCACCGACCCGGCGCTCACCTCGCGCCAGCGCCAGACCATGCTCGACATCTACGAGTCCTTCGTCGGCGGCGCGACCGCCACGAAGGGCGCCGCGGAGCCGGCCCGGCCGACGCCCCGGTCCCGAGCCGCCCGCAAGGCGGCCAAGGAGACCGGCGGTGCCGCCGAGACGACGGCTCCCACCCCGACCGCGCCGGCCACGGCAGCGAAGCAGACCACCGCGAAGAAGACCGCGGCCACGAAGAAGAGCTCGTCGACGACGCCGGGCTCGAAGAAGACCACCCCGGCGACCCGCGCCCCGCGGGGGACCACGTCCTCGTCCACGAAGAGCACCTCAAGGAGAAACTCATGAGCGTCACCACCACTGTCAAGAAGGTCGTCACCGACCAGACCTACGCCACCGTCGGAGCCACCGACCTCGCCGTCGAGACCTTCCGCGGCTACACCGGCCAGATCGCCTCCCTTCGCTCCGAGCTGGAGCCGAAGAAGGTCCAGGCCCGCGTCAAGGCCGCCCCGACCGAGGCGCAGAACTACTACAACGACCTTGCCAAGCGCGGCGAGGACCTCGTCACCCGGATGCGCAAGCAGAAGGCGACCCAGGACCTCGTCGACCAGGCCGAGTCCACGGTCGCGCTGGGCAAGGGTGTCGTCACCACGGTCCGCAAGGCCGTCGCCGACGTCGAGCGCTCGGCCAAGGCCACGCTGACCATCGGTCGCAAGGAGGCCGCCAAGGCCGCGGACGCGGTCGTCGACTCCGTCGACGTCGACACCGACAAGGCCACCCAGGCCGTCGCCGGCTCCGCCAAGCGGACCGCCAGCGCCGCCAAGGGCACCTCCACCACGACGAAGAAGGCCGCGACCCGCACCCGCACCGCGACCAAGTCGACCGCCACCTCCGCGAAGAAGACCGCCGCGAAGACCACGAAGGCCGCCGACAAGGCTGCCGACAAGGTCGGCGACTGACAGTCCCACCGGCTGCCCGGTAGCCTCCGGCGGGTGACCGCCCAGGCTTCCACCCCCGTCAGCCTCGACGAGGCCCCCGTGCTGGTCCATGTGACCCGCGGGGGCTTTGTCGAGTCCGCCCACCGAGCGACGCTCGTCGCGACCGAGCCCTCCGGAGGGACCCCCCTTCGTCACGGGCGCGTCGACGACCCCGTCCTGCCGCGCTCCTCGCTCAAGCCCCTCCAGGCTCTCGCGATGGTCCGTCACGGCCTCGACCTGCCGCCGCACCTGCTCGCGCTCGTCTGCTCGAGCCACTCCGGCGAGGAGGTGCACCGCGAGGGCGTGGGCGAGATCCTCGCCACCGTCGGCCTCGACCTCGGTGCCCTGCAGAACACCCCGGCCCTGCCGCTGGGCGAGCTCGAGCACGCCCGCTGGCTCGCCGCCGGCGACCGCCCGGCCCCGGTGGCCCAGGACTGCTCCGGCAAGCACGCCGGCATGCTCGTGACCTGCATCCTCAACGACTGGTCGACACAGGACTACCTCGACCCCGGGCACCCGCTCCAGCAGGCGATCCGCAGCACCACCGCTGACGTGATCGGCCCGGTCACCCACACGACCATCGACGGCTGCGGAGCGCCGCTCTTCGCGGTCCCGCTGAGTGGGCTCGCCGCGTCCTTCGGGATGCTGGCCGCCGCGGACGAGGACACCGACGAAGGGCGGGTCGCGACCGCCATGCGCACCGCACCGCACATGGTCGGCGGCAGCGGCCGGGACGTCACCGCCTTCATGGAGTCCGTCCCTGGCCTCATCGCCAAGGACGGCGCCGAGTCCGTCTACGCGGCCGGTCTCGCCGACGGTCGCGGCGTCGCGATGAAGGTGAGCGACGGAGCCCCCTTCGCCCGGGCCCGCCGCGGCCTCCTCGCCCACGCGTTGCTCGCCCTCGGCGTCGAGACGAGCGGTCTGCGAGAGCTCGCCGACCAGCCCGTGCTCGGCCACGGCCGCCCCGTCGGGGCCGTCGAGGTGCTGCCCCTGGCCGACCGGTGAGGACGGTCCTGCAGCGCGTGACCTCGGCGCGGGTGCGCGTCGACGGCGAGACCGTCGGCGAGATCGGTGCCGGTCTCGTCGCGCTCGTCGGTGTGGCCCACGACGACGGGCCGCAGGAGATCGCGACGACCGTGCGCAAGATCGCCGACCTGCGGATCATGTCCGGGGAGACCTCGGTGGCCGACAGCGGCGGGGAGGTCCTCGTCGTCAGCCAGTTCACCCTCCACGCCGACGTGCGCAAGGGCCGCCGTCCCTCCTGGGGTGCCGCGGCGCCCGGCGCCGTCGCGGAACCCCTCGTCGAGGGCGTGGCCGCCGGCCTGCGCGAGCGCGGGATCCCCGTGGCGACCGGGCGATTCGGGGCCGACATGGCGGTGGACATCCACGGCGACGGGCCGGTGACGCTCGTCGTCGACGTGCCCGCCTAGGCTGGCCGCGTGCAGATCATCAGTGAGCTCCAAGGATGGATCATCCTCGGCCTGGGGCTCCTCGCCCTCGGCGCCGAGGTCTACGCGCTCCTCCACGCGGTGCGTCAACGTCCGGATGCCTTCGTCGCGGCCGGCAAGCAGACCAAGACCTTCTGGGTCGCTGCACTGGCCATCGCGACGCTCCTCGGCTTCGCCGTCCTGGGCGGTGGCTTCGGGATCCTCGCGATCATCGGGATCGTCCTCGCCGGCGTCTACCTCGCGGACGTGCGTCCGGCCATCGACTCGATCATGGGCAGGCGGCGCTGAGTCAGGGCACAATGCTCGGGACAGCACCGAGCGAAGGGGGGACTTTCGTGACCACCGTGCCCGACCCGAGGGGGTCGATCCAGCAGTCCCAGCGGCCCTGGGGCGGCTTCCAGCAGTTCACCGTCAACGAGGCGACGACGGTGAAGATCATCACCGTCGAGCCCGGTCAGCGGCTGTCCCTGCAGACCCACGAGCACCGGGCCGAGCTCTGGCAGGTCCTCGACGGCCCGCTCGACGTCACCGTGGGTGAGCAGGCGTGGCGCGCGCAGCCGGGCGAGCAGGTGTGGATCCCGCGGGGCTCGGTCCACCGACTGGGCAATCCCACCCAGGTCCCCGGACGGGTGCTGGAGATCGCCTACGGCGAGTTCGACGAGGACGACATCGTGCGCCTCGGGGACGACTACCAGCGCTGAGCCAGCGGCCCGGACCGCGGTGCGACGAGCGACCACGGCACGGTGAGCTCACCCAGTCGCCACCGGTCCGCCCCACCGATCACCGCACGGTCGGCGGCGACCTCGCCGAAGGCCGCCACCGCCTGCTGTCGTGCCCCGTACGCAGCGAAGGGCAGGGCCCGTCGCCACGCGTCGTCGAGCCGGGTGAGCAGGGCGTGGACGGGTTCGCCCGGGACGTTGCGGTGGATCAGTGCCTTGGGCAACCGCTCCGCGACGACCGAAGGGAGTCGCTGCGCACTGAGGTCGCGCAGCCGCCAGGACAGGGTCAGGGTGCGCGGGCCCTCCGGACCCAGGGTGATCCAGCTGCCGAGCCGCCCGAGCTCGTCGCAGGTGCCGTCGATGACGATGCCCCGGTCGTCGAGACGCGCGGCCATCGCGCGCCAGGGCGCCCGGACCCGGCTCTCGTCGTACTGCCGCAGCACGTTGAAGGCGCGCA
Source organism: Janibacter sp. GS2 (assembly GCF_051200835.1). GTDB lineage: Bacteria > Actinomycetota > Actinomycetes > Actinomycetales > Dermatophilaceae > Janibacter. The sequence continues at coordinate 920,496 of NZ_CP195161.1, forward strand.
CCACCCGGGCCCGCGCGCCGTCCGGGAGCGGGACCTCGAAGCCCCCGAGCGCGAAGTCCACCCCCGGGCCGGCCCAGGCCTGGGCACCCTCGACCCGGGCGGGGTCGATCTCGAGACCGATCACCTGCGCGTCGCGGCGTACCGGGCGCACCCGCTGGGCCCACTCGGCCGTCGTCACCCCGCTCGCCCCGTGGCCGAGGTCGACGAGGACGGGGGACGCCCCCTTCGTCAGGACCGCGCGCTGGGTCGCCAACAGCCAGCGGTCGCACCGACGCAGCCGGTTGGCGTTGGTGGTCCCGCGCGTGATGGTCCCGACGGGGCGCTGGGTGGGCACCCGGGCAGCGTAGGCCGTCACCGGTCGGAACTAGGCTGGGGGCCGTGCGACGTGACGAGCGACCGACGGGCGACCCCGTGAGCAGCCAGTCGATCCGCCGCGTGGCGATGATCAGCGTGCACACCTCGCCCCTGGCGCAGCCGGGGACCGGAGACGCCGGCGGTCTCAACGTCTACGTCGTCGAGTCGGCCCGGCAGCTGTCCGAGCGAGGGGTCGAGGTGGAGATCTTCACCCGGCGCACCGCGGCCGACCTGCCGGACACCGTCGAGCTGTCCCCGGGGGTGCTCGTGCGGCACGTCGACGCCGGGCCCTACGAGGGGCTCGTCAAGGAGGACCTGCCGGGACAGCTGTGCGCCTTCGCGGCGGGGATGATGCGCGAGATCGCCCGGGTCCCGCCGGGTCACTACGACCTGGCGCACTCGCACTACTGGCTCTCCGGGCAGGTGGGCTGGCTCGTGGCGGAGCGGTGGCAGGTCCCGCTCGTGCACACCATGCACACGATGGCCCGGGTGAAGAACCGTCAGCTCGCGGCGGACGACGTCCCCGAACCACCGGGACGCGAGATCGGCGAGGCCCAGGTCGTCGACATCGCCGACCGGCTCATCGCCAACACGGACGCCGAGGCGGACGAGCTCGTGGAGTACTACGAGGCCGATCCCGACCAGGTCGTCGTCGTGCCGCCCGGGGTCGACCTCGAGCGCTTCGTCCCGGGGGACCGCGACGAGGCGCGCTCGCGGGTCGACCTGCCCCAGGACGCGCTCGTGCTGCTCTTCGTCGGTCGGATCCAGCCACTCAAGGGGCCCGACGTGCTCGTCCGCGCCGCCGCCGAGCTCCTCCGGGAGCGGCCGGAGCTGCGGGAGCGGCTCGTCGTCGCGGTGCTCGGTGGAGCCTCCGGCCGCGGGCTGGCCGCCCCCGACCGTCTGCGCGATCTCGGGGAGGAGCTCGGCGTCGGTGACGTGCTCCACCTCGCGCCGCCCGTGGGCCGGGCGGAGCTCGCCGACTGGTACCGCGCCGCCGACGTCGTCGCGGTCCCCTCCCACACGGAGTCCTTCGGTCTCGTCGCAGTGGAGGCGCAGGCCAGCGGAGCGCTCGTCGTCGCGGCGAACGTCGGCGGACTGCGCACGGCCGTCGGGGACGGGGGCGTCCTCGTCGACGGCCACGACCCGACGGTGTGGGCCAAGGAGCTGGGCCGGCTCCTCGACGACCCGCAGGAGGCGACGCGACTGCGGGAGCGGGCGCGGGAGCGGGCCCAGGGATTCGGCTGGTCGGCCACGGTCGACAAGCTCCTCGACGTCTACGCTGATGCGGTGTCCGAACGAGCACAGGTACCCGCGGAGGTGGCCGGATGAAGGACCGTCAGCAGGCCCTCGACGTCGTCCGGGAGGTCATCGCCGAGGCCGAGATCGAGCACGAGAGCGGCACCAGGGACGGAGAGCTCGTCGTCACCCTGCCGGGGGAGAAGAAGCTCAAGACCGTGGCCTCGCTCGTCGTGGGTGAGCAGGCCCTGTCCGTCTCGGCCTTCGTCATCCGCAACGCCGACGAGAACCACGCCGAGGTCTACCGCTTCCTGCTGCGGCGCAACCTGCGCATGCCGCTCCTCGCGTACTCCATCGACGGCTCCGGTGACGTCTACGTCGGGGGACGGATCCCCCTTCGCGCCGTGACCCCGCAGCTCGTCGACCAGGTGCTCGGGGTGCTGCTCGAGGCCGCGGACGAGCCCTTCAACGAGCTGCTCCTCCTCGGCTTCCGCAGCTCGATGCAGAAGGAGTGGGACTGGCGCGTCTCGCGCGGTGAGTCGCTGCGCAACCTCGAGGCCTTCCGGTCGGTCCTCGAGCGCTGAGCACAGCGGCGCCGGCCGACGGGCACGCGACCCGTGGTCGTTCGTTCCTCACTCCCTGAGTCGGGCCGCATCCCCATCACACAGCGGTGCCGGCCGACGGGCACGCGGCCCTTGGTCGTTCGTTCCTCACTCCCTGAGTCGGGCCGCATCCCCATCGGCCAGCACCTGGTCCCGTCGTTACGCTTGCCCCATGTCGACTCTGATCCTGCTTCGCCACGGCCGCTCCGACTGGAACGATAAGAACCTCTTCACCGGGTGGGTCGACGTCGACCTCATCGACAGGGGCCGACAGGAGGCCGTCCGCGGCGGCCAGCTGATGAAGGAGGCCGGCGTCCTGCCCGACGTCGTCCACACCTCGGTCCTGCGCCGGGCCATCACCACCGCCAACCTCGCCCTCGACGCCGCCGACCGGCACTGGATCCCGGTGCGCCGCGACTGGCGCCTCAACGAGCGCCACTACGGCGCCCTCCAGGGGCTCGACAAGGCCTCGACCCGCGAGAAGTACGGCGAGGAGCAGTTCATGCTCTGGCGCCGCAGCTTCGACACCCCTCCGCCGCAGATCGACCCCGACGACGAGTTCGCCCAGACCGACGACCCGCGGTACGCGGGCATCGAGGTGCCCCGCACCGAGTGCCTCAAGGACGTCATCGAGCGCTTCATGCCCTACTGGGAGGGGCCGATCCGCGAGGACCTCGCCGCCGGTCGCACGGTGCTCGTCACCGCCCACGGCAACTCGCTGCGCGGTCTCGTCAAGCACCTCGACGGCATCAGCGACGAGGACATCGCGGAGCTGAACATCCCCACCGGCATGCCGCTCGTCTACGACCTCGGCGAGGACTTCATGCCCACCCGGCCCGCCGAGTACCTCGACCCCGAGGCCGCCGCGGCCGAGGCCGCGAAGGTCGCGAACCAGGGCAAGTAGGCCGCTCCCGGCCGCTCCCGCCCGGGACCGCCCGGGACCGCGCGAGGGAAGGGGGTCTGCCCTTGGACCTCGTTCCTCGGTCCTTGAGTCGGGCAGACCCCCTTCCTCGCGCGCTCAGATCCCCTGCGCCTGCCCTTGCGCGCTCAGATCCCGTCGTCGACGTCGAGGGGGTCCTCCTCGACGCCGTCGAGCGTGCCGGTGACGAGGAAGCGGACGCGGCGGGCCACGGTCACGGCGTGGTCGCCGAAGCGCTCGTAGTAACGGCTGAGGAGCGCGACGTCGACGGCGGCAGTGCTGCCGTGCTGCCAGGTGCCCTCGGCGAGGAGCGCGAACATCGAGCGGTGGAGCTCGTCGAGCTGGTCGTCGATCTCCTCGATGTCACGGGCACCCTCGAGGCTCTGCGTGACGATGATGTCGGCCACGCGGGCGACGATCTCCTCGGCGACCCGACCCATGTGGAGGAAGGAGTCGCGCATCTCGTCGGGGACGGCGCACTTGGGGTAACGCAGCCGGGCGACCTTCGCGACGTGGCGGGCGAGGTCGCCCATGCGCTCGAGGTCGCCGGACATGCGCATCGAGGTGACGATGGTGCGCAGGTCGCTGGCGACCGGCGCCTGGCGCGCCAGGAGGTCGACCGACTTCAGGTCGAGCTGGTTGCGCCGGTCGTCGATCTCCTGGTCGGCCTCGATGACCTGGTCGGCGAGCTGGACGTCGGCCTCGAGCAGGGCCGAGGTCGAGTGGTGGATCGCCGAGCCGACGAGGGTGGCGAGGTCGACGAGGTCGTGTGCCACCTGGTCGAGCTCGTCGTGGAAGGCCTGACGCATGGATCCTCTTTCAGTTCGTGCGGACGCGGTATCTGAGGCATTCAACTCTGGTCCCGTGAACGTCGCTGGGCGCCCAGATGAACATCGCGAAGCACACCCCCCGAGGACCGTGCCTCGGTCCCAGCATGCCTCACGAGAGAAGTACTCTCGATGTCGTGGAGCCAACGACCGCGGCAATTCTGGGTGGCCTAGCCGGCCTGCTCATCGGATTCCTCGTCTGGGCCGCGATCACCATGAGCGACCGTGAGCGGGCGAGCGAGCCCGAGTCGGAGCCGGAGGTGCCGCGCGGCGTCGGGGACGTCCTCGCCGTGCTCCGCTCCTCGGGCGTGGTCCTCGACCTCGAAGGTCACGTGAGCACCACCTCCCCGGCTGCGGTGACCTACGGTCTCGTGCGCAACCAGCGTCTGGTGCACCCGCAGATCGTCGAGATGGTCGAGCGGGTCGCCCGCGACGGCGTGATCCGCGAGGCCCAGCTGGAGCTGACCCGCCAGGGGCTGAACTCCACGGTCTTCGTGTCCGCGCGGGTCGCCCCCCTCGGCGCCAACCACCTGCTCCTGCTCGTCGAGGACCAGACGCAGGGACGGCGGGTCGAGGAGACCCGCCGCGACTTCGTCGCGAACGTCAGCCACGAGCTCAAGACGCCCGTCGGAGGGATCTCGCTGCTCGCGGAGGCGGTCATGGACGCCAAGGACGACCCCGAGGCCGTCTTCCGCTTCGCCCGGCGGATGCAGAGCGAGTCGGTGCGCCTGGGCAGTCTGATCAAGGAGATCGTCGAGCTCTCCCGGCTCCAGGGCACACCGGTGCTGCAGGACCCGCAGCTCGTCGACGTCGAGGACGTCGTCCAGCTCGCGCTCGAGCACGTGCGCATCGAGGCGGAGGCGAAGGAGATCACCCTGACCGACAAGGTCTCCGACGAGCTCTACGTGCGCGGCGACGAGGACATGCTCATCACCGCGGTGCGCAATCTCGTGGGCAATGCCATCGCCTACTCCGACGGTGGTACCGCCGTCGGAGTAGGCGCTCGCCTGCACGAGGGCACCGTCGAGATCGCCGTGACCGACCAGGGCTCCGGTGTCCCGGAGGCCGAGCAGTCACGGATCTTCGAGCGCTTCTACCGCATGGACGCCGCCCGCTCCCGCGCCACCGGCGGCACCGGGCTCGGCCTGTCGATCGTCAAGCACATCTGCGCCAACCACGGTGGCGACGTGCGGGTGTGGAGCGATGGCACGCACGGGTCGACCTTCACCATCCGCCTTCCCGTCGCCGCCGAGTCGCTCGATGAGAAACTCACGCCGTCAACCACCACTAAGGAGAACCGCTGATGACACGCATCCTCGTCGTCGAGGACGAGGTGTCCTTCTCGGACCCCCTGTCGTACCTGCTCGAGAAGGAGGGGTACGTCGTCGAGGTCGCCGAGAACGGTCCTGACGCCATCACCGCCTTCGACGGAGAGGGTGCTGACCTCGTCCTGCTCGACCTCATGCTCCCGGGCCTGTCCGGCATCGACGTCTGCCGGGCGATCCGGCAGCGGTCGAACGTGCCGGTCATCATGCTCACGGCCAAGGACGGGGAGATCGACAAGGTCGTCGGCCTGGAGATCGGCGCCGATGACTACGTCACCAAGCCGTACAGCTCGCGCGAGCTGCTGGCACGCATCAAGGCGGTGTTGCGTCGCAACAACGAGCCGGAGGAGTTGGTGCCCGCGACCGTCGAGGGCGGGCCGGTGCGCATGGACGTCGACCGTCACGTCGTCGCCGTGAGGGGTACCCAGGTCCAGCTACCGCTCAAGGAGTTCGAGCTGCTCGAGATGCTGCTGCGCAACATCGGTCGGGTGCTCACCCGCGTCCAGCTCATCGACCGGGTGTGGGGCAGCGACTACGTGGGTGACACCAAGACCCTCGACGTGCACATCAAGCGGCTGAGGGCGAAGGTCGAGTCCGACCCCGCCAGTCCGGTGCACATCGTCACCGTCCGCGGACTCGGCTACAAGTTCGAGGCCTGAGGCCGACCGGCCGTCAGTGCTCCTCGGCCTCCGGCGCGCTCGGGGTGGGCGGAGCCGTGTAGCCCTTCGGCGCGAACTCCTCGTAGTAACCGGTCGGGGCGACGACCGGCACGTCCACGGGGACGCTCTGGTCGCCGATGCCCACCTCGACGCCGGTCATGTCCCCGGCGCCGTCCTTGACCTTCTTCAGCGTGAGGTTCTTCTCCCCGAGGGTGATCAGCGTGTTCGGGGGGACCGTGGTCGAGGCCTTGCTCCCGCCAGCGGAGATCGTGAAGGTGATCTTCTGGTTCGTGGTGTTCTCCACGGCGCCGGTGACGGTGGCCTCGCCACCCGCCTCGCCGCCGACGAGGGCGATGTTGTTCACCTCGGCACCGTCCAGGCCGTTGACGGCGACACCGTCGGCGATGGACTGCGTCTTGGCCGTCTGGAAGGGGGAGTTGACCGAGCAGCCGGCGGCGCCGGCAGCCAGGACGACAGCCACGGCGAGGGCCTGACCACGGGTGCGGAGAGTCTGCTTCACGCGCCACATCGTACCGGGGGTGCGGACGTGATCAGCGCTGCCCCTCGGACGGGGATTGCGACGGCGGGTGGACAGGGGTGGCCCGACCCAGGACGACGGATCGATGGAGCGGCCCTTGGGCTTCGTCCCTCAGCCCTGAGTCGGGCCGCCCCATCGATCCGTCGTCCAAGGGCCGCCCCTGTCCACCGGAAAGGCTCGGCTGAGCCAACCTGACGGCGTTGGTCGCACCTGTGTCCCGCTGTGTCGGGACACAGGTGCGTGCATGGCCGTCAGGCGCGCGGTCGGAGACACCCCTGTCCGCTGCCATCCTCGACGCACGCGCGGGGGCATTCTGGTGGTGAGGCTCGCCTGTGCGACCCACGACACGCCGTGATATTCTGGGAGTCGCGAAAGGGGAAATCTCCACATGGTTTTCAAGGTCGGTGAGACGGTCGTGTACCCCCACCATGGGGCTGCTCTGATCGAAGAGATCAAATTCCGAAAGATCAAGGGCGAGGAGAAGCAGTACCTCAAGCTCAAGGTGGCCCAGGGTGACCTGACCATCGAGGTGCCCGCCGAGAACTGCGATCTCGTGGGTGTCCGCGATGTCGTGGGCAAGGAGGGTCTGGACCGGGTCTTCGAGGTGCTGCGCCTGCCGCACGCCGAGGAGCCGACCAACTGGTCCCGCCGGTACAAGGCCAACCTCGAGAAGCTGGCCTCCGGTGACGTCATCAAGGTCTCCGAGGTCGTGCGCGACCTCTGGCGCCGTGAGAAGGACCGCGGCCTGTCCGCGGGGGAGAAGCGGATGCTCGCCAAGGCGCGCCAGATCCTCGTCTCCGAGCTCGCGCTCGCCGAGAAGACGGACGAGGACAAGGCCGAGGTCATCCTCGACGAGGTCCTCGCGTCCTGAACCAGCACTCGCTGCAGCACCCGATCGACGCCCACACCGCATCCGGTGTGGGCGTCGTCGTCGTGGCCGCCGGGTCGGGCACGCGGTTGGGCGCGGACCGACCCAAGGCCTTCGTCGAGCTCGCGGGTGCCACCCTGCTGCACCACGCCGTGCGCGGTGTGCTCGCCTCGGGGCCGGACGAGGTCGTGGTGGTCGTCCCGGAGGTCCGCGTCGCGGAGGCGCAGTCGGCCATCCGGTCGCTCGTCGGGTCCGGACCGGCCACGACCACCGTGGTCCCGGGTGGAGCCGAGCGCACCGACTCCGTGGCCGCCGGTCTTGCCGCGCTCTCCCCGGCCGTCGACGTGGTCCTCGTCCACGACGCCGCCCGGTGCCTCACCCCGGTGGAGGTCTTCGAGCGGGTCCTGGCGGCGCTCGCCCTGGGGGCGAAGGGAGCCATCCCCGGGCTGCCCGTGGTCGACACGATCAAGGTCGTCGACGCCGGCGGGATGATCACCGACACCCCGCGGCGGTCCTCCCTTCGCGCCGTGCAGACCCCGCAGGGGTTCGACCGCGAGGTGCTCGCCGCGGCTCACGCCTCGGGATCCACCGCCACCGACGACGCCGCGCTCGTCGAGGCGCTCGGACACGGCGTGGTCGTCGTCGAGGGTGACGAGCGGGCCCTGAAGATCACGACTCCCGAGGACCTGGCCCGGGCGGAACGCCTGCTGGGGTCGACCCGGGACTGAGCCCACGTCGGACCGCCAGCGCCGCGGCCCGACCTGCCCGGTTGCCACCGATGGTGCTGGCCGAGGGGCCGTAGCCGACGAGCTGGACCCGCGGGTCCAGCGCGCTGGTCACCGATGTCTGGACGTCGCGGGTGCCGGGCAGCAGCGCGATCCCGCCCGCGGGACTGCGCAGGCGAAGGGGCGCGAGGTGGCGTACGGCGGGACGAAAACCGGTGGCCCAGAGGATGGCGTCGGCCCTCTCGAAGCTCCCGTCGGCCCACCGCACCCCGTCCCGTTCGAGACGCTCGAACATCGGCCGACGCCGCTCGTAGACGCCCGTCCGCGCCGCCGCCAGCTCCTGGGGGCGCAGCCGCAGACCGGTCACCGAGACGATGCTCGCGGGGGGCCGGCCCTCCCGGACGCGCCGCTCGACGGCCTCGATCGCCTCCCGGCCGGAGAACCGCCCTTCGCTCCACACCGGCTCACGCCGCGTCACCCACTGCACCTCGGCGATCGGCGCGATCTCCCCGATGAACTGCACGGCCGAAGCGCCGCCCCCGACGACGACGACCCGCCGACCGCGGAAGTGCTCGCTGCCCGGGTAGGCGACGGTGTGCCACTGCTCGCCGGCGAAGTCGCGCTGGCCCGGATAGCTCGGGACGAAGGGGTGGGTCCACGTGCCAGTGGCGTTGATGAGCGTGCGGGTGACCCAGGTGCGCTCCCCGGCGTGCACGACGAGCAGACCGTCCTCGTCGGTGACGGTGTCGACGCGCACCGGGCGCAGGACGGGAAGCTCGTGGGTCTGCTCGTACTCGTCGAACCACTCGGCCACGACCTCGTTGGCGCGCTCCCCGGAGCCTCCCGGTGCGGGCGCATCCGGCAGGTCGGCGACCCCGTGGACGTCGTCCATGGACAGCGAGTCCCACCGGTGCTGCCAGGCGCCCCCGGCGTGGTCGTTGGCGTCGAGGACGACGTGCTCGATGCCCAGACGACGCAGGTGGAAGGAGCTCGACAGGCCCCCCTGCCCCGCGCCGATGACGACGGACTCGTGGATGTGCACGCCGGGTCCAACGCCGGGGGCGCCGTCGTCCATCCCGCCCGACTGGGAGACTGACGCCATGACTGCGCTGCCGCGGACCGGGATCGGTGTCGATGTCCATGCCTTCGCGGCGTCCGACTCGGGGCGGGCACTGTGGGTCGGGGGGCTGCTGTGGTCCGGGGAGGTCGGCCTCGAGGGTCACTCCGATGCCGACGTCGCCTGCCACGCCGCGTGCGACGCGCTCTTCTCCGCGGCGGGGATCGGTGACCTCGGGGCCCACTTCGGCACCGGGCGACCCGAGCTCGCCGGCGCCTCCGGGCTGACCCTGCTCGCGGAGGCGGCACGGCTGGTGCGGGGGGCCGGCTTCGAGATCGGCAACATCGCCGTGCAGGTCGTCGGCAACCGGCCCAGGATCGGCACCCGGCGCGAGGAGGCCCAGGCGGCGATGTCACAGGCCTGCGGGGCCGCCGTCAGCGTCAGCGGTACGACCACGGACGGGCTGGGCCTGACCGGACGGGGCGAGGGGGCTGCCGCGATCGCCACCGCGATCGTCGCCCCGACGTAGACCTGCGCGGGCGCTGCCCCCGACCGGTCAGAGCAGGGCGGCGAAGGCCGTCGCCACCGGGCGCCAGGCGGCGTCGACGGCGGGGAGTGCGGCCTCGATCTCGGCGAGCACACCGGGGACGTCCAGGTCGGCGATCTCGGGTGAGTCCGCGTCCTTCGTGGCCCAGTCCATGACGATCGAGTGGTCCACCTCCGGGTGACCCTGCACGCCCCAGACCGTGGGGGCGAGCCTGGCCACGAGCAGGTCGCCCCGCTCGTTGATTGCGAGCGTCGTTGCGCCGGAGGGCAGCCGGGTGACGATGTCGTCGTTCCAGTGCGCCACTGGCGCGCCGGCGGCGGCGGCGAAGACCGGGTCGTCCGCGAGCTCGGGGCGAGCGGTGACGGTGAGCATCCCGACGGTGCGACCGGCCGGGTTGCGGCCGGCCTCCCCACCGAGCGCGACCGCCGCCAGCTGGTGGCCCAGGCAGATCCCGAGGGTGGGCGTCGCCCCCTTCGCCGCGGTCCGGATCAGCTCACGGACCGCCGGGAGCCACGGCGCCACCTCGTCGTCGCGGCACCCCATCTGACCCCCGAGGACGAGCAGCCCGTCGTGAGCGGACACCTCCGACGGGAGCTCCTCACCGGCG